>CAZLXP010000131.1:0-5949 GCA_964563535.1 uncultured bacterium | reverse complement strand
AGTTTCCCCGCGGCCGCGGCGTGGAGCGCCTCGGCCCGGGCGGAGCTCGTCGGCGCGGCCGCGGGCGACCCGACGGCACCGCTCTTTACGATATTCGACGCCGGCATCGTGAGGACGTTACCTGAACACGAATGGCTGGCCGTCGACGGCCGCGGCGCCTCGCCCGTAACCGGGAAGGCGCCGTCGCGAGAATTCGTTAAAAAGTTCGTCCCCGCTTTCGCCGGCGGCGTAAAAACCCCCGAGCGGGCTTTGGTCTTCGGCGGCGGCGGTTTCGACGCGCTGGCGTTATCGGCCCTCGGCGCCGGGGATATCGACTTAGTGGTCGACGGCGCGGCCCGTAAGCTTTTAAAAAGATTGCGTTACCCGGAAAAGGCGCTGCGCGAGGGCCGGGTTGCGGTTCACGCCGGCAACGGCCGCGCTTTCTTGCGGGGCACGGCCGATACGTACGACTTGATCGCCTTTTCGCCGGCGGCGTTGCCCGCGGCCCTGGAGCCGGCGCCGGCGTTAGTCGCCGACTATCTCTTTACGGTCGAAGCTTTTCGGGAATACTATCGCCGTCTCGCGCCGGCCGGCATCGTCAGCTTTACGATTAAGGAGGGGGCGGGGCCGCCGTATGGCCTGAAAATCGTCGCGGCCGCGCGCCAGGCTTTCGCCGAAGAGGGCGAACTTAAGCCGGCGGGTTGCGTCGCGGTGTTCCGCCGCGGCGACGCGGTGACCTTCCTGGCGAAGCGCGGCGGCTTCGGCGACCTCGAGCTCGAGGGCTTAGTCGGCCTCGCCGGCGACGACCTCGAGGCCGTCTACTTACCCGGGCGCACGCCGCCCGCGACGGCCTCGGCCAAAACCTACGCCGCGTTGTTGGCCCCGGCCGGCGGAAAGCCGAATTTCGCCGGGTACGATTACGACGTCCGGCCGGCGCGCGACGACCGACCTTTCCCGTTCCGGCTGGTTAAATGGAACGAACTCGCGCTGTCGCCCGCGAGCGCGGCTCAGGTCTTCGGCCTCGCGGCGTGCGCGGTTTCGGTCTTGTTGGCGGCGGCCTTTCTGGTGGTGCCCGTCTACGGTTTTAAACGGGGCGACGTCCGGACGGGCGGGAAGGCCGGCTTCGCCCTCTACTTCTTGTTGGCGGGTGCGGCGTTCGGCGCGCTGGCCGCGTCGCTCGGGCCTAAGGTGGCGTTCTACGTCGGCGGCGGCGCCTGGGGCGGGCCGGCGTCGGGGGCGATTCTTTTGGGCGTGGCGGCGGCGGGGAGCCTGTTGGGCGGTGCAATCACCCGGGGGCGGCGTTGGCTGCCGTTCGTCGTAGTGGCGGCGGCGACGCTGTTGTGCCTCCTTACTTGCGACGCTGTTTTAACTTCGACCGGCGCGTGGCCTTTGTGGGTCCGTTTCTACGCCGCCATACTTTTAGTGGCGGGCGTCGGTTTCTTCCTCGGGGCGTTCGTGCCGTTGGGCCTTGGGGCGGCGGCGGGGCGCGAGCCGGCGACGCTGCCGTGGTCTTGGGCGGCGTACGTCTTCGGCCTGGCGTTCGCCGGCGTCGGCGCGCCGCTGGCGGCGACGGCGACCGGGTTGCGCGGCGTCCTGGCCGCGGCGCTGGTATTGGCGATGGCGGCGTGGGGCGCTTTCGTATGGGCAACGCGCAGCCACCTCCCCCCTATTGGAGCCGAGGCCGAGGGAAAATGATGGTCCGCGTCGGCATGGCCTTGTTGGCGTTGGGGGCTTGTTTCGCGTCGTGGGCGCTCGCGGCGGAGACGGCGGACGAGATGTTGGAGCGCGCCGGCCGGCTCGAGGAGGAAGGCAAAGTCGCCGAGGCCGTCCAGCTCTACGGCGAGATCCTCGAGAAATACCCCGACAACGCCCGGGCGTACAACAACTTCGGCGCCGTATTGCTCCGGGCCGGCAAGGTCGAGGAGGCGAAGTTCGCTTTTACGAAAGCTTCCGAGCTCGACGCCAAATACGATACGCCGCTGAGTAACCTCGGGTATATATATTTGGCGGTAGAGGACGATTACGAAAAAGCCCTGCCGCCGCTCCTCGCCGCTTTGGAAATCAACCCGTACAACGAGTCGGCGTTGAATAATTTGCGGGCTTATTATATCGTCCAGGATAAGTACGACGAGGCGGCCGCGGAATGGGAAAAGTTGAGCCGCCGCGCCCCGGATAACGCGCGGATCAAACGGGACCTCGCGGACATCTACATCAAACTCGGCGACTTCGCCGCCGCCGAGAAATGGGCCAAAGCGACGCTGGCGCTCGACGCCGACGACGTCGACGCGCGCCTCAGCCTGGCCTTCGTATATCGCGTTAAGGGCCGGCTGGCCGACGCCCAGCAGCTTCTCGCCAAGCTGGCGCAGAGCCACGGCGACGTTATCGACGTGCAGATCGCCCTCCGCGACGTTTGCTACGCCGGCGGCAAATACGAGGACGCGCTCACGCCGGCGAAGGCCGCCATCGAACTCGAGCCCTCGGCGGAGAACTACCTCGCTTTGGCCAGGATATATTTCGAGTTGGGCAGGTACGACGACGGCCTTGCCGCTTGCGACCGCGCCCTCGCGCTCCGCGACGACGCCGCGGGCCGCAACTTGAAAGGGTGGGGATTATACCGGGCGGGGAAGCTGGAGGAAGCGGAGGCCGAGCTTAGCCTGGCGGTCGCCCGCGACGACGGTTTCGCCGACGCCCACCGCAACCTGGCCGACGTTTATTATCAGAAGTGGCTCTTCGCCCAGGCCCTTGCCCACTACGACAAAGCGTACCGCCTCGACCCCCGCGACCAACGGGCGCTCGTTATGACCGGGTATTGTTATTATCAGCTGGGCGAAGTGGAAAAGGCCGACGCCGCGTTCGACGAGACGCTGGCCCAATTCCCCGACAACGTTAAAGCGTTGAGCGGGAAGGCCGCGGTGGCGCGGGCCCGCGGCGATAAAGAGGGCGCGCTCGCCTTTTCCGTAAAAGCGCTGGAAGCGTCGCCCGAGAACGCCGAAGCGTTGAATACCGCGGGCGTCCTCTCGGCCGAGGTCGGCGATTTCGAGGCGTCCTATAATTATTTAAAGAAGCTGGTCGCGCTCGGGCCGCAGCCGGCGTACGCGTTCGCCAACCTCGGCGTCGCGGCGGCCCGGACCGGCCGTTGGCTCGAGGCGCGGGAGGCCTTCGCCGCGGCCGCCGCGAAGGACCCGCGCGATTTCCAAGCTCAGGCGGGTTTAGCCCTCGCCGCGGCCGAACTCAAGGAGCCGGACGAGGCCGAAGCCGCTTTGGCCGCGGCCGAAGAGCTTAGCCCGGCGCACCCGGTAGTGTTATACGGCCGGGCGCTACTGGCCGAGGCCCGGGGCGACGCCTCGAGCCGGGACGAATACCTGGGCCGCGTCCTCGCCCGGAAGAAGGAGTGGGACGACAAGGGGATGGTGGCCGACGTCCTCACGGCCTTCGTCTTCGAGGAGGCCGCCGCGGCCGGCGAAAAATGAGAAAGCGGTGCGCACTCATGCTCGTGGCCGCGATGATGTGCGGTGCCGGTGCCCCGGCGGCGCACGGGGACGCGGCCGAGCCGACCGCGGACCATTTCCGGGCGTACGGGCTCGAGCTGCTTCGCGCGCGCCAACCGGAGAAAGCGGCCGCCTTTTTGCAGTTCGCCCTCGGCCACTACCCGTTGGACGTCGAGTTGAACCTCCTCTATCTGGACGTGTTGGCCGAGGAGGGGTTGGAAGTTATCGCGCGGTCTTCCTACCGCGAGGACTATAAACGCTACGGCGACGAAGCCGTGATATTATACGCGCTGGGCCGCCTGGCCGAAGACGAGGCCGAGAGCCGGGTTTATTACGAGCGGGCGCTGGCGGCGGCTGATAACTTTGCGCCGGCTCGACTCGGCCTGGCGGAGTTGGCCTTCCGCCGGGGGGACGGCGACGCCGCCCGGGCGGAGCTCGGGCGCGCGTTGAAATCGAACCCGGAAGATTGGCGGGCGTACGCCTTGCGGGGGCGAATTCGCCTGGCGCAGGGGGAACTCCGGGGCGCGGTGGAAGACCTCGGCCGCGCGCTCGGCGGCGAGCCGTACGCGCCCGCGGCGCACGCCGCCCTCGGCGAGGCCTATTTAACGATGGGGGATGCGGAGGCCGCCCGGGAGGAATACCGGAAGGCTATCGCCTGGAGCGACGACCGCGGCGAGTACTTCCTCGGCCTCGCGAAGGTGCAGGAGGCGTTGGGCGAAGTGGACGGCGCGCGGTTGGCGTACGCCGCCGCGGCGTCGCGGGCGTGCGGCAACATAACGCTCGCGGTCCAGGCGCGCAAGGCCGCGGGCCGGTTGGCCTTCGAGGCCGGCGACCTCGTCGAGGCGACGGAGCACATCACCTGGGCGGTGACCTTCGCGCCCGACGACGCCGAGCTCCACGCTTATATCGGCAAATTATATTTGCACGTCGGCCGGCCGGCGGAAGCGGCGGCGGAATTCAAAAGGGCGACGGAGCTTGAGGCCGGGAACGGCGAATATTGGTATTTACTTGGTAGGAGTCAATCCCAAGCGGGAGAGCTCGCCGGCGCCGCCCAGAGCCTTGAGCGCGCCGCCGAGCTTCTACCGGGCGAACGCGCCGCCGGGGCGTTGCGCGAGCTCGACATGGTGCGCGCGCGCCTTGCCGGGAGCGAATCGCGACAGGAGGAATAAATGCCTTTCTTCATATCGTTTCTGGCAGCGGGCACGGCTAGCGGCGTCATAATCGCTTTTGCCCTCGACATGCGCTCGCCCAAGCAGTTGCTGCAGGGCGCGGTGGGCGGCTTCATTACCGGTTTGATTATCGCGCTCCTTTTGCCCCGCTAGTGACGGCCATCACGAATTAACGGTTGCGATGAGCCGCGGGTTAATATAAAATATCGGCAAATAATCGCCCATGGCCGAAGAAGACCGAGACAAGAAAGAAGCACGGGTCAAGTGGATACCGCGGTCGCGGGACGCCGATAAGGCGGCGGCGCTCCCCGGCATTCACCGCTACGCGTCCTTCACCAATTTAGCGGACCGGATGACGACGCCGGCGCTCAACCGGGCCGTGATGGTCGGCATCGGCGCCGCGGTGACGCTGGACGTCCTCCGGCCCATCGCGCTCGGGATGTGGGACGCGGCGTATTGTTACGAGTGTCGCGCGTGCTACGCCACCCAGGAGAACTGCCCGGCGTCGATAACTTTTCAGGCCGAGCTCACGGTGGCGTGCCGCACGATGGACTACCGCCGCTTCATCAGGAACCGCGGCCTGTTGTGCATCCGCTGCGGCAACTGCAACGGCTTCTGCGTCCAACACCTGGACCTCGCCGGCCTTTTCGGGAAGATGGGCGTCGCGACGACCCGCGCCGTGAAAGAAGGAAAGGTCCCGCTCGACGTGGTCGAGGGCGCGGTTTACGGGGGCCTCGTCGGCCGGGAGTACATAGACGACCTTTACGAATGGTATCGCTCGAGCGGGGGGCGGCGCCTTGGCTGAGTTCCGCCTATCGTTCACCAACCGGTGGCTGCGGCTCGCGTTCATTCTCGCGGTCGTGGCCTTGACTTTCGCGGGCGCCAGGCTCATCGCGTTGGGCCTGCTATACGTCGGCCTGGCGGTGTGGGCGTTCAAGCGGTGGCGGCGTCACAAACGCGGCCTGGCGTACTTTCTGGCCGCGGTACTGGTCGTCGGCGTCGGCCTATACGGCTTCGCCGCCTTCGAGGTCTGGAGCGTGCGGGCGTGGCACGCGCGCCACTTCGGCGACGCCGTCCTATTGGCCGCGGACGGCACGTACGAGGGGGAGGGCAAAGGGAAGCGCGGCCCGGTGAAGGTGGCCGTAACCGTAGAGGGCCACAAGGTTAAGGATTTTGAGGTACTGGAACATTACGATACCATCCCGATCGCGTCGGCGGCCTTCGACGAGTTGGGGGAGTTTTTGCGGGGCCGCTCCGCCGTCGACGTGGACGCCGTCACCGGCGCGACGCAGACCTCCTACGGCGCCATCAAC
>CAZLXP010000130.1:0-5953 GCA_964563535.1 uncultured bacterium | reverse complement strand
GCCGATATGGCCGTATAGGCCGGGCCGGGCGGCGAGCGCCGCGAGGAAGACTACGGCCAAAAGTACGTTCGCGTAGAACTGGGCCATGTGCCAACAACTCAGCGCGTAAAAGACGCACAGCCCCAGCGCCGCGGCCGCGGCTAGCCGCTTGCGCGGCGTCAGCGGGCGATTTTCGACGAATAGCCAGACCAAGGCCGACGCCGCGACTAGCGCCGGCGTCGCGAAGTCTTCGCGGAGATAGTTCCCGGCGGCGCGCAGGTACGTCGGGAGGCAGGTGGCGTAGAGGGCCGTCGCGGCCCACGCCGGCGCGGGCCGACGGAACATAACCCAGAACAGAAGAAACGCCGCCGGCACGTAACTCGCCGTGTAGAAAGCCATGAAGTACCGCAGGTACTCATAGCGATCCGGCGGGCCGAAGATTTCGGCCCACAGCCGGTAGCTCAGGCCGACGGCGTAGTCGGCGAGCGGCAATATCATCTCGTCGCGCCGGAAGCCCTCCGGCCACTGCACCATCGGGTCCAGACGAGGCAGCGCCTCCCCCTTCATCACCATTTCGGCGTAGCGAAAGCGGACCAGCGACTCCGAGTACATGTCGTTGGTCTTGGGCGTAAGCTTCAGGACGAGGTCGACGCGCGCCGCGGCCACCGCGACCAGCGCGACCGCCGTCGCGCCGATCACGACCGCGGGCCGCCGCGAGGCCGCGGCCCAGGCCGAACGGACCCGCGAGGCAACCTTCGAAAAAAGTATCGCCATAGGTTTAAAAAAAGCCCCCGCCGTCGGGGGCCTGCCGCGGCCGCTACGACGCGCGGCCGGCGGTGCGTATCAGGTCCAGCGCGATGACTTGCCGTTGGATCTGGTTCGTCCCTTCGTATAGCTGCGTGATTTTGGCGTCGCGGAAGTACTTCTCGATGGGATACTCGCGCATGTAGCCGTAACCGCCGAATATCTGTAGGGCGTCGGCGGTCACCTCGACGGCCGCGTCCGAGGCGAAGGTCTTACAGGCCGACGAGTACCGGCTCGCGTCGCGGGCGCCGGCATCTATCATCCGCGCCACGGCGTACGTCAACGCCCGGGCGGCCTCGGTCTTCGTCGCCATATCCGCGAGCATGAACTGCAATCCCTGGAAACTCGAGATGGGTTGGCCGAACTGGCGCCTTTCTTTGGCGTAGGCCAACGCGAGCTCGAGCGCGCCCTGGGCGATGCCCACGGCCTGGGCCGCGACGCCGGGCCGCGTGCGGTCGAAGGTCCGCATCGCGACGACGAAGCCCGCGCCCTCCTTCCCCAGCAGGTTCTCGGCCGGCACGCGGCAATCGGCGAATATCAGTTCGCGCGTCGCCGAAGCCCGGATGCCGAGTTTGTCCTCCCTCTTGCCGAACTCGAAGCCGGGCGCGCCTTTTTCAACGACGAACGCGCTCAGGCCGCGGGCGCCGCGCGCGGGGTCGGTGCTCGCGATGACGACGTAGATTTCCGCTTCGCCGCCGTTGGTTATCCATTGCTTGGTGCCGTTCAGGACGTAGTGGTCGCCGTCGCGCCGGGCCCGGGTGCGGACCGCGGACGGGTCGGAGCCGGCCTCGGCCTCCGTGAGCGCGAACGCCGCCAGCGCCCGGCCCGCGGCGACGCGCGGCAGGAACCGCCTTTTCTGCTCGTCGGTCCCGGCGATTAAAATGGGCTCCGCGCCGAGGGCCGTTCCCAAGAGCGCGAGCGCGATGCCGGCGCAAGCCTTCGACAGCTCTTCGGCCACCAGGCACAGCTCGAATACGCCCATGCCCAGGCCGTCGTATTCGGCCGGGACGAAAACGCGGAAGAGGTCGGCCTGCGCGAAGACCTTGACGACGTCCCAGGGGAATTCGTCGTGGCGGTCGTAATATTCGGCCTTGGGCGCCACCGTATTTCGGGCTATGTCGCGCGTCAGCTTTTGGAGCTCGCGTTGTTCTTCGCTGAGCAAGTAGTCCATAAAACCGTTTTTACGTTCTGCGTCGCGTTAAGGTGCCGGGGGGCGGCGTTTTTTCGGCCTGAGCTGTTGCAGCGTTTTGTGGGCCGCCCGCATTTCGGCGTCTTTTTTGGAGCGGCCGCTCCCCTTCCCGAATATTTTGCCCCTTATCTCGACGGCCACCACGAATTCGGCGCTGTGTTGGGGGCCGCGGCGGGAGAGGACGCGGTAGGTCGGGTTTTCGCCGAAGCGTTCCAACGCGACGCGCTGCAACAGCGATTTGTAATTCTCGAGGTCGCCGCCCGCAACGATCTTTTGGATGCGCTCCTCCAGTTGCCTCGTTACGAATTCCTTCGTCTCGTCGAGCGTCGACGAGAGGTAGAGCGCCCCCACCAGGGCCTCGAAGGTGTCCGACAATATGGACGGTTTGCGGCGGCCGCGGCTTAGGACTTCGCCTTTCCCCAGGTGCAGCAGCCGGTTCAGGCCCAATTCGGTCGCTACTTCGGAGAGGGCGGTTTGGCTCACGACCTCGCTTTTTATTTTCGTCATGTCACCTTCGCTCATATCCGGGAAGGTGTTGTACAAATGTTCCACCGCGAAGAGGCCGATGACCGAGTCCCCGAGAAACTCCAGCCGCTCGTAGTCCTCGGTGTCTTGCTCCGACTCGTGCGCGAACGAGGTATGGGTCAGCGCCTGGTCGATGAGCGAGAGGTCGGCGAGGTGGATGCCGTGCTGCCGGCAAAAGTATTTGAGCTCCCGGAGGCGTTCTTCCGGGAGCTCGTCGTCGAACAGATAACCTTCCAGGGGGCCGTGGCGACCGAATAGTTTATTTAGAAAACCCGCCATAAGTGCTCGGTACGGGCCTGCCTTATACCCGTTTAAATGCTAAGGTCGCGTTTTGGCCGCCGAAGGCGAAGGAGTTGGTTATGGCTGCTTCGACGTCCGCCTGCCGCGCGTCGTTGGGGACGTAGTCGAGGTCGCATTCCGGGTCGGGATATTCGTAGTTTATGGTCGGATGGATTACGGCGTTTTTGATGGTCAAGACGGTGGCGACGCTTTCCACGCCCCCGGCGGCTCCGAGGAGGTGCCCCGTCATGGATTTGGTGGACGAGATGGGGACCTTGTACGCGTGGTCGCCGAAAACCTTTTTGATGGCTATGGTCTCGGCCACGTCGTTTAACGGCGTGGACGTGCCGTGGGCGTTTATGTAATCGACGTCCTCCGGATTTAAGCGGGCGTGGTCGATGGCCATTTTCATGGCGCGGGCGCTGCCGTCGCCCTCCGGGTCGGGCGCCGTTATGTGGTAGGCGTCGGCGGTTATGCCGTAACCGACGATTTCAGCGTATAGGTTGGCGCCGCGTCGCTTGGCCCGTTCGTATTCCTCGAGTATGAGGATGCCGGCGCCCTCGCCTATGACGAAGCCGTCGCGCTCCCGGTCGAACGGCCGGGAGGCGTGTTCGGGGTCGTCGTTGCGGGTCGACAGCGCTTTCATCATGCAGAAGCCGGCGTAGCCCAAAGGCGTTATGGCGGCCTCGGTCCCCCCCGCGATCATGACGTCGGCGTCGCCGCGCTCGATCACGCGGTACGCGTCGCCGATGGAGTGCGCCGCCGTGGCGCACGCCGTCACGACGCAACTGTTAGGGCCTTTGGCGTTGAAATATATGGAGAGTTGGCCGGAGGCCATATTGGAAATCAACATGGGGATCAACAGCGGCGTTACCCGGCGGGGCCCTTTATCGAGCAGTATGGCGTGTTGTTCCTCGATAACGCCGATGCCGCCGATGCCGGAGCCCACGATTACGCCGATGCGCGTGGGGTCGACGCCGTCGTCACCCACCGCCAACCGGGCGTCTTTCATCGCCATTACGGCGCTGACGAGGGCGTATTGGACGAAGGTGTCCATCCGCCGGAGCGCCTTGGCGTCGATATATCCTTCGGGCTTGAAGTTCTTGATTTCGCAAGCCACCTGGCTCGAGAAGGCGCCGGCGTCGAAATGGGTCACGAGCCCGGCGCCGCCCTTTCCGGCGACCAGGTTCTCCCAATACTCTTGGACGGTATTCCCGTTAGGCGCTACGACGCCCAAGCCGGTTACTACGACCCGCCGTACGGCCATGTTAATTTCTCCTTGCGCGAAGCTATAATAAACAGCGGTCGACGCCGCGGGCCGGCCCGGCAGGCCGGGGGAATCCTCGTAAGGCCGGCGCTGGCGTCCAGGTAAAATGCCGCGTCGAATGCGACGCTCGGCTGAGCTGCTACCCTTTCTTGGTTATTATATAGTCGACCGCCTGTTGGACGGTCGTTATCTTCTCCGCCTCTTCGTCCGGGATCTGGATGTCGAACTCCTCTTCGAGCGCCATTACCAGTTCTACCGTGTCCAACGAATCGGCTCCCAGGTCTTCGATGAACGACGCTTCGGGCGTGACCTGTTCGGGCGTTACGCCCAATTGTTCAACGATTATCTCTTTGACTTTTTCGGCAACGTCCGCCATTTAGTTTTTCCTCCTGCGATAAGGTACGAAAAGGCCTATATCGATTCGTTCCAAGATGTTTACATCATCATACCGCCGTCCGCGTAGAGCAGGTGGCCGGTCAGGTACGCCGACGCGTCCGACGCCAGGAACGCGACGACCTCCGCCACGTCGTCGGGGGTGCCGAAACGCCCGACCGGGATCGATTTTTTATACTCCTCTTTTATCTCGGCGCCCAGGGCGGCCGTCATCTCGGTTTCGATAAAGCCCGGCGCTACGGCGTTGACGTTAATCCCGCGCGGCGCCAGCTCTTTGGCCACGGTTTTGGTCAGGGCGATAAGGCCGCCCTTCGACGCCGCGTAATTGGCCTGCCCCGCGTTGCCCATAACGCCGATGACCGACGAAATATTTATTATCTTGCCCGAGCGTTGTTTGGCCATAATCCGTCCCGCCGCCCGGCAGAAGTAGAACGCGCCGTACAGGTTGACCTTGAGGACGCGGTCGAAGTCGTCGTCGCCCATCCTGATCACGAGGCCGTCGCGGGCGATGCCGGCGTTGTTGACCAAGATATCGAGCGCGCCGAATTCGCGGTGGACTTCCGAAACGAAGTCGCCTACGGCTTGGGGGTCGGAGACGTCTACGACGTAACCTTGCGCCCGGACGTCGTATTCCTGCGCCAGTTCCGTCGCCGTCTCGTCGACCTCTTCGGCCAGGACGTCGCACAACGCCAGCGCGGCGCCGCCGCGCGCCAGCCGCGCCGCGATGGCCCGGCCGATGCCCCGCGCCCCCCCGGTCACGACGGCGACCTTGTTTTCGAATTCCGGCATATTATGGGTCCCCTCGCGTCCGCGGCTTTCAGAGCGCGGATTCCCGGCACGCGTCCGCCGCGGCGGCGAGGCTCGCCTCGTCGTGGACGTTATGGACCTGGGCGTCGCGTTTGACTTTTTTGAACATCCCGGTCAACACGCGGCCGTGGCCGAACTCGACGGCCGTAGCTACGTCCCCCGCCACCATTCGCTGCAGCGTCTCACTCCACCGTACCGGCCTCGCGATTTGCTTGTATAAAAGGTCCCGGATGACTTCGGGTTGGCTCGCCGCCTTGCCGGAGGCGTTGGCTATGAATATGCCGGCGGGCGGCTGGATTATTATTTCGTTCAGCGCTTCCCTCATCCGCTCGGCCGCGGCCGCGACGAGGGGCGAATGGAACGCCCCCGATACCTTCAGCGGGACGAATTTGCCGCCGCGTTTTTTCGCCAACTCGCCGGCCTTCGCGACGCCCGCCTCGGTCCCCGATACTACGACTTGCCCCGGTACGTTGTAGTTTGCGGGCACCACCAGGTTCGCGGCCGCAACCTCGTTGCATATTTCTTCTACGGCGTCGTCGTCCAGGCCCGTCACCGCCGCCATCGTCCCCGGATTTTCGGCGCAGGCGTCGGCGACGAATTGCCCCCGCCGGCAGACGAGCGACGCCGCGTCGTCGAACGACAGCGCGCCCGCGGCGTAGAGGGCGGTGTATTCGCCGAGGCTGTGGCCGGCGTAGAAGTCCGCGGCCAGC
>CAZLXP010000129.1:0-6255 GCA_964563535.1 uncultured bacterium | reverse complement strand
TTCGCCATGACCCCATCCTATCATATCTCGTGGATGCCATGACACTTTACCCAAAGTTTAATTATAGCCTCTCGTAATGGTTGATATGCCGCGAAAGCTGGGGCACTTTTTTCTTTTATCTCTTGGAGTATTTTCCGGTATTCCGTAGCCGGTTGTTCGTAAAGCTTACTCAAAACGTAGATATGCATTTTCGGCCTCCTCGTTTAAACGGTTTTATGTGAATAACTAATCCGTGGTTTACAACGGCAGCTTCTCCTCTTTCCCTTTCTCCCGCTTTATCCGCGGCGCTTTCTTCAACGTCTCGCTCGTGTCGGGGAGGTCGGGGCGCAGGCCGTCAAAGTAGTCCGCGGCGGTCAGGATTTGTAGCTTGGGATACGAGCGCGCGACCCCGGGTAGTTCGAAGCGCCCCGCGCTTGCGGCCTCGGCCTTCGCCTCCGTAGACGGCGCGTTAAGCGCGAGGAGGAGCCCCGCCGCGGCGCCCTCGCGCTCGACGACGCCCTTGAGGTCCCGGACGGCGGCCGGGCCGTAGTGGCCGCCCTTAACCGAGATGATGACGCGGTGGGTTTGTCGTTTGACATCCCGGGCGTAGAGGAAGCCATCTATGCCCGCGTCGCCGCCGCCTGACGATTTATACGGTTGGCCGCCCAACACCATCACGAACCAACGCTCGAAGAGGAATTTGCCCTCACGCGAAGCCGCAAGTTTTTCCGCGCTCGGAACGTCAGTCGGTATGCCTATTACCTTATATTCGGCATCCGGGAAGTGCTCGCGGAGGCGTTTCTCGATAAGATTTATCGCGATTATCGTAACGTCTATGCCTATCCATTTACGCGCAAGTTTTTCGGCAGCGGCAACGGTTGTTCCACAACCGCAAAATGGGTCGAGAACTACGCCGCCGGTATTGGAAGAAGCTTTTATAATACGCTCAACTAAGGCAACCGGTTTTTGGGTTTGGAATCGTAAACGTTCTTTGTCTTGGGGTGATAACCATCTTACGTCTGCGTCGATTCCCCCGTCTGTACCAAATACCGTGCTTTCCGTGTATGGCTGGTAAGCCCAAATATCGGGTACCGGTTGGCCGTCGTCCGGTTTTAAGTATCTTTCGTAGATAGGCCACGCTTGGCCTTTAATAATTTTAATGTATCCTAGTTCGAGTAACTTATCTAATTTCGCGTGCTGCGAAATCCCGGATAAATCTTCCGGTATTTCGTCTACAATTTTGCCGGGGATTGCCCAATGGCGGCCTTTTTTAGTTGGGTCGAAGCCTCGCCACGGTTTCCCCGATTCACCGCCTCTTATCCCGGAACCCGTAAGAACATTCCCGAAGTAGTTAGTTTTATAACCCCGTTCGTCTTTTATAAAATGGTTTTCAACGTGGCCCCGCATATACGGCTTTTTAGGACTGTAAAATAGGTATTTATCGGTTTTCGAATAAAAGTGCAAAACGTCGTGAATCGGAGTATATCTATTGACCTTACCGTGGGCCCCGGTCCGTCGCCATATAATTTCGTTACGAAAGTTTTTAACCCCGAAAATCTTATCCATCAAGATTTTAAGATAATGACTAGCAGTCGGGTCGCAGTGGAGGTATATCGAGCCCGTAGGTTTTAAAACGCGATGCATTTCCCAAAGCCGTATCGCCATCATCACGAGGTAGGCCATCATATCCGAGGTGCCGAGGAAGCTTTTGAAGGCGTTGAGCATTTGGAATAACTCGGCGGGGTATTGCGGCTTGGAAAGCTCGAGCAACACCTCCTCGCTCGCGTCGGTCCAATGCCAAGTGTCGTCGAACGCGTCGATCTGGCTCGGCGGGAAGTGCCCTTCCTTGTCGCGGAAGATTACGTTGTAAGCCTGTTTGGAATTGAACGGGGGGTCGAGATAGATGAGGTCAACCGACTCGTCGGGTACGTATTCGCGCATAATGTCGAGATTATCCCCATAATAGAGCGTGTTCACTTCTCCTCCTATAATTTTACGGGTCGCTAGCCGTAATATAAAATAAACCCGTAAATATTTCCATATTTATTTAACCCGCCGCTAATGTGAAGGGGGAAGAAGCGGCGGCCTTCAAGCCCGCCGCTCCCGGTAACGCGAACGAGTAGCGCCGGGTTTAATATCCGCCCCTGCCGCCCCAGAGCGGTTTTTTATTATGCCGGCAAGGCCAAAGACTTCGGGGCGCTTTTATATTGACGTAAACGGGCACAAAATTTACGATATATGCCGATGGCCGCGGAAACGAAACCGCGTTCCCTAAATCGCGAGATGTTCTGGCGCAACGTCGGCCTGGCCGCGGCCTTCGTCGTCCCCCTCGCCGTCTACCTCTACACCCTCGCGCCGTCCCTCAACTTCGAGGACGCGATGGAGTTCGCGCTCGGCTGCGGCGTCCTGGGCGTCGACCACCCCTCGGGTTATCCCCTCGAGACCCTCACGGGCCACCTCTTCACCTATTTCCCCGCCGGCGAGATACCCTGGCGCATAAACCTCTCCTCGGCCGCCTTCGCCGCGTTGGCGTCGGCGTTCGTCTTCCTGCTGACGTGGGAACTGCTCGGGCCGGTCATAAAAGACGGCCGGTTGTTGGCGGCGGCCTCGTGGGCCGCGGGCGGCCTCCTCGCCTTCTCCTCCACGCTGTGGCCGCAGGCGGTGATAACGGAGGTCTACGCGCTCAACGCCGCGATGTTGGCGGCGACGCTCTGGTGCGGCGCGCGGTGCAACGCCCGGCGCGACGTCAGATGGTTTTACGCCACCGCGTTCGCCGCCTCGCTGGCCGCGGCCAACCACCCCTTGTCGCTCGCGGCGACTGCGCTGCTGCTCGTTTATCTATGGTTCAAATTAAGGCGGGCGGCCGGGGGCGCCGCCCTCGCGGCCAACGCCGCGGCGCTGTTGCTGATGGGCGTTTCGATCTACTTATACCTGGCGCTCCGGGCCTCGCGCCAACCGCCGCTCAACTGGGGGGTGCCGGCGGACCTGCCGCGCTTCTGGGACCACGTCCGGCGCCGCGAGTTCGGCACGATATACTGGCCTCGCTACCGCTACCTCGGCTTCCGTTTGGTGGAACTCGGCCGCCTGCTTTTTTGGCAATTCGGCCCGGGCGTCGGCGCGCTGGCGGCCGTGGGCCTGGTTTGGCTCCTTAAATTGCGGGCGCCGTTCGCCGGGATGCTGGCGGTCCTGGCGGCGGTCGTCGGGCCGGCGACGACGCTGCTCTTGGTAGGCCTTTTAACGCCCATTCAGGTCTTCGAGATAGAGGTGTGGTACCTGTCGTTTTTCTTAATATGCGCGTCCTTCGCGGCCGCGGCCGCCGCCCTGGCGATAAACAAAATAACCCGCCGACGTATCGCCGCGGCCGCCACCGCGGTCCTGGTCCTGCTACCGGCCTATTCCGGCGTCGCGCACTTCGCGAAAACCAACCTCCGAGGCTTCTACTTCGCCGCCGAGTACGGCCGCAACCGCCTCCGGACCTTCGGGTACCGCGGCATCGTCGCCTTTCCCTTCTACGGCCGGCAATGCCTGTTCGCGCAGTCGTATCTCCATTTCGTCGAAGGCCGGCGGCCCGACGTCGTCGTCGTCGACCCGCGCAACGTTATTCGCAGCGACATAACGGCGGTCGAACGCGCCCCCGTCTTCATGGTCGACCCCGACGCCGCCGAGAATTGGTGGCTCAGGTTCAAGGGCGAACTCCTGTCGGCGACGGCCGGCCGGCCCTTCTACTACAACGACGGCGAGCCGAACGCCCGCGCCTGGGGAGCCGAACTCGTGCCCTACGGCATCATCTATCGGGCCCGCCGCATAGGCGTGAAGGAGCCCGCGCCGGCGCCCCCCTGGCGGCGATACGAATACCGCGGCCTCCGCCGCATCGGCGAAAGTATAGGCGTTAAGACGGCGCCTTACTGCCCTACGACGTACCGCCTGTGGTTCAATTATTTCTTAATGGCGGCCGCGTATTGTTTTGAGCAAGGCCGGGACGACGTCGCGCTCCGCAACCTCGCCGTCGGCGAGCGCGCCAACCTGAGGGACGCCAACATCGCCCTCACCATAGCGTCCGTTTATAATGGCCGCGGGTACCCGGAAAAAGCGATACCCCTCTACCGGGAATTCCTGCCCTATATGGAACGATACCGCTACGACGCGCTTATGTTCCGCCGGGAGTACGCCGACATGTTGAACGGGTGGGCCGTGGTATGCTTAAAAACGGGCGACGCCGAAGCGGCGCGGCGGCTTTTCAAAGAATCGCTGGTCGTGAACCCGGGCCAACCCGGCCTCTCGGCTTTCTTGGCCGCGGAGAGACTTGGCGCCCCGGCGCCCGGCGCAAAAACGCCGAACCGATAACGCCGCCGGCCGGCGCGGCGCGAGGGGTCGTTTGGGCGGGTAGAACACTTGATTCCAACGCGGCGATGCGATACGCTTGTACGTCAACGTTCGCGGTGGCAAGTTCTTTACGCAGGGGGTGGGCCGCGGTGCACAACTTAAGGCGAATAATCCTGGCAACGGGAATATTATACGCGACGGCCGCTTTAGCCGGCGACGCGGGCGGCGGCCGTTTGCGATTGGTCGAATTAAACCTTAACCGCCTATTGAGATATCGGCCCTGCGCGTGGGGCGACACCCAGTATAAGGGTTATCCCAAATATTATTACGATACGCCCACCGGCAACTTCCGCGTCTGGTACGTGCTCGCCGGCCCGAACGCCCTCAAGGACCAGCGAGACCGCGACCGAAACGGCTTCCCGGACGTCGTCGAATGGCTCGGCACTAATTTCGAGTGGTCCCTCTACAAAACCAAGGCCGATAACTGGTTTTACCATCCCAACCCTCGCGAAGCGGCGTACTTGCCCGTCCGCGATTACTACCCCGCGCTAAGCTGGCCGGGGGAAGAGGAGGACTACGGCGGCAGCGACCGGTGGGACGTATACTGCGGCGAGCTCAGCGGCGGCGTGGTGGGGATAACGTACGCCTTCGGCCCGTTCCCGGCCTCGGCCCGGAGTTGTTACTCCGCCTACTTCAACGTCAGCAACGGCTACGACGAATACGAGTCGCCCCGCGCGGCTGCTAGAATGTGGGGTACGGCGGTAACGTATATGTTCGACGCCGCCGAAACCAGCGAAACGCGCGCGGCGCGGTGGTTGGCGGCCGCTACCGCGCCGTGGCTAATGGACCGTGTTTATAAGCCCAAGGCGCCCGAGGTCCCAGGCGAAACTTTTTTCGAGGGCTTATTTAAAAACCCGCTCGCCCCCCTGACGCGCCAAGGGACGACTTTCGTATATTTCCTGGAGGATTGGAGCCGCCGGTATTGGGTCCGGCCCGCGTGGGAACCCCGGCCCGCCGGCGACGAATCGCTAATCCGCCTCGTCTGGCGCGCGACCAGCAAAGGCGACGCCTGGTATACCGGCGAACCGGGCCTCGACCGCTCGACCGAAGAAGCCGCAACGCATATTATCGAAGAACACGACCGCTCGTACGCCTTCGTCGAGGGCCGCGGGTTCAAAGACGCCTTCGAATTGTTCACCGTGTGGAACTGGTTCGCCGGCGCCCGCGACGACGGCCGGCACTACGCCTACGGCGCTAATTACCCCACCCTTCAGCCCCAAAATATATGGGCCGAATACCCGGTAATCAACTACGAGCCGGGGGCCGGGGCGCTTATGAACTACCTCGGCGCGGGCTATTACCGCTTCGACTCCTTGCCCGGCTGGGGGGCGGCGGTATTCAAGGTGGAGGCCGCGGCCGAAAATAAGGCCGCGTCCCAGGATTGGGGCGCCGCGGTCGCGGCCACGACGGACGGCACGACGTGGGCCGACCTCGACGGCAACGCCGGTGCCGCCACGGCCGCGTTCAGCCCGGGCGACAAGTGCATTATTCGAATAGGCGACCCGGGGCAATACGAATCGATAATCGCGGTCGTCGATTGCGCCGCCTACGACGGGACCGACTTGCGGTTCAAGTATAGCTTCTTCCGGACCGATGACTCCCGGCCTCCCGCGGTGGCGGTCGGGCTGGCCCGGCCGCAGGTCAACCCGGCCGTCGTCGAAATCCTGCTGGGGGCCGACGAAAAACTCTTCGGCGCCGAAGCGGACGTCACCTTCGCCGAGCGCGGCAAATCGACCCCCACCAGGAAAAAACTCGACCTCGCCGTCGCTAAATTCGGGTATTCCTACGTCGGCACTTACGATATGAACGGCGTCGGCGCCGGCGCCGGCGTCGTTAACTGGCGAGCTGCGGACCTGGGTGGCAATATCGTCTCCGGCGGTAAGAACTTCGGCG
>CAZLXP010000128.1:0-6300 GCA_964563535.1 uncultured bacterium | reverse complement strand
CCTTATTCTTAGTTCGGTTTGTTATAGGTTAAATAAGTTTTTATAGATTATAATAATTAAAGCCTTATTCCTATTTTGTTTTTATTTCCTTAGGGCGGTACCCGTTTAAATTTTTTTCGTTACCTATTTCCTTTAGCCAATATATTTTATTACCTTCGTATATAGTAGTTTGGTTTTTGCCGATATCCGAAAAGGGTTGCGCCTTAGAAAGATTTAAGTATACGAAACCGCCGAATAAAACAACTCCGAAAATAAAAGATAACAACGACGCCCAATTTAAAACGTTAGTAATTTCGGCAAAACGATTTTTATATGTATTTCTTTTTTTATTATAAATATTTTTTTCTAAGTACTTCCTAAATACGACGTGGGCTTGCCTACTTAACAGAAAACCCACTAAAATTATTACTAACGATATCCCGAATAGAACCCACGCACTAAATAGTATATTCTCGTAACTAGGTTCCGGGGATACCAATTTTACAAAAGTTATTGAGAATAAAAGGGCGCCCGAAGCCAAAGTAGTTAGGGTTTTCTCGAAACTCTTTATAGTCTCATTTTCCGATTCTACGGATTTTTCCCAATTCCTTAGGAATATTTCATAGAGTTTTAATCTATCTTCGTATTCTGTTTGTTTCTCTTTATTCGCGCGTTTTTGTTGATTCACGATTTTCCTCCCTTAATACGGAATAACTTATTATTTTTATAATTTATCTATAACATTTTATTGCCCGCCCGTCAAGTATAAAAATTAATCCCCCCGTTCGTTAAAAGAAAACCGTTTTTTACCTAAAATACCCACCTCATGTCCCCTGGTGGCGGGGCCCAGACGCCGGCGACGGTCGCGCCGCACTTGGCGCACTTGTTGCCGTCGAGGCGGTACGCCAGGATCATGTAACCCTGCCGCTCGACGACGGCCTGGCCGCACCCCGGGCAATACGTGTTGTTGCCCGGGTGGCCGGGGACGTTCCCCACGTACGGGTACTTCAACCCTTCCTCGAGGGCTATGTTGCGCGCCATCGTGAGTGTCGCCACCGGCGTCGGCGGCAGGTTCGCGAGCTTGTACATCGGGTAGAAGCGCGAGAAGTGGAGCGGCGTCTCGGCGCCCAGGTTGTCGCGCACCCAGCGCACGAGCGCCATTATGCCCGACGGCGCGTCGTTAAGGCCGGGCACGACAAGGTTGGTTACCTCCAGCCAGACGCCCTCCTCGCGGTATATCTTGAGGGCCTTGAGGACCGGCTCGAGGCGGCCGCCGCAGACCTCCTGGTAGAACTTGTCCGACATGGCCTTGAGGTCGACGTTCGCCGCGTCTGATACCTTGCAAAGTTCGCGCAGCGGCGCCGGCTCGACGTAACCCGCCGTGACGAGGACGTTCTTGAGCCCCCGGCGCCGGCCGAGGCGCGACGCCTCCAGCGTATACTCGTAGAATATCGTCGGCTCGGAGTAGGTGTAGGCGATAGAGACGCAGCCCGCGCGCTCGGCCTCGGCGACGACGCGCGCCGGCTCGAGGTCGACGTTGCGCGCGTCCTCCGGGTCCGTCTGGCTTATCTCCCAGTTCTGGCAATATTTGCAATGGAGGTTGCAGCCGGCGGTGGCGATGGAGTATATCGCCGTCCCGGGGAGAAAGTGAAAGAGCGGCTTCTTCTCGACGGGGTCGACGTGGGCCGTGCAGGGCTTGCCGTAGACCAGCGTGTAGAGGGTCCCGTCGACGTGGACGCGGACGCGGCAGTCGCCCCGCTGGTAGTTGGCCAGGACGCAGCGCCGCGGGCACAGCTCGCACTCTACCGCGGGCGCGGTCATTTCGGCGTTTCCCGTTCCGCGGCGGGCTCGAGGGGGTGCCAATACTTGGCCTCCTCGAGGGAGAGGTTGCCCTCGGCCATGGCCTTCTCGAACGCCTTCTTGCGGGCGGCCTCGTCCGCGGCGCCGGGCGCGCCGGCGGTGACGATACCCTGGATACCTACGAAAACGGCGACGGCCAGGCAGGCCGCGACTATTATTGTCAGCGCGACGTTAGCTTTTGTGGGCTTCTGCTTCATTCAATTCGTCGACGATGCGGATGACGTCGGCGACGTCGTCGACGGCGTAGTCCGCGTCGCTGCAGCGCTCGCCGCTGGTGTCGCCGTAGCGGGCGTAGACGGTCCGGATGCCCAGCGCCCGGGCGCCGCCGACGTCGCGGGCGGGCCAATCGCCGACCATCAACGCCTCGTCGGGTCGCACGTCGAGCTCTTTTAATATAAATAGGAACGGCTCGGGGGCGGGCTTACGGACGCCGGTGTCCTCGTACGTGACGACGGCGTCGACGATGTTGTGCAATTGCAGATACGCGAGCCGGAGCCAGGCCTGGAGGCGCGGCGCGTCGGAGAGGACGCCGAGCTTGATGCCCCGGCGCAACAGCTCGAGAAGGGTGAGGTTGACGTGCGGGTAGAGCGCGAGCGTCCCCTCCCGCGCCCGCCGGTACGCGACGACGGCGGCGGCGTGGACGCGGGGCTCGAGCTTGCCTACGGCGTCGATGAGGTACCGGTCGAAGACGCGCTGGTATTCGATACCTTCGGCGTCGTAGACCTCCTTGATGCCGGCGATAATCTCGGTTTTGGCGCGGGGCAGGCCGGCGTCGATCATCGCCTCGGCCGCGGCCTCGATCGCCCGCTCCTTCATCTTCATAAAATCGGTGAGCGTATTGTCGAGGTCGAATATGACCGCGCGTATCATATATATATTATATCATTTTTAGCCGAGGGCGGGAAGTAGGGCCTCGACCAGGGATTTAATTTTTTCGCCCGGGGTCGCGGCGGCGGCGAGGACGTCGTCGTGGCTCGAGCCGGCTCGGCCGGCGACGTTCGCGACGGCGCACAGCGCGAGCACGCGCAACCCCGCCTGCCGCGCCACCAGGACCTCGTTGGGTATCGACATGCCGACGACGTCGCCGCCCAGCGTCGCGAGGGCGCGCGCCTCCGCGGCGGTCTCGTATTGCGGCCCGGGGACGCCGACGTACACGGCCTCTTTCGTTAAGAAGCCCAGCGCCTCGGCGGCCTCTTCCGCGCGGCGGCGAAGGTCGGCGTCGTACGCGTCGGCCCCGCCGACGAAGCGTGGGCCGAACTCGTCGTAGTGGCCGCCGGCGAAGGGCGAGGCCGCGGCGGCGTTTATGTGGTCGCGCACGACGGCGACGTCACCGGGCACGAGCCCCTCCCGCAACGAGCCCACGGCGCCCGTAAGGATGAGCGTCCGGCAGCCGAGGCGAGCGAAGAGCCTTATGGGCAGCGTCGCGACGTCGGCCGCTATTCCCTCGTAGAGGTGGAGGCGGCCTTCGGCCACGACGACCGGCGTATACCGGGCGCGGCCGAAGACGAAGGTCCCGCGGTGGCCCTCGACCGAGGGCTTCGCGAGATGTGGTACTTCCGCGAAGGGGACCTCGCACGCGACGTCGAGCGTCGGTCGCGGTACGCCGGTGCCGAGTACCGCCGCCACTTGCGGCTCGAGCTCGCACTTGCGGCAGAGGTAGCGGTAGGCTACATCTATATCTTTAGCCGTTATCATCGTCATTGGCCCGGGCCCCGGCGCCATAATATAACCGGGCATACGAGTTTTTTAATTACGCCGTGCCCGAAGGCATTTGGCCCCGCCGGCTTTTCTTGTTGACACCCGCCGCTAATTTTGTTAGTATGCCGCTCCACAACGCGGAGGAAAAACTTGGGAACGAAGAGACACGCCAAGAAGAGACACCGTCAATCGGAACAAAGGCGCGAGCGCAACCGCGCCGTCCGGAGCGAGACGCGGACGGCGATAAAGAAAGCCGTCGTCGTCGCGGAGGCCGGCCTGCCAAAAGAAGCCGGCGAGGCGTACCGCCGCGCGCAACAGGTTATCGACGTCGCCGCGCGTAAGGGCGTGTTGCATAAGCGTGCCGCGGCCCGCAAGAAATCGCGGCTGGCGCGGCGGGTGCAAAAAGCCGTCGCCCCTAAAGAATAGCGCCGGAATATATCCGTTGAAAGGAAAGCCCCTCCCGGGGGCTTTTTCGTTAGGCCGCGGCACGGGCGGCGAAGAGCTCGAGCGCGAGCGCGGCCGGAACGCGGCCGGTCTTGACGCCGCGGTCCAGCTCGGCCAGGAGGCGGTGGAGTTCGGCCAACCGCTCGCCGTCCAGCCGCCGCGCCGCCTCCACGTACTCGCTGACATATAGCGGCGGGACCTTCAAGCGCGAGGCTATCTCGGCCGGGCCGAGGCCGGCGTCGTAAAGCTCCTTGGCAAGCCAGATGAGGCGGATTTGGCGGGCGAAAAGGCCGATCATCGATTCCGGCCGTTCGCCGGCGAGCAGGAGGCGACGGAGTTGGCGCAGCGCTTCGGCCAGCTTGCCCTCGCCGACTTGCCGCACCATTTCGTAGACGCTGTCGAGGCGGCTCGTCGCGGCGACCTCGGCGACCTCCTCCACGGTTAGTTCGCCGCCGGCCGCGTACGCGGCCAGCTTCTCCATTTCGCGGATGACGGTAAAGAGGTCCGGCGCCAACGCGTAGTCGAGGTACGCGACCGCTTCTTCGGATAACCCGACGCCCAAGCGCCTGGCCTCCGCCGCGATGCGCGCCCGGCGGGCCCGGCCGGCGAGGTACTCGAAGGAGTAGACCGCGTCGAGTTGGGCGAGGAGCTTGAAAAGTTTCTTGCGGCGGTCCAACTTCCCCTCGGCCCAGAAGACCACGACGGCTGAGGGCGACGGCTCGGCGACGTAAGCGGCGACCGCGGCCTGGTCCGCATCGCCGTACTTCTCCGCGCCGGTGCCGACCAACAATCGCCGCTCGACGAAGAACGGCGCCGTCCTCGCCAGCTCGCATAGGCGGGCCGCGGCGACGTCCTCGAGCCGCTCGAACGCCATCTCCGGCGGCGAGCCGCCCACGACGGATTCCTTCAGCGCCTCCAGCGCCCGGAGTTTCCGGTACTCGTCGTCGCCTTCGAAAAGATAGACCGGCTTGAGCCGGCCTTCTTTGATGTCGGTGGCGAGGGCCTTGAGTCGGTCTTCGGCCACGGCGGTTACCAACCCTGGAGAGTGCGGTTGACGATTTTGCGGGCCAGCTCTTCGGCCAGCCGCTTGAGGGCGTCGTCCTCGGTCTCGGCGTTGGACCCTATGGCGTAATACGTTACCGACTCGTACATAGATGGTTCCTGCCACAGGACCTGGTTATTGATAAGGTCCGTAAAGGTAACCGAGACGACGATGGCGAGGTTATATTCTTTGACGACTTCCTGGACGTCGTAGCTCAAGGCTTCTTTTTTATAATTTACGATTTCCACTTGAAGCTTCGAGTCGGCCACGTCCTCGCCGGCGACTTCCAGCGACCCGTCGGCTACGAATTCGTCGATGACGGCGTCGGTGAGGACGCGTTCGGCGCCGTATTTGAAAGTACGGGGGTTTTTGAAAAGCGGTACGGCTACCGACTTGATATAGCCCGGGAGGTTGGGATTAAAAGTATAGGGGCCGCAATCGACTGCGGCCGCGAACGTTATCGCAAGTGGGAGGGCCGCCATAATTTTTCTCATATCGGAGCCTCCCCTCAATCGAGGAAGAGGTACTTGCGCCAATGAACGTTGCTGGCCAGGTCCGCGGCGTAAATCTTCTGGAGGTAGGGAAGGAAGGCGGGCTCCTTGGGCCGGCTGAGCAACCTCATCCTCGCCTCTTCCGGCGTGCGGTCGGCTTTCAGGTTGTTGCAACGTTGGCAAGAGGCCACGACGTTGTCCCAGGCGTGCTTGCCGCCGATGGCTATGGGAACGACGTGGTCGATAGTAAGGTCCGGCTTCTGGCGGCCGCAATATTGGCACCGGAACCCGTCGCGCCGCAGGACGTTTTTGCGGTTAAATTTAATCCGGCGCCGGGCCGGATTTATATACTGCATCAGGCGCATGACCGAGGGGGCCGGGAATTCGGCGCTGGGCGACCGGAGCACGACGCCGTTGGTCTCTATAGTTTCGGCTTTTTGGAGGTATAATAAACCGACCGCGCGCCTCAGGCCCACAACCGCCATCGGCTCGTAACTGGCGTTGAGCAGCAGTACGTTGGCGTTGAGGTCAGCCATATTCATTTATATAATATAATACTTAAATTCTGGAAAATCAAGGTTTTTTAACTAAGCCCGCGGTAGCTTTCGTGGTTGACTTTTACGAAAAATTGAGCTAACTTTAACGCGTCCGGCGCGGCGGGGAGGATTGCGCCCGCGGCCCCTTTTCTCGCGGCGGCCCGTTTAAGCGGGTGCTTGGGCGCAGCCGGAGAAAGAGAAGGAGCGAAATGAGACGGCTGGTTATATCATCGACGGCCGCGTTGACGCT
>CAZLXP010000127.1:0-6329 GCA_964563535.1 uncultured bacterium | reverse complement strand
GGATGTCGTCGTAGAAGGCCCGGCGAACGGCGTCGGGGCGGTGGCGTCGCCAGCCCACGACGCGGAGTTCGAGTTGAAATGGGACGACGGCCGCCTCACCTGGCTTATGAGTTGGAACACGGGTGCTGGCTCTTGGGTGGGCAACGACTTCGACATTTCCACCCTGGGCAGTTCGTGGTGGATTAAAACGATAAAAGTTATGTCCGGCGCTGACTGGCCCAACGGCCGGTGGGACGGTTTCCGCGTCGGCTTATTTACGTTTTCCGGCAGCTTACCGGGCTCTCTCCTACACGGCCCCGCGTTCGTAAGGGGTAGCGGCGCAGGTTATGGGTGGTGTGCTTTTAATTTCGGAATGTGGACATGGTCGCTCGGCGACCATAAAAGGTTCGTAGTCGCCGTGGAGCAGTATTATAATTATCCCGACTGCGACCCGTACATGCTTGACGGCAATAGAACCTTCCGGGGCCACTCGTGGCAATGTCAGGGAGGAAGGTGGGAGCCCCTTATCGGCACAGCGGGGTATCGGAACCTTATGCTCCGCGTTGTAATAAGCGATCTGATGGCCGTGGCGCCGACGAGTGTAGGCCGCGTCAAGGCGCTGTATTACTAGCGGAGCAAGTGCCCCGGAACGGAGCCGCCGACGCCCTTTTTTGTTGTTTATTTTACCGGTTATGATTTATTATAGGGGCGTGCGTAACGGCCTTCGTAACGAAGGCACGGGGCAACGTAACCAACATCGCGGGGAGGTTAGCCCGATGGTTAAATTCACGTTATGCGTCGCGCTGGCGGCATGGTGCGCCGGCGGCGTTTGGGCGTCGGATGTAGTAGTCGCGCCGGAGGCCGAGGGCGTTTCCCGGGCCGCGGACGACGACCACGATGCCGCGCTCGAGCTGAAGTACGACAACGGGACCCGACGGTACTTCATGGCGTTTTACACCGGCGCCGGGACCTGGGTCGGCAACGACTTCGACATCAGCGCCATCTCGGATTACCGGGCCATTACGCGGATTCGGGTGTTTTCTTCTCCGGCCTGGCCTAACGCGCGGTGGGACGGTTTCCGCATCCGGATCTACGCATATGCCGGCGGCCGGCCGGGCTCCCTTCTGTGGGGCCCAAAGTATGTGAAGCCGGCGAGGCCCGACTACGGATGGTGCAATTGCGCGGTCAACTGGACCCTGCCCGCCGCCAACAAAGCGTTCGTCGCGGCCTTCGAACAGTTCTACAATTATCCTAACGGGGACCCCTTCGCGCTGGATACCAACGCGACATTCGCGGGCCACTCGTGGCAATATTCCGGCGGCAGTTGGCAGGCGCTTCCCGGCTTCGGCGGCTACCGGAACCTTATGCTACGGGTCGTCCTGAACAACGCGACCGTAAACCTGGCGCCGACGAGCATAGGCCGCGTCAAGGCGCTGTATTACTGACCGCCGCGAACGCCGTAACAGAAGGGGCCTCGTCGCGAGGCCCCTTTTTCGTACGGGCGACGATTTAAATTGACAATTCCTGTCAGGGGCGTATATTATAATAAATGGTGTAATTAGCACGCCAGGAGGGTTTATGGCGGCGCCGCCTAGTATAAAAAAACTAGTAGACGATTTCGAGCGGCTGAAGGGCGCCGCGCCCGAAGATTTCGACGAGGCGCAATTTGGCACGAGCTACGTTGAGCCTTTGTGGGAGGCCCTCGGGTGGAACGTCCGCGACCCCCGCGAGGTTGTCAAAGAGAAGAGGGTTCACCTCCGCGCGAGCGCCAAGCACGCGGACTACTGCTTCCAACTAAGCGGCAAACCGCAATTCGTCGTCGAGGCCAAGGACTTCCGCAAAAAGCTCGACGACGCCGACTTCATCTTCCAGACCAAGCGTTACGGCTACAACCTGCCGGTGAATTTCGGCGTACTCACGAACTTCGCCGAGTTCCGCCTTTACGACACCGGCCTGCAGCCCCTCTACGAGAACCCCGCCCGCGGCCTTTTCAAACAATACGACCTCGACCACCGCGGATACCTCGAGCGGTGGGACGAGCTGGCCGCCACGTTCTCGCGCGCCGCGGTCGCGTGGGCCTTGACGGCGCAGGAAATAAAGGTGGTGGAGGGTTCGTAGGGGACGACCTACAGGTCGGCGCACCATATGCCGAGATGTAGGGAAATTAAGGTAAGCGATAAGAGAAAGGCGGCTAGCGACGATGATTAAAATAATTGCGGCAATGATTTTAGCGGTAGGTATCCTAGTGGCGTGCGACAACGGCCCGACGGGGCCGACGCCGACGGGGGGCGCGATAAGGCTAGAAATATTTCTCCACGCAACAGATAACGCTAAAAATACAGGCGAAGGCTATAATTTCGCTAACTGCGAAAAATTTAAAATAAGTAATTCCGAAGCGTATCGCGGGCTATTGGGTAAAAACCACGACTTAGACGCTTTCTACGAAATGGCGCTCGGCCCCGGCCCTAGAGATGCTTATATATATGCCATACCACAACGCATAACCGGGCTAGAAACGGGGCATCGTTATAATTGTTTAGTTTTGGCTGATAGGGAAAACATCGAGTTCGAATTATTAACGCTTGATGGTAAAGGCCGTAATAAAATATATGCGGAATATCGTTGCCTTGGCCCGCGATATATAGGGAAACGTCGAATTGGAATAACTGGCCAGGTTTTAATACGTTATAAATTATTGGATAATTAATTTAATTAGGCCTATCGCGGTACGGTAGTCTCGGGCTAGCCGCCGCTAAGGCCGACGCCGACAAGAAAATGCTCCAACGCGCCATCGACGTCACGGATAAAAAGATCGACACGCTAGTATACGAGCTATACGGTTTGACGGCTGAGGAGATAAAAATCGTCGAGGGGGCGTAGGCGGTGACATTTATTCCGCCGCGTCATTCCGCGGCCACCTGAAGGTCGGCCCCTAAGTGAAAAACGCGCCGTCGCCGCGGCCGACCAGCGGTCGGTTAATTCCGAGGGGATTTTATACGGACCCGGGCCTTCGCGCGCGTTCGGGCGAAGTTTCAGGGTCGCGAAAAAAAAGGAGTAGCGGGAAATGACGGAGAAACTCGAGGGACCTAAGCCGGTCGACGTAATACTGTACGGCCACGGCGACGGGGAATCTTATACCGTAGTAGTGGTATTCAGTTGGGATAGGCAGTTAGCCAGGGACAACCTTCGCTTGGGTATAGTTGAGTCGAAAGATCATGCCGTTGAGCTTGGCCGGGAGTTTTGTGAATACTTCGGCCTTGAGTATAATATGCGCGTTAAAGAGCAGAGGCGATAGCGTTGGAGGTTGCGGGCCGCGGTCTACCGCTGCTCGAGCTGCGGCCACGAGATAGGCCTTACCTAGGGCGGCGCCTTCCCGCCGTGCAAATGCGGCCGCGCGGATTGGGTCCTGGCTAAGGCCGCGTGAGCCGGCGCCGCGGCTACCGCGGGCGATTATTTTAGCTGAAAGGGGGCAAAGGAGATGGCGTACAAGGCGGGCGACATAAGCCCCGAGGCCGGCGTCTACCGCTGCGCGAACTGCGGCGCGGAGGTCAAGCTCACCACCGGCGAGACCTTCCCGCCCTGCGACTGCGGCCTGGCCAACTGGTCCATCATCGGCCGTAGCGCGGACTATTGGGGCCGGCCTTAAGGCCGCGGCAACCGCACAGGGGAAGCGAGGGAACGTCGGGCGTACGGCTACGCGCGCATAAAGGATACTATTTAAATTGTGGGGGGCGGTCGTTGGGCGCGGCGTCGTAACCGCCCCCGCGGCCGGGGTTTGCCTGCTAAATAAACCTTGACATTCCGCCATAAAATTGTTATATTTCGTATTCTCGCGGCTCGAGCCGCGAGCGATTGATAGTTGCGGAGCCGTAAGCCTTGAACGAGCGAACGTTTATTCCGAAAGAAGACGATATCGAGCGGCGCTGGTTCGTCGTCGACGCGGACGGCCAGGTGCTGGGGCGGTTGGCGACGCGCATCGCGCATATCGTGCGCGGCAAGGAGAAGCCGTACTTCACGCCCCACCTCGACGCCGGCGACGTCGTCGTCGTGGTCAACGCCGAGAAGGTCCGCGTTACGGGAAATAAGCTGCGCGACAAGATCTACTACCGCCACTCGGGATACGTGGGCCATTTGAAAAAGGCGCCGCTGGGGCGGTTGATGGCGCGCAAGCCGGAGTGGGTCATCCTGCACGCCGTGCGGGGCATGCTCCCCAAGAACCGGCTGGGCCGCAAGCTTTTGAAGAAGGTCAAGGTCTACCGCGGCCCGAGCCACCCCCACGCCGCCCAGAACCCGCAGCCGCTCGCGGTGTAGCCGAGGTCAGAGGAGTCCCGTTGGAAGTTAAGAGACATTACGCCACCGGTCGCCGCAAGTCGTCGGTCGCCCGCGTCTGGCTATGGCCGGGCGAGGGGAACGTCGTCGTCAACCGGCGGCCTCTCGCTGATTACTTCACCCTGGAGAGCTGGCGCGCCGACGTAAACAGGCCGTTCGAGGTCACGGCCACCGCCGGCAAGTTCGACGTCTTCTCGACGGTGAAGGGCGGCGGCATCACCGGCCAGCGGGGCGCGCTGCGGCACGGCATCGCCCGGGCGCTGGAGCAAGTGGACGGTTCGTACCGGTCGGCGCTGAAGAAGGCGGGGCTGTTGACGCGCGACCCCCGCGCCAAAGAGCGCAAGAAATACGGCCAGCCGGGCGCGCGCAAGCGGTTCCAGTTCTCCAAGCGCTAACGCTGCGGCTTTAACCGCGGAGGGTGCGTTTAACCACCGATAAAATCCACGGCTATCGCTCCAAAGGGGCGCCGGGTGCGGCTAAGCCCCTTGCCTGAAGCGGACCGGGTTACGGAGGTATAGATAGTCATGTTCGACGTTTCGATGAAGCAACTACTGGAGGCCGGCGTACATTTCGGCCACCAAACGCGCCGTTGGAACCCGAAGATGCGCAAATACATCTTCGCGGAACGCAACGGCATTTATATTATCGACCTCCAGAAGACGCTGCGGCTGTTGGAGGAGGCGTACAACTTCGCGCGCGATACGGCGCGCGCCGGCGGCCGGGCGCTCCTGGTGGGGACGAAGAAGCAGGCCCAGGCCCCGGTGGAGGAGGAGGCGACGCGCGCCGGCGCCTTCTACGTGACCGCGCGGTGGCTCGGCGGCACGCTGACCAACTTCGAGACCATCAAGACGAACATCGACCGCCTCAAGGCGATCGAGGCCATGGAGGGGGACGGCTCGCTCGCGAGGTATAACAAAAAGGAGCGCCTCCAGTTCCAAAAGGAGAAAGACCGCCTGACCAAGTTGTACCGCGGCATCCGCGACATGCGGCGGCTGCCGCAGCTGGTTTTCCTCATCGACCCGCGGCGGGAGGCCATAGCGCTGCGCGAAGCCAACCGCCTGGGCATCCCGGTGGTGGCGCTGGTGGATACCAACTGCGACCCGGACCCGGTAAATTACGTCATCCCCGGCAACGACGATGCCATCCGCTCCATCCGCATCATGGCCTCGACCATAGCCGCCGGCATCGTCGACGGCCGCGCCGCGGCCACCGAGGGCGAGGAGGGCGTCCCGCCCGAAGAATTCGTGGCTGAGGAAGCCCCGGGCGCCGGGGCGTACGTGAGCCCGGAAAAATAGACGAGAGGTTAAGGTATGGCGATTGACGCGCAAGAGGTGAAGAAGCTACGCGACCGGACCGGCGCCGGGATGATGGACTGCAAACGGGCCTTGGCGGAGTGCGCCGGCGACCACGAGAGGGCGGTGGAATACCTCCGCGTCAAAGGGCTCGCCGCGGCCAAGAAGAAGGCCGGGCGGGCCACCGGCGAGGGCGTCGTCGTGGCCTACATCCACCCCGGTAGCAAGCTGGGCGTGTTACTCGAGGTCGACTGCGAGACCGACTTCGTGGCTCGCAACGAAGATTTCCTGGTTTTTGTAAAGGATATAGCCATGCACGTCGCCGCGGCCGACCCCATCGCCGTGAGGGCCGACGACGTCCCCCCGGATTTATTGGAGGGCGAACGGAAGATCGCCGCCGAGCAGGCCCGCGAGCAGGGCAAGCCCGAAAATATCGTCGCTAAAATCGTAGAGGGCCGCCTCAAGAAGTTCGTCGCGGAGAACACGCTATTGGAGCAGGCCTTCGTCAAGGACCCGGACAAGACGGTCCAGCAGTACGTGGAGGAGGCGGTCGCGAAGTTCGGCGAGAACGTCGTGGTCGCGAGGTTCGCCCGGTTCAAGTTGGGCGAGTAGCCGTGATGGCCGAAGGCCCGAAATACGCGCGGGTGGTAGTGAAGCTGTCGGGCGCGGCCTTCGCCGGCGACGGGGGCGCGGCGTTGGAGCCGACCCGGGTGGCCTTCGTCGCGCGCG
>CAZLXP010000126.1:0-6441 GCA_964563535.1 uncultured bacterium | reverse complement strand
CCGGCTACCCCCACTTGCGGTGGTTTTAATAATTACTGGCCTTCATTTTTCTTTTCATATTTCCATCACCCGAGTATTTGTAACTTCGCAGCTCGCTCTATAATATATTTCCAAGCCGGATTTTATACCGCCGGCGTTACGGCGTCGCGGGGCAACGCTAACTCGAGCTCGAGGCGGTGGGCGAGGGCGAGCAAACGTTCTTCGTCCCAGGGCCGCGACATGACGTGTATTGCGACCGGCAGCCCGTCCTCGTCGAAGCCGCACGGCAGCGAGAGGGCGGGGAGCCCGACCAGGTTGGCCAGCCCCGTGAAGATATCGGCTAAGTACATCAGCTGCGGGTCGAGGTTGCGGGTATTTAGTTTGAATGCCGTAAACGGCGAAACGGGATACGCCAGGAAATCGAACTGCTCGAACGCCGTGGCGAATTGGGTGCGCATATGTTGGCGGATCGTTTGGGCTTTGGCGTAATAACGGTCGCGGTAACCGATCGACAGGACGTACGCGCCGGCGGCGAGCCGGCGCCGGACCTCGCCGCCGAAGCCCTGGGCGCGCGACTTCGCGACCATATCCGCCGGGCCGTCGTAGCCGTCGGCGCGGGGCCCGAATAGCACGCCCTGGTAACGGGCGAGGTTGGAGTAGCTTTCCGCGCATGCGGTTACGTAATAGGTGGGCAGTGCCCAGGAGGCGCTCGGGATGGCGGCGTGCTCTACGACGTGGCCTAGGCCTTCTAATTTGCGGAGGGCGTTCTCTATTCCGGCCTTTATGCCGGGGGCTACGTCGTCGCCGAAGAACTCTTTTATCAAGCCCACTTTGAAAGTGCCGTGGTCGCGGCCGAGGGCCGCGACGTAGTCGGGGACGGCGCGGCGGCTCGACGTAGCGTCGCGAGGGTCGTGGCCGGCGATGACTTTCAGTAGCAGGGCAACGTCTTTCACGGTGCGGGCCAAGGGGCCGATCTGGTCGAATGACGGCGCGAAGGCGATTAGGCCGTAGCGCGAGACGCGGCCGTAGGTGGGTTTAAGGCCGACGACGCCGCACATGGCCGCGGGCTGGCGGATGGACACGCCGGTGTCCGAGCCCAGCGCGAGCGGCGCGAAGCCGGCGCAGACCGCGGCCGCGGAGCCGCCGCTCGAGCCCCCCGGGGCCCGCGTCAGGTCGCGCGGGTTTTTGGTGGGGAAGAAGGCGGAGTATTCGGTCGACGAGCCCATTCCGAATTCGTCGAGGTTCGTTTTGCCTACGACGTAGGCGCCGGCTTCCAACAACCGTTCGACGACGGCGGCGTTGTACGGGGGGCGATAGTTTTCGATGACGCGCGAGGCCGCGGTAGTGGCCAGCCAGTCGGTGCAGATATTATCTTTGACCGCCACCGGCACCCCGGCCAGCGGCCCCTCCGTTTTAACGCCCGGGGCCCGCTCGTTCAAACGCAGAAAAGCGCCGACCGCGGCGTCGTAAGCGTCGACGCGCCGCCGGAACGCCGCGGCCACTTCGGCCGGCGCGGCGTTGCCGGCCCGCACCTGGGCGGCGATTTCGTGTGCCGTTAGGTTTATTAGGTCCATACTTGGTACGGCGCTAAGTTTTCGTTTTTACGATGTAGCCGCGGTACGTCTTGTGGCCTCCGACGAGATAGAAGAACTTCCCGTCGAATGCCGAAAAGAGACACCCTTCGGGGAGCGGAGACGGCAGCTCCTCCCATCGTTTACGATTGACGTCGAAGCGGTACGATTTTAAACCCATCCGCGGGGGTGACCCGAGCCCCTCGGCCTCGCTCCCGCCGATGACGTAGATGGCGTCCCCGACGACGTACGCGCCGGCGCCGGCGCGGGGCGCCGGGAGTTGGGGTGTCATTTGCCATTTGTAGACCGCCAGGTCGTATCGATAGACGCGGTTGGCGACGTGTACCGGTTTTAGTTGTTGGCCGCCGATCACATAGAGCCCTCCTTTGGCCGCCGCGGCCGCGGGTTGGGCGAGCGGCGCCGGGACTTCGTGTAATTTGGTCCACATACCGTCGCCGGGGTCATAGCGATGCATTTGGCGGTTATTTTCGTCGTTGGGGTCGGCCGGTTCGAAGATGCCGCCGACGACGTATAGTTCGCCGTCGACGAATAAAGCCCGCGCCTTGCCTCGCGGTACCGGCAGGTACGTTTCGAGTTTTAAATCCTTAGTCGCCGGCGTCCACACGTATACTTCTCCCACCGGCGTACCTAACGCCGTAAAATCCAATCGCCCCTCCGGCGCCAATTTTAAAGGGGGCGGCGTGTACATTCCGCCGACTAGCCATAGCCGGCCGTCGGGGCTCGCCGCTACGGCCGCGTCGGCGCGTTCGCCGAAGTAGCCGGGATAGGCGGCGACTTCTTTCATTCCTTTGGGCGTAATTCGATTGAAAACGATCTCGGCGCGGGGGCCGGGACCGTGCGCCGGCGTTTTCGGTTTGCGCGTTCCGACGAGGTATAACGTACCGCCGGCCCGGGCGGCGCCGGCGAGCCAATCCAACGTCGCGTCGGCCGCGCCCGCGGGCGCCCACTCCTCCCATTTTATGTCGACGTCGGCGACGGGGGCCCGGAGAATTTCCATAACGGGGGGCGCTTCCGCCGTCGAAGCCGCCGCCGCAGTCTCCTTTTTTTCGGGGACGCCGCAAGCCGATACGAGGGCCGCGAACGCCGCCGCGACGAAACGACCGGTCCTCATTTATCGCCGCCCTTGTCGTCCAGCGCCAGTACCTTTGGTACGGCTACGAAGCCGTCGTGCGCGTCGGGCGCGTTGGCGAGGGCGCGCTCGAGAGGGAGAGAAGGTCGCGCTACATCCCCGCGCAATTCGGTCGGCTCGACCGCCGGCGGCGGCGGGCCTTCGGCTACTTCTAACGCCGCGAGTATTTCCACGTTGTTCAGGAGGCCCACTACGTCGCGCGCGAGCTGTTCCTCTTCTTGGGGGGAGAGTGCCAGGTACGTTTCCCGGATCATACGCCGAATGACGTTTATTTTCTCTTCGGAGGGTTCCATAGGTAATTACCTTTGGGTATGGGGGGGTAGGCGCGGCGGCCCCACGGTTCGTATTGGATAACGTCGTCTACGTCCCAAGGGGCTAATTCCGCTACGTATCGCTCGCCTATTTCGCCGAGAAAACGCGACTTGGCTCGGGGTTGCGTGACGCCGGCGACGTTACGCGTCTCGCCGAAAGATAAATACAAGAGGTCCTTGGCGCGGGTTAAGCCGACGTAGCAGAGCCGTCGTTCCTCTTCGATTTCGGCGGCGTCGCCCATAGAGTTGGCGTGGGGCAGGAGGTCTTCTTCCAATCCCGCGATAAAGACGGCGCCGAATTCGAGCCCTTTCGCGGTATGGAGCGTCATAAGGGAAACGCGGTCGGCGTCGGCGTCGTACGCGTCGACGTCGCTGACCAGGGCGACCGATTCCAGGAATTCGGCCAGCGTCGCCGCCGGGTGTTCGGATTCGAATTCCGCCGCGGCGTTTATCAACTCCCGCACGTTTTCGGCCCGGGCTTCGCCCTTCACGTCCTCTTGCTCGGCGAGCCAGCTTAGGTATCCGCTTTTTTCGACGGCGGCGGCGAGGATGTAGCTGGGGGGTTTGGCGCCGGCCTCGGCGGCGAGTTCGCGCATCAATTCGGCAAAGCGGCGCAGGCCGGCGGCGGCGCGGCCCGGCAGCCGCGCCAGTAGTTTTTCGTCGCCGACGGCTTCGAGCGGGGCTCTGGCGCCGCGTTGTTCTTCGATAATGCTCAGCGACGTCGCGCCGACGCCTCGCGGCGGCACGTTGGCCACCCGGGCGAACGAGACGGCGTCGCGGGCGTTGTGAATGAGCCTTAAGTACGCGAGCGCGTCTTTGACCTCGCGCCGTTCGTAGAAGCGCGTGCCGCCCACGATTTGAAAGGGTACGCCGGCGGCGGCCAGCGTTTCTTCGAATACGCGCGATTGCGCGTTCACGCGGTAAAGCACGGCGCAATCGCGGTAATCTAAGCCGTGGTTCGCGCGCGCCTCCTCGATGGCGTAAGCGACCCGCAGGGCTTCGTGGCGCTCGTCGTAGCACGCGATGACGGCCGGCTTACTTTCCGCGGGGCGGTCGCTCCACAGCTCTTTGGCGTAACGGCTCTGGGTATTGAACCTGATGAGGGCGTTGGCCGCGTCGAGGACCCCTTGGTGGGAGCGGTAGTTTTGCTCGAGGGTGTAGAACCGCGCGCCCGGGAAATCGTGGGCGAAGCGTTGGAAGTTGGTTATGTCGGCGCCCCGCCACCGGTATATCGATTGGTCCGGGTCGCCCACGACGCAGATTTGGCGCAACCTCGAGGCCAAGAGTCTGAGCAATTCGTATTGAGCGTAGTTCGTGTCTTGGTATTCGTCTACCAATATGTGTTGGAAGCGTTCTTGCCAGCGCGCCAGGACGTCGGCCTCGCGGCGGAAGAGCAGCGCCAGTTCCGTTATGAGGTCGCCGAAGTCGTAGGCGTTGTTAGCGCGGAGCATTTCCTGGTAGGCGGCGTAGACGTCGGCGACGGTCTCGCGGTAGCCGTCGTCGCGGGGATATTCGCCGGCGGTTATCAACTCCCGCTTGGCCGCTTCGATGGCCGCGGCGAGGCGTTTGTAATGAAACTGTTCGGCCGGCAGGGCCCACTTCTCCGCGATTTTTTTGATGGCGGCTTCGGTATCCCCTTGGTCGAAGATGACGAAATTGCGGTCGGCGCGACCCGCGGTATACCGGGCTTCGGCGCGAAGTATGCGCGCGGCGGTGGCGTGGAACGTCCCGACGGCGACCGCGGGCCGGTATCCTAAGGCGGCCTCGAGTCGCCGCTGCATCTCTTGGGCGGCTTTGTTGGTGAAAGTTACGGCCAAGACGTCCGCCGGCGGCACGCCCCGGCTCGAGAGGAGGTGAATTATCCGTTCCGTAATGACGCGGGTTTTCCCGGACCCGGCGCCGGCCACGACGACCATCGGCCCCGGCGGCGCCGTAACGACTCGTTCTTGAGAAGGATTTAAGTCAATCTTGGCCAAGGGTTTTTTAGGTATTAAAAATCGCCCTGGCGGGCGTGGCGCGTCCTGAGGCGGCGTCGCTGGGCGGGTCAGTGGGTTTTCTTTTCAAGGATGCTGCCGAGGCCGATGTTTTGCGGCGTGCCGTCGGGGCCGAAAATTCGCTCCAATACTTTATTATGGCGGCGTGCCGCGGCGATCTTATTCGTCTGTTTTTCGGCGGTGCTCAGTACCTGTTCTTTTACTTCCGCCAGCGCGACGATAAGGTTTTTCTTTCCCAGGTCGTCGAGGGACTCGACATCGTCGTCCAGTTGGTCGACGTCGACGCGGTCGTCGATGAACTTGATAATTTCTACCTGGGGGTAACGCTCGGCCTGCTCGGCGATTCGTTCCCGCAACGGCTTGTCTTGTTTCACAGCGTTATACAGGCCGTTGGGTTTGTCGAAGTTGTCGAGCAAGGAATTGATGAACAGCGCCAGGACGCCGACGTTGGTTTTGGCGGCGGGCCCGGCGGCCTCGCCCCGCCGCTTTTTATCGGGTTGCTCCACCCCCTTGAGAAATTCCCGCAGGCTTTTGACGCGCGCCTCTTCCTGGGACGGGGGCGCCGGCTTGCTGTCAAGGGTATGTACTTCTAAGAGGCCGGCGTCGATGAGGGAAAATATGATTTGCGTCGTCTTCAGTTCCGAAAAGCCCGTTTTCTCGGCGAGGGCGGAGACGTTAAACTCGCCGTTGACCAGCGATAATACCTTCCACTCGTGGGCTTGGAGCGTGATGTTGGCGGCTTTGTCGCCGGGGCCGGCGGCGAAAGTCACGACGTAATCGGAGCTGGGGATGACCTTGCGGAGCTTAGTCCACTCGTCGAGGCGCCGCACCGCCTCCATGATAAGGTTTTGGCAATCCAGCTCGATGGTCCGCACGTCGGTGACGGCGTCGGTGTCGAACGTAAACCGGCCCTCGCGCCAATTGAACGTTTCGTAGACGGCTTTTTCGCCCTCCAAGTCGCCGACTTTGGCGTGCACGGCCTGTCCCCGCTCAAACCATATATGGGCGTTGAGGCCGTCTTTGGTAATAACGAGGAGGCCCGTCCGCGAGCCCATAGTTATGAGCTGTAGGACGTCGGCGAGCGGAAAGTCTTCTAAGTTCCCGTCTAAACCCATGGGCGGAATTCAAAAAAGGCGGCTCGCGACGGCATCCCGGCACCGCCGCCCGCCGCCGGTACTAAAGCGAGTTTCGGCTAGCGCGCCGTCTGGCGCGATAAGTGCGCGATGACGAGCTTCGAAATCGCGCGTAAAGAGTCGAAAACGCCGATGCCGGTCGTGGCTATCGATTCAAAACAGGGCACCTGGTTTTTATTGAGCGTGCCTTCGAGTTGTTCCACCGGGGAGCAATTCGGCAAATCGCGTTTATTATACTGGAAGATATACGGGATATTTTCCAAGCGGTACCCTTGTAATTGGAGGTTCTTTTTCATGTTCTCG
>CAZLXP010000125.1:0-6604 GCA_964563535.1 uncultured bacterium | reverse complement strand
TCGCACGGGGGCGTGGGTCGGCCTTGCGAAGCCCTTTCATATTCGGCGACCAGGTACTCTTTACTTACGCCGACGTCGACGTGGTCCCACGGGAGCGGCGCCGCGAGCGGAAGTTCGCGGCAGGCGTATTTTTCCATTTCGAGGCCGCCGGCCGTGAAAGCCCGGGTCCAAAGGGCCTCGTCATATCGGTCGCCCCAGGCGTCGAAGCGGGCGCCGCCGCGGTAGGCGTCCAGGATGACGGGGCCCAGGCGCCGGTCGCCCCGCGCGAGGCAGGCTTCGAGGACGCGCGAGCCGACCTCCCCGTCAACTTTGACCTGGCGAGGGGCGGCCTTTTTCGCCAGCGCGATGCGACGCGCCAACACTTCCGGCGGCGCGAGGCCGTACCATTGGAACGGCGTATGGGCGTGCGGCACGAAAGGTGATATGGCCGCGGAGAGGTTGCCCCACCGGCCCAGGCCTTCGCGCAGCGCCCGCCGGCACGCCGCGACCAACTGGCCTATGCTCGCGGCGTCGTCGTCGGTCTCGGTGGGAAGGCCGACCATAAAGTATAGCTTGACGTTCTGGCAGCCGGCCCGGGCCGCCGCGGCCACGGCCGCCACGACGTCGTCGTTGGCGAAATCTTTATTTATTACCGGGCGTAAACGCTCCGCGCCGACCTCGGGGGCGAAGGTCTGCTGGGCCCGGGTCTGCGATATCAGAGCTTCGGATATGCCGCCGCGGTACGACGATATGCGGGCCGCGGGCAGCGACAGCGTCACGTCCGGGCGGCTGGCGCGGACGTTTTGGATGAGCGGCTCGAGCGCCGAGTAGTCGCACGCGTTGAGGGCGAGAAACGACAACGCCGACGCGCCGGTGGCGCTCGCGAGCGTTGTCGCTTCCTCCAGACAGGCGCCGGCATCCCGCTCGCGCGCCGGCTTCGTGACCGCCCCCGCCTGACAGAAGCGACATCCCCACAGACAACCCCGCATAACCTCGACGGCCAGCCGGTCGTGGGTGGGCGGGACGTTAGCCACCGGCGGGGGAGCCGCGGGTACGGCGTCGGCGTCGGCGAGGACCCGCTTGCGAATTCGCGCCGGCGCGAAAGGTTTTCTTCGCAGGCCCGCAAAAAGGCCGGCGTCGTATGCGGCCTCGTACCACGACGGTACGTAAACGCCGTCGACGGCGCCGAGGCGGCGCAGCGTCTCGGCTCGAGAACCGCCTTCGGCTTTCGCCGCGCGCGCCGCTTCCGCGATTTCGACGGCGACCTCCTCGCCTTCGCCCAGCGCGACGGCGTCGAGGAAGTCGGCTACGGGTTCGGGGTTGAACATGGCCTGGCCGCCGCCGACGACGATAGGGTCTCGGTCGCCGCGTTCGCGCGCGAGCAAGGGTACGCCCGCCAGGTCCAACATCATCAGCGCGGTGGTGAAATTGAGCGGCGTCGCGAACGAGAAGCCGAGCACGTGGGCCGAGGAGAGGGGCAGGCCGGACTCGAGGGCGCCTAGCGGCAGGCCGCGGCGGCGGAGTTCGGCGGCCATATCCAGCCACGGGGCGAAGCACCGTTCGGCGGCCACTCCCTCCACCGCGGCCAGCGCGGCGTATAGGTTCAAGAAGCCTTTGTGGCTCATGCCGATTTCGTAGACCTCGGGGTAACACAGGACGAAGCGCAGCTCGCCGGGCGAGGCGGCCGGCGCGGCGCCGGTCTCGCCGCCGATGTAACGCCCGGGTTTCTGGACGAGGGGCAATATTGTTTCGAGGCCGGGTTGCATACGGGGTTATTCTTTATGCCAAAATATTATAACATCGTATTAACGACGGAGAGGTTGAAATTTTATTTTTTTTAATTTAGAATAGGAAGCTTAATCCGGTCGAAACCCTTGCGAGCGCGCACCGACGGTCTCGGAGAGATTTATGGACAATAAGTACGTATATTTTTTCGGCGACGGCGCCACGGAAGGCACCGCCAAAATGGGGGATTTATTGGGCGGCAAAGGAGCCGGCCTGGCGGAGATGGCCAGTATCGGCATCCCCGTTCCCCCCGGCTTTACCATTACGACCGAGGCTTGCGTCTATTATTACCGGAACGGCGAGATGCCTCCCGGCTTGGAGGACGAGGTGGAGATCCATCTGGGGCTGGTGGAACAATCGTTGGACCGCCGGTTCGGTGACGTCGACAACCCGTTGTTGTTGTCGGTGCGGTCGGGCGCCCGCGTCTCCATGCCCGGGATGATGGACACCGTCCTCAACATCGGCCTGAACGATAAAACCGTCGCCGGCCTGGCGCGGCAGACGGGGGACCCGCGGCCGGCGTACGATTCGTACCGCCGCTTCGTCCAGATGTACGGCGACGTCGTGCTGGGCCTGAGGCCCGAGACGGTCGACGACGTCGACCCGTTCGAGGAGATAATGGAACGGGTCAAAAAGGACCGCGGCGTCAAGCTCGACGTGGAGTTGAACGCCGACGGACTACGGGAGTTGGTCCGACTTTTCAAGCAGGCCGTCAAAGAGCGCAAGGGCCTCGATTTCCCCGACGACCCGCGCGAACAGTTGTGGGGCGCTATAAAGTCGGTCTTCGCGTCGTGGGACAACCCCCGCGCCATCGCCTACCGCCAGCTCAACAACATCCCGGACGAGTGGGGGACCGCGGCCAACGTGCAAGCGATGGTCTTCGGCAACCTGGGCGACGATTCCGGCTCGGGGGTCGCGTTTACGCGCAACCCCGCCACGGGCGAGAAGGGCCTTTACGGCGAGTATCTGGTCAACGCTCAGGGGGAAGACGTCGTCGCCGGGATAAGGACCCCCAAACCTATAGCGGCGCTAGCCGAGGAAATGCCCGAAGTATACCGCGAGCTGGACGACGCGGCGAGCAAGCTCGAGACTCATTTCCGGGACCTTCAGGACATCGAGTTCACGTTCGAACGCGGCCGGCTGTGGTTGCTGCAGACGCGCGCCGGCAAACGGACGGCGTACGCCGCCCTCACCATCGCCATCGACATGGTGGCCGAGGGTTTGATGAGCAAGGAGGAAGCTCTCCTCTCGATGGAGCCGGAGCAGCTCAACCATTTCTTGCGGCCGGTGTTTAATTTGGAACAGAAAGAGGCCGCGGTCCGCGCGGGCAAGGTTATCGCGCGCGGCTTGAACGCGGGCCCGGGTGCGGCCGCCGGCAAAGTCGTCTTCAACGCCCAGGACGCCGCGGCGTGGGCCGGCCGGGGCGAGAAAGTCATACTCGTGCGCGTCGAGACGTCGCCCGAGGACATCAAGGGGATGTCGGCGGCTGAGGGGATTTTGACCGAACGCGGCGGCATGACCTCGCACGCGGCGCTCGTCGGCCGGCAGATGGGCAAGGTCTGCGTCGTGGGTTGCAGCGACGTCCACATCGATTATAAGAAGCGCCAATTCGTCGCGCTGGGCGGCGTCGTCGTGAAAGAGGGCGACGAAATCTCGGTCGACGGCACCACGGGCGAGGTCTTGTTGGGGGCGCTTCAGACCGAACCGTCCGAGATAAAGCGCGTCCTTGTCGACGAGACCCTCCCGCCGCAGGATTCGTCGGTCTACCAGCAATTCGCCGAATTCATGTCCTGGGCCGACGACGCGCGGCGCCTCGAAGTCTGGGCCAACGCCGACCAGGCCGACCAGGCCGTCGCGGCGGTCAAGTTCGGCGCCCAGGGCATCGGCCTGTGCCGGACCGAGCACATGTTCTTCGCCGGCGACCGCATTACGTCCATACGCAAGATGATCGTCGCCCGCGACGAGGCCGGGAGGCGCGCGGCACTTGAAGAGCTGCGCCCCATGCAGCAGGGAGATTTCGTCCGCATATTCCGGGCCATGGGCGGCCGGCCCGTCGTTATCCGCACCCTCGACCCCCCGCTGCACGAATTCCTGCCCCAAGACCCGGCGCAGATCGAAAAGCTGGCGAAGCGGATGGGGATACCCGCCAAAGAACTGGCCCAAAAAGTGGAGACCCTGCGCGAGCTTAACCCGATGTTGGGCCTCCGCGGCTGCCGCCTCGGCATCATCTATCCCGAGATAACCCGGATGCAGGCCCGCGCCATCATCGGCGCCGCGGTGCAGTGCGTCCGCGACGGCGTCGAGGTCCGGCCCGAGATAATGATTCCGCTCGTCAGCCACGTCAACGAACTCTTCAACCAGTTGATGGTCGTGCGCAACGCCGCCGACGAGATAATGGACGCCGAGGGCGTGACGGTGCCCTATAAAATCGGCACTATGATCGAGGTCCCGCGCGCGGCGCTGACCGCGGACGAGATCGGCCTGGTGGCCGACTTCTTCTCCTTCGGCACCAACGACCTCACCCAGACGACCTTCGGCTTCAGCCGCGACGACGCCGGGCCCTTCCTCCGCTACTACGTCGCGCACAACATCCTTAAGGAGGACCCGTTCCAGACGGTGGACGTTTCCGGCGTGGGCCTGTTGATGGAGATAGGGGTCGAAAAGGGCCGCGGCGCCAAGGCCGAGCTCGAGATCGGCATCTGCGGCGAGCACGGCGGCGACCCGGCGACCATCGCCTTCTGCCACAAGATCGGCCTGGACTACGTATCCTGTTCGCCCTATCGCGTGCCGGTGGCGCGGCTGGCCGCGGCGCAGGCGGCGGTCAGGAACGCCTAGCGCCGGCCGCGCGGCGGAAGGTTACCGCCCGGCCCGGGCGTCGGCGGCTGGCGGTGACCGGCGCCCCGGATAATTTTTTTGGAAGGACTTGGACTTTGCCTCCTGACGAGGGCGAGCGCAGCGCCGGCGACGGCAACGCCCTTTTGAAGCGCGGCGACTACGAGCGGGCGCTGGCCGCGTTTGAGCGGGCGATAAAAATCAACGCCGCCGACGCCGAGGCGCATCACGGCCGCGGCGTCGCGCTGCGCCGGCTCGGGCGCTACGAGGAAGCCGCCGCGGCCTACGATGACGCCCTAAGGCTCAGGCCGGGTTATGCCGCGGCCCACTTCGACCGGGCTTTCGTCCTCGACAAGCTCGGGAGGCACGACGAGGCGGTGGCCTCGTACGAGCGGGCGCTGGGGCTCGAGCCGGAAAACGCCAAAGCCCATAACAATAAGGGCGTGGCGCTCGTCCGGCTGGGAAATTACGACCGGGCCTTGGAGGCGTACGACAAGGCGATAGCGCTTCGGCCGAACGAGGCCAAGTTTTACTACAACCGCGCGTGCGCCCGTAGCCTGTGCCGCCGGCGAGAGGAGATGCTCGCGGACCTCGAGAGGGCTATGGCGTTGGATGGTCGGACGCGCAAGCTCGTCAAAGCGGACGACGACTTCCGGGCCTACGCGGAAGACCCGGCGTTCCGCCGGCTGGTTTATCCCGAGGAGTTCGCGAGCGCGTAGTACGTTCGGCGAAATAAGGCCGGCGCGAGCCGGCATTACGGAGGTCTGGACTTGGCGACGATAAAAGGAATGCGCGAGGGCATGAAGCCCGTGATGTGGGCGGTCGCGGTGGCGTTCGTCGCGTCGCTGTTCTTCGTGGGGGTGACGACGCTCCGCAAGATCTTGCGCGGCGAGAGCGGCGGCCCGACGGTCGTCGAGATCGACGGCAGAAAGATAGGCCAGGAAGAATTCGAGCCGATATTCTACCGCGAGATGAAGCTGCGCTACCAGCGCTACCGAGGCGAATCGCAGCGCCCTCTCACCGAGGCGGCGGAGCGGGACCTCCGCCTGGCGTCCGCCAACGCGGTATTGAATCAGATCGTGATGAAGGAGTTGGTGCTGCGGGAGGCCCGCCGCATGGGGCTCCGCGTCTCCGACGACGAGGTCCGCATCTTGCTCGAGAGCAACCCCAACTTCCAGACGGAGGGCCGGTTCGACCGGCGCAAGTATGAGACCTTCGCGGCCGAAGAGAAGGGTATGACGCCGGGCGAGTTCGAGAGGTGGCTGCGCGACGCCCTCCTGATGGACCGCGTTTTCGAGATGGTCGGCGCCGCGGCGCGGGTCTCCGAGGCGGAAGTCAAAACGCGCTTCGACGAGGAGACCGGGAAGGTCCGGGTGGCGTACGCGTTCCTGGCCGCCAAACCCGACGCCGCCGCGAAACCTTCGGACGGCGATTTGAAGGCTTACTATTCCGCCCACCTCGACGACTATCGGCTGGGCCAACGGGTGCGCATCCGGTACGCGTTCATCGACCTGGACCAGATTCGCAAGAAAGTCAAGGTCAGCGACGCCCAGGTTAAGGAATATTACGAGCGCAACAAGATGGTCCACTTCGACGCCGGCGAAATCCGCTGCCGCCATATATTGTTCGCCGTGCAGCCGGGCGAGCCCGAGTCGGCGTGGGAGGAGGCGAAGAGGAAAGCGGCCGCGGCCGCGGCGCGCATCCGCGCCGGCGAAGACTTTGCCAAACTCGCCAAGGAAATGAGCGCCGACCCCGGTTCGGCGGCCCGCGGCGGCGACCTCGGCTTCTTCGGCCGCGGCCAGATGGACCCCGATTTCGAGGAGGCGGCGTTCGCGCTGAAAGAGGGGGAAGTTAGCGGCCCGGTCAAGAGCGTCTTCGGGTATCACGTCATTAAACGCGAAGCGGACGTAACGCCGTTCAAAGAGGAAGCCGGCGAGATCAGGCAAACGCTCGGGAACCAACTGGCGGAAGAGCAGGCCATGACGACGGCGGTGGAGCTCGCCGCCCG
>CAZLXP010000124.1:0-6941 GCA_964563535.1 uncultured bacterium | reverse complement strand
TTAACCAACTCAACTTTACCATATCCAGGTGGGTACCATGTCCCTTTATTCTACAAGTATTAATACTTAAAGGCCGCGGCCAACGCGTCCAGCTCGGCGCCCAGGATACGTTCTTCCCCCGTAGCGGGGTCGGGGCCGAGCTCCACTCGCGCCATGAAAACAGGCTTCTTGCGTAGACGTTTGGTTACATGCTCAAGGTAGAGTATGCTCATCTTTGACGAGACAGCGGGAAAAACGCGCGGAAGAGAGACGATAGCGCGAGGCGCGAATTTTTCCTGGGCGGAATTCCGGAGTTCCTGGTCGCGACCCATATTCGCCAAAGCCCCGTCCGGAACGACCAAACATACCCGGCCACCCGGGGCGCATAGTTCCAGCGCCCGGCGGAGGAAAGCGTCCGCGTCGGTAAACTTAGCGGGTAGGTTCAACGCCCGGGCTACGACGGCCGCGTCCTCGCCGCCGCTGTACGCCGCATTAGCCGGCGGGTTCCCGATAACCAGGTCGAAAAACCCAGGTGCGACGACCTTAGAGATGTCCCCGAAGCCGGGGCCCGTTCCGGCGTAAAGGCCGTTGTGGTGGAAAATGTTGAGGTTGGCTTGTTCGCCCGGAAGCATCAGCTCCACGAAGGTCCGGGCCGCGTCCGCGCAAAACGCGTCCACTTCGCACGCGAATAGGTTGCGTTCGGCGAACCGAATACGGTCACTTTCCGGTATCCGGGCCAGAACGCCGCCCAGGAAGCCGCCGGAGCCGCAAGCGGGGTCTATAATGCGGTCGTCCGCCCCGGGCGCCGCCAGCGCAACCATAAACGATATGATCTCGACCGGCGTGAGGTAACGGCCGGTCCGCTCCAAGTCCTTCTTCCCCGCCGCGGTGGAGCCGTAACCGCGGAAATACGCGGCGACGAACTGGCGGTAGGCATACGCCGCGGCGTCGCCCTCGATGGCGGCCAGGTCGTAACGCCCCAAGACCTCCCGGACTTCAGCCGCGACGCGGCTTGGAACGCCGGAGGCGCTAAGGACCTTGTCTACGCCGCCCCGGCGCCTGTAAATTTCGGCAAGTACGAGACGGTTAAGGACCGCGACCGCGGCTTCGTCGCCGAACTTCGGCCGACCCGAACGTTTAAGAGCCGCGAAGACGTCCGCGAATATATTGGCGAAGACCGGCGCGGCCGCGGGGTTAGCGGCGGCGGCGGGCGCGGGCGCCGCGGCGTAAATTCCCCTCACCCGTTCGCACAAAGCCGCCCACGCCAGCGGCTTCTCCAGCTTGCGAAATTCGATCGTCAGGCCCGCGGCGTGGGCTTCGAACATCTCGACCTGCTCCCCCGCCGCCACCAGGAGGAAAGGTATCGTCCGCGCGGGGTCGTAGTTCCGGGCGTGGTGGAGCCCTGCGTCGAAGCCGGAGTCGAAGCTCTTAGCTTCGGCTTTGGCCTCGATGACTAATGCCGGTTTGTCGTCTACGAGGAAAAGGTAATCGAGGAAGTACTTGCTTTTATACGAGACGTACGAGGCGGAAGACTCGCGGCGTACGAAGGCGATGTCCCGATACGGAAAACCCAAGGGCTCGAGGACTTTGGGTTCGAGATACGTGCTCCGGTAGTCGGCTTCGGAAAAACGCATGGACCGTTAGAATTCCTTCGTACGGCCGTCGAGATACGATTCGAACCCTATTAATAGGTTATCGAGTCCCTTCTCGGCTTGGGCGATTAGCTTTTTGTACTCCGTATCTTCTTTTGCCAACCCTTCGGCTTCTTTTAATTGTTTCCCCGTCTTGAGGAAACTACGTATTTTGTCCGTTTTAATAAAAATGGCTTTGTAATGCATATTTAAAACTCGGGAATAACCCGAAGCCACTTTACGTATAACTTCAGAGTCCAGGACGGGTATCCGGATCGACTTAATTTCGGAGAAGCTTACGTTTAAGGGCCCCACCCCGCATTTAAGCCTTTTAAATTGCAAATCACCGTATTTCGATTTTAAGAACAAAGTTAAATAATACGGGTTAATCTTATCCTGCCGTAAAATATCTACGTAACAACCGACGTTAGCCGGTAAATCTAAATTATAAACCTCCGCCCGGCCGGCGCAACCTACCCCAGCCCTTACTATTAAAACATCGTATTTCTCTAACCGAGATTTCTCTTCGTTCCAGTCCGATTTTTCGCCGATAAAGTTACCTAGCTTGACATCCAACCCCGTTCGTACGAAATTCGGGGGGTTAATATATAGGATTCCCTTTTCTTTCTCTATCGGTTTACGGCCGGTTATTATTGCGCCATAAGTCATATAAGGTTTTGTGTCTCCGAGGGTCATCATCTTTTTAAAACGCTTTTTTAATTCCTTAATCGGCCCGGTAAACGCCGGGTCCCAATACTCAGCATCCCAACGGTTGTTCCAAAGGTCGTCGGTCGTAGTCGATTTCCAAAAAACAGGGGAATTATGGCCTACGCCGTCGAATTCGTTGCCGTACTCCTCTACTACGCGATTTAGGTCTTTTTCTTTCGGCGGCCCGTTCTTATCCCCCTCCCGGAGTTGCGCCATAAATACGCGTTTATTACCCCTGACCCCCTCCCCTTTCTTGCGCAGGAAGAGCAAACTGGTCTTGGCGCTGGTCCCGGTACCCCGGAAGGTCCCCCGGGGGAGCGAAACTATCGCGACTACGTGGCACCGCTCCTGCAGCCACGCCCGGACGTACGTAAACTGGGAATTGGCGAGGATCCCGTCCGGGACCACGATCGCGATGACGCCCCCCGGCTTCGCGAGCCGCACGAACCGCTCTACGAACAGGACTTCCACCGGGAACCGCTCGAGCCGCACCACCTCCGCGGGCGTGAGCCGGCGTATCTTTTTCATTACCGCGGCCGCGAAGAGGTTTTCCTGACCCTCGGCCTCCGCTTTTCCCGCCTTCGGGCCGGCCCACAACTCGAAGGTCTTGAGGGCCTGAAGGAGGCGGGGGTCTTTCTCGACGCCGCGGACCCCTACGCCGCCGTAAGGCGGGTTACCGATTACGAGGTCGAATTGGCGGAGGGGTAGTTTTTCCGAAATGCGGCGGTCACCGGGGTCGTAGAGGCCGTTATGGACGTAGAGGTTACCGTTGAGGGCGCGGCCTAAGCCGTTGCGTTCCCATACGTCTTTGATTTTCGGGTCGATATCCAAACCGAAAATGGTGGCCGGGGAGCCGATACCTTTTTTTAGGGCGGCTTCCAGGAACGCCCCCGCGCCGCATGCCGGGTCTATGACCCGGGCGCCCTTCCCCAACCTCGAGCCGCCTATAGCACGGGCCATCTCCACGGCGAAGTCCACCACAGGCTTCGGCGTGAAGTACTGCCCTAACTCTTTCTTCGTTAACGTATCTGCTTTCCTCACGTTAAATAATTACCACATCCCGGCCCTTATTTCAAGGGCGTATACAACCGCCGCCGTTGATTTATCGCCCCGCGCGTGTTATATTTTAAAAAGTTTAATAACCTATGGCCGCTCGCAAGAAAAACCGGAGCCCGTACGTGCGGGAGAACGTCTTGGCGCTAAGAAGGCGCCGCCGTTTCGTCGAGCTTTATTTCGTCGGCGCGCTAGCCCTTATCGCCGTCATGCTCATCCTCCACACCCTCTTCGTCATAGGCCGCCTGCGCCGCGAGTTCCGCGTCACCAGCAACGCCTACGCCACCTTCCAGACCCTCCTGGCCTCCGACCTGCAGGACCCGGCGATGGAGGGCGTCATCATCGCGCTGGCCCAGGATATCGGCCGCACGATGAACTTCCCCACCGTCGCCACCGACGCCGCGGGAACGCCCCAGGTATGGTGGCCCGGCTTCAACGAGCGGCTGGGCGCCGACCCGGACGAGAACCTCGAGCGCGTCAAGGGCTTCGCCGCCGACCTCGACCGCCGCAACAAGGCCATACCGATAATCCGCTACGAGGTCGACGCCGCGAGCGGCCGGCCCGCCGACCGCCTCTTCGGCCGGTTCCACTACGGCGAGCCCCGGACCATCCGCCTGCTCTACTGGGTCCCGGCCCTCGAGCTGGCCCTCATAGCCGCGTTCACGGTGACGGGGGCCTTGGCCTACCGCCAACTGAAGAGGGTGGAGCAGCAGGCCATCTGGGCGGGCATGGCCCGGGAGACCGCCCATCAGCTGGGAACGCCCGTCACCTCCCTCATCGGTTGGCTGGAGCACCTGCGGGAACGGGCCGCCGGCGTCGAAACCTTGGCCGAACCGCTGGAGGAAATGGCCGAGGACATAAAGCGGCTCGAGAAGGTGGCGGCGCGCTTCCAGGAGATAGGCGCGCCCGTGCGGTTGGCGGAGGGCGACGTCGTGCCGCTGGTGGAGCGGGCTTTGGCGTACGGCCGCCGGCGCGCGCCGGCGCAGGCCCGGATAACCTTCGAGTCGAAGACGCCGGCCGAACTCGTCGTTCCCCACAGCCCGGTACTTATCGAGTGGGTGGTGGAGAACTTCGTCAAGAACGCGGTGGACGCCACCAAGGATTTACCCCCCGGGCGCGGCCGCATCGTCGTGGAGGCGCGCGACGAAAAGGGGTTCGCGGCTATCGCGGTGACCGACAACGGCGTCGGCATCGAGCCGGCGGAGTTGAGACTGATATTCACCCCCGGCTACAGCACCAAAGAAAAGGGTTGGGGGTTGGGGCTCTCGCTGGTGAAGCGAATCGTGGAAGAGGTTCACCACGGCCGGTTGGAGGTTCGCAGCGAACGCGGCAAGGGGTCGACCTTCACCGCCTACGTACCGCGGGGCTTGCGGAAGCGGGGAGGCGGCTAGATGCGTTTTCGTCGCCGGGCGGTCGGCGGCGCCGTCGGCGTCTTGACGGCCTTGGCGTTGTGGTCGTCCGCCCCGTGCGCCCCGCCGCCCGCCGCCGAGGGCGAATTCACCCTCGTGGCGGATAGCCTGGGCGAGGTCCCGCTGCACCCGGACGCCGTCGCGTCGGATGCGCTCGCCAAAGCCTGCGACGGCTCGATGGCGACGCGGTGGGCGACGGTCGCGAACATGGAACCGGGCTTCTTCGTGGAGTTGAAATTCCCCCGCCCCCGGAAGGTCGCCGGCCTAGTGCTGCACGCCGAACCTTCGCCCAACGACTTCCCGCGCGGCTTCGTGGTCGAGGTGTCCCGGGACGGCAGCGAGTGGGAAGAAGCCGCGGCCGGCGGCGCCGAAGCAACGACCAACGGCGTCACGACCATAACCTTCGATAAGCCGCGCGACGTGCGCCACGTATTGGTGACGGTGAACAAGGCCGCGCCCTATTGGTGGTCCATCTACGAGATGGAAGTCAAATATGCGGAACGTTAAAGATAAGGCCGCCGGGCTCGGCTTGTATTTCGCGAAGGCGTTCGCCGGCGCCGCCCTGGCTTGTTCCACGGCGAGCCTTTTGTCTTGCGAAGGTAAGGGCCCCGGTTTTACGTTGGAGGCCGGAAGTACGGGCGAAGACGATTTGCCGGTGGAATGCCAGCGCCTGGACGAACTCGCCAAGGCCTACGACGGCGACCCGGCAACCCGCTGGACGACGGGCGTGCCGATGAGGCCGTGGTTTTATGTCGCCATACACTTAAAGTCCCCCCGCAAGGTTCGGGCCGTAACTCTCGACACCCGGAGGTCGCCCAAGGACTATCCGCGCGGGTTCGTCGTGGAGGTTTCGCGCGGGGGGAAGGGCGTGCGGGAGGTGGCGCGCGGGGGCGGGGCCGCCACCCGGGACGGCGTCACGCGCATAGAGCTCGAGCCGACGGAAGCGGTCGACCTGGTATTGATAACGTTGACCGCCTCGAGCCGGTTTTTCTGGTCTATCCACGAGTTAACGCTCGAGTATGCGGACTGACGGCGGCAAACTGGCGGCGGCGTTAAAATGGCTTAACGGCGGCGCCGGCTTCGACCTGGCGTTGGGGGTTTTCGCCGTCTTCGCCGCGTATCGGCTGATATTCTCCCTCGCCATCTTCGACGCTATGGCGGTGCCGGAGTTTGATTTCTTCGGTTTCCGCGCGGTGGCGGCCGACATGGCACAGCTGGAGGTCCCGACGTACTTCAAACGCGGGCCCCTCTATCCGTTGTTGATGGCGGCGTGGCCGTTCCGGTTCGGGGGCGCCGACCGTTTTTTACAAGGGGCGGAGGTCGTCAACTTGTTGGCCGCGCTCGGCGCCTTATTGATGTTGTATCGGTGGGGCCGCGGCGTCGCGGGGCGGGGGGCGGCGCTCGTCGCGGTGATCGCCGGATGTTGCGCCCTATACCCCGAATTCACGGCTCAGCCTTTATGCGAGATGGCGCTGTTATTTTTTATTTTGGCGGCGGTCGCCGGAGCCGGCCGGGGAACGGGATGGGCGTACGCGGCGGCCGGCGCGGCGGCGGCGACGCGCTACGAAGGCATAATCCTCGTGCCGTTGGTCCTGGCGGCGGATATACGGGGGTGGCGGCGCCGGCCGCGCCTTTTTTTATACGCCGCGGCGGCGGCGGCGCCGGTAGGGGCGTGGTTGTTGGCGGGCGCTCTGCGCGGCCCGACCTTCAACCCGTACGTCGAGCAGATGATGGCGCTGCGGGCCACCGGCGCGGAATTTTTCAGGACGGTGGCGACCGTTTTATACCCCGGGGCGGCCACGCCGGCCGCATTCCTCTCGTACGTTTTAACCGCCGTCGCCGTCGTCGGGGCCGTTTATCTGGTGGCGAGGGGCGGGGCAGGCACCAGAGTATACGCCGGTTTCGTCGTCTTTTACGTCGTCGTCCACCTTTTATTCCCGTTCTCGTTTGGCCGGTTCGTCTTGCCGATATTCCCGTTCCTGGCCGTTTCGCTGGTTGCGGGCGGGGGCGTAATATTCCGGGGGGCGGCCGGCGTCATCGCGTCGCGGCGCTGGTTGTGGTTCGCCGGCGGCGCCGTGCTGGCGGCCTGGGCCGCGCTGGTCGTAGTTACGTCGCGGCGGGCCGTGGCGCACAAATCGCGCGCCATTTGGTTGAGCGCTTG
>CAZLXP010000123.1:0-7219 GCA_964563535.1 uncultured bacterium | reverse complement strand
TGGCGACCACCACGCCCGCGAGCTTATGACGGTCGAGATCCCGCTGTGGTTCGCGAAGGTCTTATTGGAGGGTTACGAGACGAATCCCGACATCAAGTATTACGTGGACAACTACGAGATCTACGTCATGCCCATGGCCAACCCGGACGGCCACGTATACGTCGAAAACCACAGCGAGGGCAGCCCCAACTATTGGTGGCGGAAAAACCGCCGCGACAACGGCGGCGGCATCTACGGCGTCGACATTAATCGCAATTACAGTTACAAATGGGGATACGACAACCGCGGCTCGAGCCCTACCCCCTCCTCGGAAACCTACCGCGGCCCGGCGGCCTTCAGCGAACCCGAGACCACCGCCATCCGGAACCTGATGAAGAGCGTAAATTTCTTGTTCGCGCTGGACTACCACAGCTACGGCGAATATATAATAATACCCTACGGTTACGATACCGTCGAGAGGGCGCCCAACCCGGAGCGGAGCTACTTCCTCGAGATCGGCAACGGCATGAATACCAAGCTCGGCAGCCGCTACCGCGTCGGCACGCCGCTCGAGACGGTCCGTTACCCGGTCAACGGCGGCTCCGTCGATTACCATTACGGCGAGCAGGCCGAGAAGAAAAAGATTTACGGATGGTGCTTCGAAGTCAATACCAGCGGCCAGGGGGGTTTTGGGCCCCCCGATAGCTTAATCGAGCCGACGTGCAAAGAGCACGAGGGCGTGTTCATGTGGTTCCTCAATTACATGAGACAGTTCGTCGGCGTCGAGCTGGCGAGCTTTGAAGGCCGCGCCCGCGACGGCCGCGCCGTCTTGACCTGGGCCACGGCCCACGAATACAAGCACGCCGGCTTCAACCTCTACCGCGAGGAGTCGGGGGACGCGGACCAAGGGCGCGTCAAAGTCAACGGCGAGCTGATCGTCGGCAAGTCGCCGTACCGGTACGTGGACGCCGCCGTCGAAGCGGGCGCGAGCTATAAATATTACCTCGAGGACGTGGACCTCAACGGCAAGGGCACCCTTCACGGGCCGGCCCGCGTCGATATGGGCGCCGGCATCAAGGGCTCCTTCGCGTTGGCGCAGAACACGCCGAACCCCGCGCGTACGAGTACGACGTTCGCGTTCTCGGTCCCGGCGGCCTGCGGCGCTACCGTAACTATATACGACCTCGCCGGCCGCAAGGTCGCGACCCCCTTCGCGGGGGCGGCCAAGGCGGGCGAGAACGAGCTGGCGGTCGACGTCTCGGCCCTCGCGCCGGGCGTATACACGTACCGCCTCGAGGCGGGCGGCGCCGCCGCGGCTAAGCGGATGGTCGTGGTTCGATAGATTTAGGAGAAAAGGATTTAAAAACCCCGGCCGCGAGGCCGGGTTTTTTATTCGGAAAAACCCTTGCCGCCGGCCTTGCGCCGTGTTAACCTTCCCCGGGAGGTGATATGAAGCGCCTTAACATTTACCTATGGGTTATGCTTTCTTTTCTCGTCGCGCTGGCCGTCGCGGTAATCCTTATGCCGGCGTCCGGCGAGTTAAGGAGGGTGACGATATGCGGTGCGCTCTCGTTTTCGGCCGGCGTAGCCACCTTCTTCGTCGTACGGGCTTTCCGCGCCGCGCGCCGCGAACCGGCTAGCCGTTCGACGTGGATACTTTTTTCCCTCGGCATCCTCGCGTGGTTTGTAAGCGAGGTCACGAATTGTTATTACGTCGCGAGCCGCGGCGTTTCGGAGACCTACCCGGCGTTACGCGACCTCGTATGGGGTATCGGCTCCGCGTTTGTAATTGCGGCGTTGATAGTCAAAGTCAAGAAAAGGCCGGCGCGGGTTTCGCCCCAAGCTGTGGCGGGCGCGCTGGCCACGGCGGCGTTGGCGTTTATAGTGGTAGTGAATTTCGTTATAGTGCCGGCCGTTCGCAACCCGGCCTTGACGCCGCGAGATCGTTTTGCCGATTCCCTTATCGCGGGCGCCGATTTCGCGTTCGGCGCGTTAGCGTTGGTTATAATCGCGATCTACGGCGGCCAGGGTATGGGCCGGCCGTGGGTGCAGGTCGCGGTAGGCCTTATTTTCTACGCCGTAGGGGACGCCATTCGCTGGCACCTTACGGAGGTCGGCCAATACGGCCCCGCCGGCAACCTGGTGACGACGCTTTTTTGGACGGCGGGGTATTTATTGATCGGCTTAGGGGCATATTACCGCCGGTTAATCGCCAAAGGGAAGGTAGCCTTTCCGGCCGCGGAAGCCGAGGCCGGGCCATAAACCGATTAAAGGTTGCAGTTCCCCGTAATTGTCGGGGGGCGGGAAAAAAGCTTTATCCGCCATACGCTTTTTTTAAACTTCGATTAAAATCCGCGCGAGGTCAGTGAGATGGCCGGAGGGATCCGCCCGGGAATCGGCGTATTTACTATGCTCGAGTTGGTGGCGCGTGCCCGCGAGAAATTCGGCGAGCGCGTCTTCGCACAACGGCGCCTCCCGGGCGGCGAGTTTTCGCGCGTTGCGTACGGCCAGCTTTACGACGACGTCGTGCGCCTCGGCGCGGCGCTCGGAAGGATGGGAGTTAAGACGGGGACGCCGGTCGGCGTCGTCGGCGAGAACCGTTACGAATGGGCCGTGGCGTACCTCGCGACGACGGGCGGCGGCGCCGCGTGCGTGCCGCTCGACCCTCAGTTGAAAGAAAAAGAACTCGTGGGGATTTTGAAAAAGGCGAAGGTCGAGGTCGTCATCTCTTCGCCGTCCTCGTTGGCGACGGTTCTGCCTCTCCAAGAGCGGCTAGGAGACCTGCGGGAAGTAATTTCGATGGAGGAAGGCGTTAAAGGCTCGAGTCGGGGGTGGGCCGAAACGCTGGCCGAGGGCGAAGGGGCCGCGCGAGAAGAATATTTGGGCCGCGACGTAGCGCTCGACGACGTAGCGGTTTTGTTATTTACGAGCGGCACGACGGGGGTTTCCAAGGCCGTGATGTTGACCCACCGGAACCTGGGCGCCAACGTCGACCAGGTTTACCAGGCGTTATACTTCGACGAGAACGACGTTTTCCTCTCGCTTTTACCGCTCCACCACACCTTCGAGGCGACGGCGGGCATGCTCATACCTATCGCCGGCGGGTGTACCATAACGTACGCCCGCTCGTTCAAGTCCAGGGAGATTATTGAAGATATCCGCGACGCCGGCGTCACGATGATGTGCGGCGTTCCGCTGCTTTACGAGAAGATGCTTGCCGGCCTGCGGCGCGCGGTGGGCGACGCGCCGCCGCTGCGACGAGCCCTCTTTAAAACTTTCATGGGCCTGACGCGCGGCGTCCACGTCCTTACGGGGGCGAATCTCGGCCGATTCTTTTTCGCCGGTTTGAGGAAGAAAGCCGGCCTGAACACCGTCCGGATGTTCATCTCCGGCGCCGCGCCGCTCAAGGCCGAGGTCTCGCGGACTTTCTATTTTCTCGGTTTGAACTTGCTCCAGGGCTACGGCCTGACGGAGACCGCGCCGGTCGTTTCGGTGAACGTCCCGGAACGGATCAAGTTTGCCTCGAGCGGCTTACTTATACCCGGGGTGCGGGTTCGGGTCCACGAACCGGACGCCGACGGCGTCGGCGAAGTGGCGGTCGCGGGCGATAACGTTATGGCGGGATATTACGAAGACCCGGCGTTGACGAACGCGGTGCTGCGCGACGGGTGGTTTTACACCGGCGACGCCGGTTGGCTCGACCGCGACGGATATATTTACATAACGGGACGGATAAAAAACGTGATAGTGACGCCGGCCGGCAAGAACGTATACCCGGAGGAGATCGAGGCGGAACTCGGCGCCGCGGCGACGGTAGCCGAGGCCGCGGTCATGCCCGTGCGCGACCCCTCGAGCGGCCGGGAAGTGGTGGGTGCCGTTGTCTACCCCGATTACGAATACCTGGAAGGCGAAGCCCGGCGCGCGGGCGTTCAACTTACGGACGCGTTCGTCGAAGCGCGGGTCCGCGAGGCCGTCGCCGATTGTTGTCGACCTTTGGCGGATTATAAGCGCGTTAAGATAATAAAAATCCGTCCGGAGGAGTTCCCGAAGACAACTACGCGGAAGATAAAGCGATACCTCTTCCGGGACGGCGAGCAGGTGCGCGAGGCGTAGGTGGCGGGGTTTCTTCATGGATAAACCGGCGACGGACTGCGCGCGTTCCCGCTCCCGAAGTATAGCGTACGTCAGCGCGGTAACAGCTCGTTGAATATGTCGCGCCGTTAAGGCGGTACGAAAATATCGAACCTGTTGACCGAGACGTCAGCGTCAGGTTAAAAATGGCTAAGGGACGCCTCGGCTTAGCGTAAATAGTAATCGTAATTATTGCTATTTACGTTATCGCCCCGGGGCAGTTTAAAAATATTTTGACGGAGGTAAAAAATGACGTATGGTGACCAAAAGGTTAAAGATTTCGTCGAAATTCTGGCCAGTTCCGCACCCGTCCCGGGCGGCGGCAGCGTAGCGGCGTTGGCCGGCGCATTGGGCGTTTCTCTCTTAACGATGGTAGCCGAAATAACGATGGGCAAAAAGAGACCGGAAGACAAAACGGCGATCGAAGAAGCGCTCAAAACGCTAACGCCTATGCGGGCCCGATTTGTCGAACTAATGGACGAGGACGCGGCGGCGTTCAAAAAGGTTATGGCGGCCTTTAAATTGCCCAAAGGCGACGAAAGCCAAATCCGGGCTCGCGCCGACGCGGTCGAGCAAGGGACTATCGGCGCCGCGGCGGTGCCGCTGGAGACGGCGCGTACGGCGCTGGCGGCGCTGGCCGCGGGGGACGTTTTAGCCGAACAAGGCTCGAAGAGCGCGGTTTCGGACGTCGCTTGCGGGGCTTTATGTCTTGAAGCCGCGGCTCGAGCCGCCGGTTATAATATCCTTATAAACCTAGCCGGGATCGAAAACGCCGGCGAACGTACGCGTTTTGAGGGCGCGTTAAAAGAAATAGAGAAGCGCCTTGGCGAACTCGCGCGGGTCCGCGAGAAAGCGGCCGAACGGATGGCTTAGGGCTTCTCCCAGCCGGGGGAAGCATCCCAAAAAAAGCTTGACACCTTAAGGGCGGTATGGTAACCGTTATATAATATAGGGAAGCGTATTCGCGGCACGGAACCTATGAGCCGTTAAGAGCTCTGCAAAGGGGATGATACAGTGAGGAATGCTATCTTGACGACAGCTGTCGCGGCGTTGCTTGCCGGCGCCACGGGCGCCTTGGCGGGCTCGCTGGCCGACAGGGAAGATACGATCCTATATAAAATCGATTCCGCCGTGACGCGCGGCGAGCTCGATTATGACACCGGCCTTATGTATCGGTTCTTCGCCCTTTCGCTGGCGGGTCTGGAGTACGTGCCCGAGAAGTATAGGGCCGAGTACTACGCCGAAGACCCGGTGTGCGGCACGCCGGTTTACCTCGAGCTTATGGGCCGCTGGCCGAATATGAAGGCCGCGGTCAAGCGGAGGATAATCGAGGTGTGCGGCGGCGACCCGTTCCAACCCGGCCCGAGCGACGGCGGAACGCGGTACCGATATCTTTACGGTTTCCAAATCTACTCGAACTACGGCGGTTACACCGTACACACGTACGATACGCCTGCAAGCCTGGGCGGCAATTTCCGCATTCACTGGGTGGAAGAAGGGCCCCACGGCATCCTCAACAAAGACGATTTAAATAAGAACGGCATACCGGACATGATCGAGAGGTACGGCGAGGATGCCGAACGGGCGTGGCGGGTTTACACGCAACATAAATGGTTTTACCATCCGCAGAGCAAGGATGGTTACATGCCGCTCAGGGACTACTATCCTAACCTGGACCCCCCTTATCCCCCGGACGAGGAGTGGGATTACGGCGGCAACGACCGGTGGGACATTTACTTGGGCCAATTCAACCCCGGTGGCATACTCGGCATGACGACCGGCGACCCCTTCGAATTTCCGGCAACCTATCGCGACGACCGCGCGCCGTACTTTATGGACCGCCGCACGTACGACGACTCGGAGCCGGTTACCGTGGCGCACGAGTTGTGCCACGGCGTCCAATATATGTATGACGTCGTAGAGTCGTCGGCGACGGCGGTGCCCCGCTGGTATTTCGAAGCTACGTCTACCTGGAACCAGGAAGAGGTCTACCCGGGTGACCCGGGCGCCATAGGCCGGGCCAACAACTTCTTGGGCAACACGCTGCAGCCCATCGACGGTCCGAGGGTAGATGCCGGCTACTGTTCGGTAATCATCAACTACTTCCTCAACGACTGGGAGAACCGTTATTGGAAGGCCCCGGAATGGCAACCGCTTACCGAAACCTTCGACGGCGTCATAGTCCGGAACGTTTGGCGCGCGTTGGCCAAAGGCGACGAGTGGTATACGAACGACCCCACCGTCAACCGCGAAAGCAAAGAGGCGATGGGGTATTTGATCGCACGTCACCACGTGAAGCACCAATACCTCGACGGCCGCATATTCAAGGACGCGTTCGAATATTGGACGACCTGGAACTGGTTTACCGGCGAACGCGACGACGGTAAGCATTATAAATACGGCCGACGTTTCACGACTATTACCCCCCAAAATACGTGGGGCAGCGGCGAATTACCGCTGAAAAAATACAAACCGACGGTAGCCTATTATATGAATCACTTGGGCCACGGCTTCTATCGCTTCAACAATCCTCCCGGTTGGGGGTACGCCCTTATTACTTTTGAGGGCGACACGAATAACCCCCCCGATAGCAAAGACTGGGGCGGCGCGGTCTACGTTACGAAGAACGGCTCGACCTGGACCGACCTGAAGGGCGTTCAGGGCCAACCGTCGCTGATGTTCACGCCGGAGGATAAAGGGATTATCCAGATCGCCAACCCCGGCCAATACCAGGCCATCGTCGCCATAATCAGCAACCTTTCTTACGACGGCGACAATTTGCCGTTCGAATACTCGTATATCCAGACCAGCGATACCCGGCCCCCGGCGGTAACAGCCGGCGTCGGCATAACGCAGGCCAATCCCGACTATATCGAAGTGCTTATCGGCGCGGACGAGGAAATCTTCGGTAAGGGCGAGGCCGAAGTTTATTTCACTTCGAATAGCGGCAAGAAGCGTGCGGAAATCGTTCCCGTAACCGCGGCCCCCGGCAATAAGAACTTCATAGGGAAGTTCATCCTGGATCCGGGCGACAAAGGCAACGGCTCGCTGAAATGGCGAGCTGCGGACCTGGGTGGCAATATCGTCTCCGGCGGTAAGAACTTCGGCG
>CAZLXP010000122.1:0-7437 GCA_964563535.1 uncultured bacterium | reverse complement strand
CGATTATCCCAACCTGGCCGCCTACGCCGCCTCCCTCGAGCCGCTGGCCGCGGTCACCGACGAAATAACCCGCCAGGTGGACGACGACGGCGCCGTCCGCGACGACGCCACGCCCAGACTCGCCCACCTGCGCCAAAGAATCGCCGACCAACACGACCAAATCCAGAACGCGCTCCAGCGCCTGATCAATTCCCCGAAAATAAAGCGCGCACTGCGCGAGCCGGTGATAACGCAGCGCGGCGGCCGCTACGTCCTCCCGGTCCGCACCGATTCCATGGGCGCGGTCCGCGGCATCGTCCACGCCCACTCCAGCAGCGGCGTCACCGCCTTCGTCGAGCCGATGTCCGTGGTCGAGCTCAACAACGACCTCGAGGGCTTGACGGCGGAGGAACAGGCGGAGGTGGAGCGCATCCTGCGCGCGCTGTCGGCGCGGTGCGCGGCCGAATGCGACGGCTTAACGTCGAACGTGGAACTCCTGGCGGAGTTGGACTTCGTCGCCGCCCGCGCCGGATACGGCCTGGCGTACCGCTGCACGACGCCGGCCGTAGCGGCGGAGCCGGTCATATCGCTCGTCGGCGCCAAGCACCCCCTGCTATTGGCGGCGCGCGCCCCCGACGAAGTCGTGCCCATCGATTTCGCGCTGGGCGACGGCTGCGTCGGAATGGTAATCTCCGGCCCCAACAACGGCGGCAAGACCGTTGCCCTCAAGACCGCGGGCCTCTTGACCGCCATGGCCCTCGCCGGCGTCCCGGTCCCGGCCTCCCCCGGAACCGTCGTCGGCGAATTCGTCGACATCTTCGCGGACATCGGCGACGAGTCCTCCATCGAGGGCAATCTCAGCACGTTCACGGCGCACATGAGGAACGTCGGCCGGTTTCTGGAAGCCGCTAACGAACGCTCGCTCGTCTTGCTCGACGAGGTTGGCGTCGGCACGTCGCCCAAGTACGGCGCCGCCATCGCGACCACGGTCCTCCACCACCTGAAAGGTCGCGGCGCCCGCGTGGCCTGCACCACGCACTACGACGAGCTCAAGAAGTTCGCCCTGGAAGAGGACGGTTTCGTCAACGCCGCGGTGGACTTCGACGCCGCCACCCTCGAGCCGACGTACAAATTGAAGACCGGCCGCCCCGGCACGAGCGAAGCCGTCGCCATCCTGGAACGCCTCTCCTTTCCGGAGGACGTCGTCGCGGGGGTGTTGGCCGCCCTCGGCGACGAGGAGTTGTCGCTGCACGAATTAATCGGACGCCTCGAGAAGCGCGAGGCGGAAGCCGGCGCGCTGGCCGGCGAACTCGCGGCGTTGAAAGCGGATTACGAGAACAACCTCGCCGCCCTCGAGGAGGAGCGCCGCCGCTACGAGCTAAGCGAGGCCCGGCTGCGGGAAGAGGCGTACGGCGAGGCGGCGAAGATAATGCGCGACGCCCGCCGCCAGGCCGCCTTGATTATTCGCGAACTGCGGGCCAAGGCCGACGTGGCCGCGGCCGAGGAACAGCGACACGCGTTGCTGGAAGCGGAAAAAGCCGCCGCCGCCCAGCAGGAACGCCTTGCCGAGCGTGCCGGCGCCGAAACCGAGGCCGCGGCCGCCGTCGCCGAAGGGTCGTGGGTAACGGTGCGCGGAACCGAAACCCGAGGTCGCGTGGCCGAAGTGGACGCGGCCAAGGGGCGCGCCCGCGTTGTTTTCGGCGCGGTGGAAGCGTGGGTCGACTTCGCCGACCTGGCCGCCGCGGCGCCGCGGCACAAAAAGGGCGGCGTGAAGATATCCATCGAGGACGACGTGCGACCCAACCTGAACGTCATCGGCTACAGCGTAGAGAACGCGTTGCTGGAGCTCGCGACGTACCTCGACCGCGCCGTCGCGGCGCAACTGCCGAGCGTCGAGGTCATCCACGGCTACGGGACCGGTCGCCTCCGCGACGGCATACGGCAATTCTTGCGAACTCACGCCGCCGTGGCCTCGTACGGCCCGGGCCCGGGCGGCAACGAGGGCGTTACGGTCGTACGGTTCCGATAACTAATACGCGCGTGGGCAAAGATGGCGCATAAATTGGCGATCGACGGCGGCGCGCCGGTGCGCGCGGAGTTCCTCCCCTACTCCCGGCCCGTCCTGACCGACGAGGACGTCGCCGCGGCCGTAAAAGTCTTGCGGTCCGGGTGGCTGACCACCGGCCCCGCCATACCGGAATTCGAGAGGGAGCTTGCCGCCGTCGCCGGGGCGAAGTACGCGGTGGCGGTCTCGAGCTGCACCGCGGCGCTTCACGTAGCTTACCAAACGGTGCCCCTCCGCCCGGGCGACGAGGTAGTGGTCCCGGCGCTCACCTTCGCGGCTACGGCGTCGGCCGCGGCGGCGGCGGGAGGCCGGCCCGTCATCGCGGACATCGGCGACGACCTGAACGTCGACCCGGCGGACGTCGCGCAACGGCTGGGGCCGAAGACGCGGGCCGTAGCGGCGGTTCACATGGGGGGCTTGCCGTGCGACGTCGCGTCGTTGGAGGAAATCTGCCGCGCGAACGGCCTGGCTTTCATCCAGGACTGCGCCCACGCGCTGGGCGCGACGTTCCGCGGCCAACCGTTGGGGGGCCGGGGTCACGCGGCGTGTTATTCCTTCCACGCCGTAAAGCAAATAACCGCGGGCGAGGGCGGCGCGGTCGCGACCGACGACGAGGACGTCGCGACCAAGGCGCGCCTATACCGCAACCACTTCTTGACGACGTCGGCGACGGAGCGCCACGGCCCGGCCGCCGATTACCGCTACGACGTCGCCGGCCTGGGTTACAATTACCGCATGCCCGACCTGAGCGCCGCGCTGCTTTTGTCGCAGCTTAAACGGTTCGCCGGCGACCACGCGCGCCGCCAGGCCATAGCCGCGGCCTACGACGACTTGTTCGCCCCCCGCGACGACGTGGAGATTATCCCGACGCCGCCGCACGTCACCCACGGCCGACATCTATATATTATAAAACTCCGGCTCGAGGCGCTGCGGGTTGACCGCGACGCCGTGTTCCGCGCGCTCCGCGCCGAAAACGTGGGGGTGAACGTCCACTACATACCGCTGCACTACCATTCCTTCTACCGCGACAACTTCGGCTACCGGCGGGGCGACTTCCCCCGCGCCGAGGCGCTGTTCGAACGCATTTTGTCGCTGCCGCTATTCGCCGCCATGACGGACCGCGACGTCGCCGACGTCGCCGCGGCCGTCGACAAGGTCCTCTCCCATTATCGAAAATGAATCCGGCATGGACGACGCCGTCATATTGATACAGGCTCGGCTGGGCTCGAGCCGCTTGCCGGGCAAAGTCCTTTTGCCCCTCGCGGGAAGGCCGGTGCTGGCCCACGTCATCGAACGCTGCCGGGCGGCCGCCGGCGTCGCGCGGACCGTAGTGGCGACGACGGAAGCCGGCGAGGACGACGCCGTCGAGGGGTGCGCCCGGGCGGCTGGGGCCGGGGTCTTCCGCGGCTCGAGCGGCGACGTCCTGGGGCGCCTCGCGGCCGCGGCCGAAGCCTTTCCCGCGCGCCACTACGTCCGCATAACCGCGGACTGCCCGCTTATGGACCCGCGGATTATCGGCGACCTGGTGGCGGCGCACGCGGCCGGCGGATACGACTTTTCGTACAACGACGTGCCGGCCGAATATCCCCGCGGCTATGACGTCGAGGTCCTCACCGCCGAGGTCCTGGCGTGGCTCGCGGCACGTTGTCGCGACGCCACGTCGCGCGAGCACGTTACGCCGTACCTCTTCGCCCACCGCGCCGACTTCCAGGTTTTCAAATTGCCGCCCGCCCGGGCGGGGGCGGACTTATCCGGCTACCGGCTGGTGTTGGACGAGCCGCGCGATTACGAATTGCTCCGTCGGCTATGCGAGAGGCTGGGGGCAAAAGGGCTCTACGGCCTGGACGACGTTCTGGCCGTCCTGGAGGCGGAACCGGCGCTGGCGGCCATAAACCGGGACGTCGCGCAACGCGACCCGCCGCGGCCGCCGGCCGTAAAAAAATAAGGGGCCGCTCGCGGCCCCTTTTACGTCTCCGGATTCCCGTCGCTACCGGTAAAGGGCTTTTATTTTGCCGAAGGACGCGGGCGCTACGTTGATGGGGGTTTTATCGGGCAACGTTTTGTACGCGCTCCTGGCCTCGTCGGCGTTCTTCAATAGGTCGTCTTCGTTGTCGCCGCCGATGATGGCAAAGGAGAAGCGGAAGACTTCGCTCATCTTCAGGGTATGCGGCCCCTCGCCCACGACTACCAGCCAACGGTTCACGGGCGAAATAGCGTCGAGGTAGTCGTAATTGCCGTTGCTCATAAAAGTAAAGTTGGCGGCGTCGTCCTTCCATTGCTCCATATTATCGCTGAAGTTGACGGAGGCGGGGGGGCCGTCGCCCGGCCGCAGATACAACAGGCCGCACATCGGCTTGTCGAGCTGGCCGTCGTCGAAGAACATCGCCAGGCGCTTGGCACCCTTATAGGTTACGCGTTCGTCGTCGTCCCGTTCCAACGCATTATGCCTGATGTCTATGTTCATCCGCACGCCGGCGTAGATGTTATCTTGGGTGTCCGGTTTGCCGTTCTTCACGTAACAATCGACGATAACGTAGTCGCGGTAAGGGTAAAGGTACTGGTCGACGCGGAACTCCGGCATCGCCGGGCCGCGGGTCGCGGCGTTGGAATAGGTTACGAAATTGTTCCACCCCACCGACGTCGCCGCCCAATCCGGCTCGAACGCGTCGGCCACGTACGACGACGACGCGCCCGCCATCAACTGGCCGTTGTTGAGGAAGTTCACTTCCCCGGGGAGGGCCTGGCTGTAGCCCCACTTATCTATTACCGGGTCGCCGCGGACGACGTCCGTATCCCAGTTGTCCGTCCCGGGGGTCTCGAAGCCGTCCGCGTAAATCCTGACGCTCCCGTCGCGCACGACGCGGAAATCGTCCACGTATATGCCGTGATAGTATACCGTGTTGGACATATCGGACCGGAAGTGGAACCGTAGTTTGACCTTCGCCCCTTTGTAACTCGTGATGTCGGCCTTCTCCAACTTCCAGACGTCGGTCCTGCCCTCGTAATAGTATCGGCTCGGGTCCGGCTGCCCTATCTGCCCCGAACCGAGCACCGCGCTCGTAGGTCGCAGGTTTTTCCAGTTGGTGGGTTCGCCGATGGCCGCTATCTCCAGCTCGACGCCGTCGTAATTTTCTTCGATATCCCACTTGGCCCAATACTCGACGGCGATGCTCGTCGCGGCCCCCGGCAGCTCGAGCCAGATGGGGGTGGCGCTGGTGGTGTCGACGAAGTTGTGGTAGTTGGCCAACGACGGGGCGTCGGTCCAGGAGTAAAGGCCCGCATGTCTCTCGGGCGGATAATAAACGCCCACGTTGTAATGGAAGCCGTGGTTTTCTTGGAACGCGTAGCAACCGAACAGGCCGTAATTGGAGAACACGAGATAGCAGTTCTCCCCTGCCGCCCGGAAGTATTGTAACAACCCGCCGGGGGGTTCGTCGTCCCGGCCGGGCCCGGGCGCGGCCGCCACGCCGGCCGGCTTGTCGCCCTGCGGCACGCCGACGTTTCCTTTACCCGCGCCCGCAAAGTCCGACGCCGCCAAGCACGCGAACGCCGCCGCGGCGACGAGTAAACCCTTGAGAAATTTGGTCCTCATATATGTACCTCCCGGGTCTGGGAAGGTTAGGTGCTTTCGGAACCCATCTGCCCCCTATTACAATCTAACTTATTTCCTTTCTTGCGTCAAGCTAAAAATCTATCCTAAAAATAAAAAACCGCGCCAACGTACGGCGCGGGCCGCGCTTAGCGCGTCAACGACACGCCTCAATTGCGCCTCCTTGGCCGCGGGTACGGCTTTTCGACGAGCTCGCCGCCGGCCCGCGCCTCCACCCGGCGAAGCTCGCGCGCGAACGCGTTGCACGCGCGATGCAAAAGGACCCGCACGGTACTCTCTTTTTTCCCGAGCGCCGCCGCCACGTCGGCGTTGGAGAGGCCGTCGAAATAACGGAACGTCAATACCTCCCGGTACGACGCCGCCAGCCGCCCCAGCACGGCCCGTACGACCGCCGTCGTCTCCTCCCGCGCCAGGAGTTCCTCCGGCGGCTCCTCCTCCGACGCGAGGCCGTCGAGGTACGAGCGCAACTCGCCGGCGGCCCCTTGGTCGTCGATGGGCACCTCGCGATTCCGTTTATTGCGGGAGTAATAATTGCGGAGGACGTTCTTCGCGATGGCGTAAAGCCAGGTGGAGAGACGGGCGTCGCCGCGGAAGCGGGGCAGCGATTCAAAAAACGCGAGGAACGTGGCCTGAGAAAGCTCCTCGGCCTCCGCCTCGCTGCGCGACGAGAAATACATCATGCGGTAAATCTTACCGCAATACTTCTCGTAGAAAGACGTCGCCGCCGCCTGGTCGCCGCCGCGAATCGCCTGTGCCAAATTAGAATCGTCCGCTGCCATTTATCGGCTCCGGGCGAAACTAACGCGGCATAGGCGACCTCCTTTACGGTGCTGCGGTTGACGATAACGGCCTGGCGGCCTTTTAAGACTCGTTTATTATAACATAAAAACTACCGTCTGCGCAATATTAGTATAGGCGCGGACCGCGGCGTTACGGTTTAAAAAGAAAAAACTAAATATTAGCCTTTAGTTTTTCGGATATGACTACTTAAACGCGGACTATGAATAGGTAAAAAAACCCTAACCGGGGGAAGAACAAACTATCATAATTACTTTAAAGGCTCGAATTTAGGATAATTTTTCTTCAACGAATCAACTATTTTGATATCTATTCTATTAATTGGACCCACCCTATTCGGTTTGGTTTGGCCGAAAAACAAAGAATCATCCCTATTCATACCATATTTCGTACTAACCCTATGAAAAAACAATTGGGCTATTGTTACCCCGGGGTATAATTTAATAGGTATTTCGCCGATATTCGAAAGCTCTAATATTAGAACCCCTGAAAAACCGGGTTGTACACCCGTGGCCGTCGCGATAATAAGGCCTTCCCTACCCCAAGAAGACCGGCCTAATACATACGCCCCCAAATCATAAGGCAAATGCACCCATTCCAAAGTAATTCCTAAAGCGAACTGATCGGGGTGTAAAACAAAACATTCACCAATATTGATATATGTTTCTTTAACGATTTTTAAAGTTTCCGAAGTATAAGTTTCCGATAAAGGGTCAAGCTCGGAAAGCCTACTTCGAACGGGAGTCATGAACCAAGAACCTAATCGGACATCAAAAGAAGCCGCACCTTTATTAAGTTGCTTATCCCAATCCAAAATCGGGGTAATAATCAACTTCTCATTAAAATCCTTTTTCGATTTATCGGTAAGACGCTTAATTATTTCGTACCCGTTTATCGGCACTTTCTACCCCCGATTTAGTTTGTTGCCAAAGAGTTTTAACATCACTAAGTTCGATTGATCTAATAATATCGTTTTCTATTGGTT
>CAZLXP010000121.1:0-7469 GCA_964563535.1 uncultured bacterium | reverse complement strand
GTTGCTGTCGCCCATACCTGTTATAGTTTTCGTAGGCCTGGCCTTGTACGAGGGGGGTATTCGCCGCCGCGGCCTGGCAGCTTCTTCGCCGGCTTGGCTCACGGTCGTCTTTTCGGTAATGGTGGCGGTCGGTACGGTTTTGGGGTTGTCGGCGTTGGCGTCCGACCAGGATTTGGCCCGCGGCGACCGGTTGGTTAAAAGGGGGGATTTCGGCGGCGCGGCTCAATGCTACGAACGCGCGGCGGCGTTCGCGCCCTGGGCCGCCGCGCCTTACGGACGCCTTGCCGAGTGCCGCCTGGCGGACCCGGCCGGCGACCTGGGCCGGGTTACCGTTGCCTACCGCGGCGCGGCCGGACGGTCCCGCGGCAACGCGGCGTACCTCGAGCGGCTGGGCTTATTATATTGGACGTCGGGCCAGGATGAGCGCGGCCTGGCGTACCTCGCCCGGGCCGTAGCTGCCGACCCGGCCGGTTTGATCGGCGGAACCCACCAGGCGCCTTACGCGCTTTTATTGGCGTCGCGCGGCGATACGGCCGCGGCCCGGCGAGCGCTGTCGGAGGCGGTTTTATTCGACCCCCGGCTATGCGGCGGCGCCGCCTTCGCGAACTGGGGCGTCGACGATACTCCCCGGACCTACCTGCGCTTCGTACCTCGCGACGCGGAGCCCGGCTTCCGAAAGAAGTTTACGTTGGCGCTGTGGGGAGTCAGGGGATACGAGCCGAGGTCGTTCCCGCGGCTCGCGGCCGACGTGCCGCCGGCGTACCGGCGCGACCTTTGCCTGGAGGATATTTACGCCGCCGAGTTCCGCAAAACCTTCGCCCTTAACGGCGCCGACGCCGGCGTCGCCGGGGCCGCGGCATATCGGTTGGGCGAGGGATACGCCGAGACGCGGTTGTCCGCCAACGCGTTCTTCCGCGATTTGAAGACGCTAGCCGCAATATCGCCCGACGACGCCGACGTCGGCTTAGCGGTCCTCCCCGCAGCGCGCCTCGACGTAGAGGGGGGGAGGCGGGAGCTCCAATCGCTTTTAGGTATGGCGCTATTGGCGCAGGCTGTAGGAGAGCAGTCGGCGTTGCCCGAGATTACGGCGGAGTTCAAGGCCGTAGCCCGTTCGTTGCGCGCGGAGGTTGGGCGGCCGGGCGAAACCGGGGAGGCCGAAATCGACCGGCTGCGTTATTACTGTTTTACGGAAGAAGAACCCGATTGGGACCTCGAGTTGGCTGACGCGTTACTGGCTAAAGGCGACGCCGACGGCGCGCGCCAGTATTACGAACGGGCGTTGACGCTGCTCGTCGCCGGCGGCGTAGACGCGCGCGACGTTCGTTTGCCTGGGGCCGTACGGGGGATGTTGAAGTGCGCCGCGCTTGCGGGTGTGGAGGGCGGCCCCCGGCGGAGGCCCGGGTTGCCGTCCGTCCGGGGGGTTTCGCCGCCGGCGTACGCGGCGGCTGCTCAAGCCGACGAGTTCTACGGCGACTATAAAAATACGGTCTTGAGGCTTCGCGAGGGGTTGGCGCGTTATCCCGACGACGTCGGCCTATTGACGGCGTTGGCGGATTTCTACGAACGCCGCGGCTTGGGGGCGAAGGCGCGAGAGTTACTGGCGCGGGAGCGTTTACCGCGCGATTTGGCGTTGTGGCGGCGGCGGGCCGAGATAATCGAACGGGGCGGCGACCGCGCCGCGAGCCTGGCGTGGCTCGATGCCGTCGAGCGAGAGTACCCCGGCGACGTCGTTACGTACGTGATGGAGGCGAAGATCTACGTGGACCAGGGCCGCGGGGATAAAGCGTTGGCGGCCTTAACGCGTGCCCGACGCAACGTCCCGCCCGGGTCGCTGTGGGCGTCGCGGTACGCCGGGGCGCTCGCGGCCGAAGGCGACGCGGCCGGGGCCGCGGCATATTACGAGCTCGCCCGCGAACTGAACCCCCTCGACCTCGAGCCGTACGTCGCGTGGGGGGAGGAGCTGTGCCGGCTCGGCCGCGTCGAAGAAGCGCTGCCGTTGTTGAACGCGGCGGCGGGCGTTGACCCGGATTCGGCGTGGGCTCGCCGGGCGCTGGCGGCCGCTTACGAAAAAGTGAGGCGCTACGCCGAGGCGGAGAGAACGTACGAGGAGGGCGTCGCGCGAGAAGGTTTGGGTTCGCCCATTACGCTGGCGTACGACGACTATTTCAAACGCCGCCTCGAGGCGGGCGCGCGCCGGCGCGTGCTGGGGGCGGCGCTGAAGAAAGACCCGGCTAACGACGTATTGCGGGAGAGGTTAGGCGAGCTGGCGCTGGCGGCGGGCGAAACGGAAAAGGGATTGAACCTGTTGAGCGGCGCGGTAGAGCTCGAGCCCGCGTCGCCGGAGGCCAACGCGGCGTTGGGCTTCTATTATCGCACCCACGGCGACGCGTCGTCGGCCGTGGCGTACTTCGAACGGGCGCGGGCCGCGGCCCCGGGCGCCGCGCCCTATCGCATCCTGCTGGCCGACGCCTATATCGAGACCGGCCGCTACCGGGAAGCGCTTGCCGAGCTCGACGCCGTCGACGAACCGGCGCATCTCCCCAAGGCCCTCGCGCTGCGCGCGAAAGCGTTGTATAGTTTGGGTGACGTGAAAGGCGCGTCGGCCGCGGCCGCGCGCGCCCTCGAGCTCGACCCCGCGCTGGCGGAAGCCAAACAGTTCATTGAGGAGTGAAAACCGTTCTTTGTCTCGTCATAGGAGGAAGTCGCCGTGAACGTCAAGCCGCGCGAGATAATTGATAAGATATTCCCGTATAAGCCCGGGAAGCCCGTGGCCGAGGTGCAACGCGAGCTGGGCCTCACGAAAGTCGTCAAGCTCGCCTCGAACGAGAACAACCTGGGGCCGTCGCCCAAGGCGGTGGCGGCGATGCGGGCGGCGCTGGGAGAAGTATTCCGCTACCCCGAGGGTTCCGGTTATTACCTCGTGACCGCCCTCGCCGAGAAGTTCGGCCTTTCCTTCGACCAGATAATACTGGGCAACGGGGCCAACGACCTCGCCGAGCTGGTCGTAAAGACGTTCGCCGGCCCCGGCGACAACGTCGTTTCCGGGCACCCGTCTTTTATAATGTATAGAATCGCGGCCATGATAATGGACGCGGATTTTCGCGGGATACCGCTCCGGGATAGCCGGTTCGACCTGGCGGCGATGGCCGACGCCGTCGACGAGCGCACCAAGGTCGTCCTGATCGCCAACCCGAATAATCCCACCGGGACCATCGTGACTCGAGCCGAGGTCGAGGCTTTCCTCGACCGGGTACCCGGTACCGTCCTGGTGGTCCTGGACGAGGCGTACTTCGACTTCGTCGCGGCCGCCGATTACCCGGACGCGCTGGATTACGTCCGGGCCGGGCGGCCGGTCATGGCCATGCGGAGTTTTTCGAAGAACTACGGCCTCGCCGGCCTTCGGCTCGGGTGGGGGGCCGCCGCCCCGGGGACTGTGGCCGCGATGCACCGCATCCGGCAACCCTTCAACGCCAACTCGCTGGCCCAGGTGGCGGGGGTCGCCGCGCTGAGCGACGACGAGCACCTCGCCCGCAGCCGGGAGATGGTCGCGGCGGGCCGCGAACAACTCTACCGCGGCCTGGACGAACTCGGCGTGACGTACGTCCCCTCCGAGGCCAACTTCGTCCTGGTGGAATTGGAGCGCGAGGCCGCGCCCGTCTTCGAGGACTTGATGAGGCTTGCCGTCGTCGTCCGGCCTATGGCCGGGTGGGGCCTGCCGAACGCGTTGCGCGTATCCGTCGGTTTGCCGGAGGAGAACGACGCGTTTCTGGGGGCGCTGGCGACGGTTTTGGGGAAATGAGGGCCGGATTGGCCTTAACAGAAAAACCCGGCCGCGGCGGCCGGGTTTTTTACGTGTTCTGTATTAGAATATCCCGAGGCCGGCGTAGAAGAGGAACAGGTCCACGTCTTCGCTTTCGGGCGGTTTAAAGCCCGGGACTTTTTCGGCCATGAAGTCGTCTATGCGGGTCCGGCCGATGCCGAAGGCGTGGATATAGCGCGCGCCTACCTGCGGCGCCACCGGCGAGATGGGGAGTATTTCAAGGCCGAGGTCGGCGTGGAGGCCGACACCTTTGGCCGGTTCGACCGCGTTCTCGAACTCTTCGAGCTCCGGTACGAGCGTCGCGATAAGCGAGAACGGGACGCCTTGCGCCTCCATGTCGCGGTAGTAGTAACCGGCGCCTCCCTCGGCGTGGATTTTTATGGCAACGTTTTCAACCGCGTAGAGCCGCAACCCCCCGCCGAAGAAATACATGCTGGAGTTAATCTTGCCCAACTCTTGCAACTGAGGCGGAATAGGGATGCCTTTAAAATATTTCTCGATGTACGTATCGAGCAGGTCCGTGAATTGTTGGTCTTGACCTAGCTGGGTATATCCCCCCATCGGCACGATGGCTATGGGGCCGGGGAGGCCGAACTCGAGCTCTATCATGGCGCCTAAGCCGCCGGCGTACCGTTCGCTCAGCTCGCCCATCGTCGACGTATAGCCGCCTTTGAAGTTAACCAGGCCGAGGGCGGGGGCCGCCGCCAAGCATAAAACGATAAAGAACCTTACCTTCATCTTCTACTCCTTTGCGTGTGCCCCTATTATAACCGATGGTCGCGTCGTCGTCAAGGGTTAGTAACTCCAGCCGATGAAGAACCTTATGGGGACAAACGGCCCCAACGACTCGAAGTCCGTAAGCACCGTGTGGTCCGTCCGCAGTACGAGAAACCCCCATAGGATGGCCCGCAGGCTGAGGCCGAAGCCGCCCCGCGCGCGCCCCAGCATTTCGTCCCATGCCTCGCCGGCGTCGAAGAATAACGCCCCGCGCACCGGCGGCATGGGCGCCGTTCCTACCGCGGTGCGGAGGTCGAAGGGCTCGAGGATAGGGAAGCGATATTCGGCGTTGACCATCGCGAAGCGGCGGCCGCGAAAGTCGAACCACTTATAGCCTCGCATGGAGAGGCTTCCGCCGGCGTAGACGGGTTGGGCGTCCGGGCCGAACGTCCCGACCATGACGCCGCGGAACGCGAAACCCTGCGCTCGCGTCGTGCGCAGATAATGGCGGAAGTCCCCCAGGACGTAGACGTAGTCGCGACGGCGGCGTCTCAGGTCCTGCGTCACGCCGGTCGTCACGTGGAGCCGTTGGCCGTCGATGGGGCCGTCGCCGTACCATAGCGACGTATCGCGCGCGGCCGAAAGGTATGACGATACTTTAGTCCCGTACTCCACCGGCCCGATCGCTTCCCACCTGCGCTCCAGCTCGTAAAGGTAGAGGCTGCCGCCGACGCGGTGGAAGCGGTCTAACGGCCACGTGAGCGTCCCGCCGCCGCCGCCGCGGGTTTCGGTATAGTACCGCCCCGAAGGGCCGTATAGGTAGTCGAACCGGTCCTCGACGTAGCGGAAGCCGCTGACGCCGTAACCTAAGCGGCGGCTGAGGTCGTAGTAGTCGACGCCGATGCTGGTGCGTTCCAGGAACTCGTCTACCGTGGTGGCGTCGTTGCCGAATTGGACCACGATGTTTTTATCGTTCAAAACGTCCGTAAATGATATGAGGACGCCGGTCTCGGAACCGAACTCCGGGCCGTAGGCAATCGCGCCGGCGAAGTAGTCGAGGGCGAAGGTCGTTTTGTAGCCGCGGACCGCGAAGGTTTTGACCGGCAAAGCGGTAGGCGGTTTCACCGCCGGGGTCGGTTCGGCCCTCTCTTCCTCCCATTCACCCTGAGGCTCGAGGGTCGCCAAGTAGATGTCAAAGCTCTGGTCCGCGAAGCCGATAAAAGAGACCTCGCCGGGCGCGCCGCCGGGGCGGGGCGCGGCCTCCACTACGCCCGTCAGCGATCTCGACAGCGGGGTCGCGGCGCCGGTTTTTTCCAAACGGTATACGTTGTACGGGCCGCCGCGGTCCGAAACGAAATAGATGGCGCCGTCGTCGCCGACCCACGGGTAAAGGTCTCGCCACGGCCCGACGGTGAGCCGTTCAGTTTCTCGGGTGGACGGGTTCAGGCGGTAGAGGTTGTAGTAGTCCTTGTATGTCGCGGCGTCTCTTTCGGAAGCGAACACTATCCCGGCCTCGGTCCAACAGGGGTACGCGTCGTCGGCCAGGTCGTCGGTCAGGGGGCGCCGTTCGCCCGTCGCGCGCGTTACGACGTAGAGGTCCGCCTGGCCGTGCCGCGTCAGGCCGCGAAAGACGATGGCCGTGCCGTCGGGCGAGAACGCCGGCGAGCCGATGACGATAAGATCTTCGAACTCGTAACTCTCCGTAACCCGGTCCCGCGCCACGTCAAAGACGTAAAGGCGGTCGCGGTCGTGGGCGCGGGCCGCGAAGGCGATAAAGCGTCCCCCGTACGTGCCGAGCCGTTCGCGATACAGGTGTACGACGGTGTAGGACGGCGACTTCTCGCCGGCGACGAGCTTGCGCACCTCGGCGCCGCGGCCGTCCGGTTTGAGCGTCATCAGGTATAGGCTTGCCCGACCTTCTTCTCCGGAGAGGAAGGCCAGCCGCCGGTGGTCCAGCCACGCGACGCCGCTCCTCAACCCGGGCCCTTGGGACAGCTTCTCGCCCAGCGTGCTCAGCTCGGCCCGTTCGGCGTACCGGGGCCAATAGCGCTGGCGGAGCCACCGCTGCCAATCCTCGTCAAACCGCTTGAGCGTTACCGGGAGGACGAGGTCGAGGACCTCGTCGTAGTCGCGGTCCAACCACGCCTCGTCGATGATTTTTATGATTTTATCTTCGCCGTAGGTTTCGGCGAGGTAATGCAGGGCCGACTCGCCTTCCTTGTATGCCAGGTACGTACCGGCGATGGCCCGCCATTTCGATAGCGGGACGAGGGCGCCGCTATACAGGGCGTCGGCCAGGAACGCGTCCGAGAAGCTGTCCCAATCCGTCGACATGTAGTCCGCCAGCCCCTCGACGAACCAGAACGGCGGTTGGCCGTAGTCGTAACGCTTGTGGCGCTGGTAGACGTCGCTCAGTTTCTGGTACATGAAGAAGTGCGTCAGCTCGTGGCGTATGACCTGGCGGAGGCGAGGGTACGAGCCGTCGAACGGTATGACGACGCGGTGTCTGATTAATTCCATGAAACCCGCGACGCCCTCCGGAAGTATGTAAGGCAGGATATTGGTTTCCTGGAACTCGCTATGGGAGCTGTAGATTATGAGCGGGACGCGTTCGCGGGGGGTATAGGCCATACGCAGCGATAGGTATTCCCACGACTCTTCGGCTAAGGCGGCGGCGCGCTCGGCCAGTTCGCGTTCGGCGGTGTAGAAATAAAGGTCTACGTGTTCGCCTTCTATAATTTGCCAATCGTATTTATAGTATTGGACTTTATTTTTCCCGAAATAAGTATACGCCTCGGCGGCGGAGGCGAGCAGCAAAACGGCGGTGGCGGCTAAGAGTATTCTTCGCATGACGTATTTCGGCGGCGGGTTATTGGCCGCCGGCACGGGCCCGGCCCTCATTGCGGGGGGAGTTGGTCGCGCGCCAACGCCG
>CAZLXP010000120.1:0-7542 GCA_964563535.1 uncultured bacterium | reverse complement strand
GCGGAGGTGGTCGGCCTGCGCGTCGTCCATGGGGACGAGGAGAAAGGCCGCGCCGGCGGCGGAGGCGCACGCCGCGGCCGCGGCCGCTAATAGCCTAAAACCGGTCAACAGGTTACGCGCGTCGTTTCCCCGCCCGGCTCTCATAATTATCCCCGCGCGCGGCCTTAAGGCGCCGCCGACGGCGCCCCCCGCGCTTCGGCCCGGTCTTCGGCCGCGCCTTTTTGTGTTGCGGCGAGCTCCTTCTTGCGGCGCCGCGTCGCCCGCCACGCGTACGCCAACTCGAAGAGAATATGCACGCCCACGGCCGGCAGGAGCAACAGGTATAACGCGAACTGCAGCGGTTGATGTATCCTCAAATAGCGCATCATGGAGATGTGGTGGATGAATACGATCCGGTAGGGGTGGAGCGCGGCCGACTCGCCCCAGTGGTGGAGGATGGCCAGGCTGGGCAAAAGGTACGTATTATAACCGGCGTCGCGCGCGCGGCGGCTGAAGTCGGCGTCTTCGACGTACATAAAATACTTGGGGTCCAACGGCCCGATGAGGTCGACGAGTTGGCGCTTGAACATCATCGCCGCGCCCGCGATGAAGTCCACTTTTACCGGCCGGTCGAGCTCGAGGTCGCCGTAGAACCCTTGCCGCGAGAAGGGGTTGCGGGGCCAAAGGCGATAGATGGGCGAGCGGCGGGTTCCTAGAAGGTGCACGAGGTTGGGGAAGCGGCGGTACGATTCCTGGAGGCGGCCGGCGGGGCTTACGAGCGCGGGGCCGACGACGCCGGCGTTCGGGTTCTCGTCCAAGAAATCCATCAAGTCGTCGAATACGCCGGCCCTCACTTCGACGTCGGGGTTGAGCAGTATGAAGTATTCGCCCCGGGCGGCGGCGAGGCCCTGGTTGTTGGCCGCGGCGTATCCCAGATTCTCGCGGTTGCGGATGAAGATAATGTCGTCGCGGGCCGCCAGCGCTTGCGCCGAGCCATCGGCCGAGGCGTTATCCACCACGATTATCTCCATCTCGGCGTCGGCCGCCGCGTTGCGCCAACAGGAGGCGATGCATTCGAGAATGACGCGGCCGGCGTTGTAGTTGACTATGATGACGGACAATTTGGCTGAGCGCGGGGCGCGCCCCCGCGCCCCCTGCGGCGCCGCCGTAACCTTCGTCGCGGCTTCTTCCGCCATCCACGCCGCCTGCGCCGCCAGCCCTTCTTCCAGCGTCGTGCGCGGGGCGTAGCCTATGGCTTGGCGCAGGGCCGTTATGTCGCCGTGGGTTGCCCGCACGTCGCCCCGTTGGTGGGGCGCCCGGGTGACGGTCGCTTTCTTCCCCAGCGCCTTTTCGACCGCGGCGGCGAGTTCGTTCAGCGATACCGTCGTCCCCGAAGCCACGTTGTACGTGCCGGACGCTACGCCCCGCGCCAGCACGTCGGCGGTGGCTTTCACCGCGTCGCCCACGTACGTGAAGTCGCGGCGCTCCTCGCCGTCGCCGTATAGCACGACCGTTTCGCCGGCGAGGATGGCGCGGATGAATTTATATATCGCCATATCCGGGCGCTGGCGGGGGCCGTAGACCGTGAAGTAGCGCAAGACCGTGGCGTGGAGGCCGTAGCTTTGCACGTATAAATGAACGAGGTCTTCCGCCGCCAGCTTCGTCGCGCCGTAGGGCGAGACCGGCGCCGGCGTCGTATCCTCCGTGACCGGGAGGCGGGCGGCGTCGCCGTAAACCGAGCTCGACGAGGAGACGACGAGGGGGACCTCCGGCCGCGCGCGAAGCGCCTCCAGCAGCCGCTGCGTCGCGAGGACGTTGTTGGTCAGGTACTCCTCGTAATGCAGGCCCCAGGATTCGCGGACGCCGGGCCGAGCGGCGAGGTGGAAGGCCGCGTCGACGCCGGCCAAGACGTCGTCCAGCTCGTCTTGCGCCAGGTCAATTTCGTGGAAGGTAAAGGCCGGATGGTCGCGCGCGGCGCGAATATGGGACAGCTTGACGTCGCGGCCGTAGTTTCCCAGGAAGTTGTCCACCCCCACGACCTCGTAGCCCCGCGCGAGCAGCTCGTCGGCGAGGCTCGAGCCGATAAAACCGGCGGCTCCCGTAACCAGGACGCGCCGCCGCGGGGGGGACTTATCGCCGTCTGGGGGCATGGTGGCAAGGGCCAAGAAGGCCGCCGCGCCGGCGGCCTTCTCCCGATTATAAAGGACGTTGGCTAAATGTCAAGCCGAGAATTGGCTTGACGGGACGCCGGCCGGGCCGTAAAATAAAAAAGGCCCGCCGGCGGGCCTTTATTGCGTTACGCCGCTGGCTACGCTTTGCGCACTTTACCGGCCTTTAGGCACCGGGTGCATATGCGGAGGCGTTTGACGCGGCCGTCGACGCGCACCCGGACCCGTTGAAGGTTGGGCATGAACTTACGGCGTGTTACGTTGTGGGCGTGGCTTATGCTGTGCCCGAACATGGGCCCTTTGCCGCATATATCGCACTTATAAGACATAACGTTATCCTTTCAAGAATTTTGATACTAACATAAATTATTACGCCGTGCAAGGACAAACTCTCCGCCTAGCCGTTGCCATTCTGGCCCACAACGAGGCCGGCGAGCTGGCCGCCCTCCTCGAGACCGTAACCTTCGCGGACGAGATCGTCGTAGCGGACGCGGAATCTACGGACGATACGGCGGCGGTGGCGCGGCGCGCCGGCGCCGAAGTCGTTCCGGTGAAAAACGACTTCAATTTGAACGTGAATAAGACCGCGGCCGTAAACGCTTGCCGGGGCGAGTGGGTTTTATCCCTCGACCCCGACGAGAGCGTTTCGCCGGAGCTCGCCGCCGCCGTCGAAGCGGCCGTGGCCGGCGACGCCCCTTACGTCGCCTACGAGTTCCCCCGCCTTAATAATTACTTCGGGAAGTACCTCAGGCACGGCGGCGCGTATCCGGATTATCAGCTGCGGCTGTTCCGCCGGGGCCGGGGCCGCTTTCGCTGTATGTCGGTGCACGAACGCCTCGACGTGGACGGTCCCGTCGGCAGGCTCGAGGCGCCGCTTTACCATAATACGTACCCCACGGTCGCCGATTATCTCCGCAAGTTGCCGTTATACGTAGCCGCCGGCGCCGACTACCTCGCGCGGCGCGGCCTGCGCCCGGGCCTCGCCGCCGACCTGCGGCATTTCTTGCTCCGGCCCCCCTACAGGTTCTGGGGTCGGTATTTATTTAGATTGGGCTTTTTGGACGGCTGGGCCGGTTTCCTGGCCTGTTTTCTGGACGCGGCGCAGGGGATATTGACGTATTACGAATTCCGCGCCAGGCGCGGCCGGCCCGGGTTTTAAATGCGCATCGTTCACATAAATAAATTTTTATATCGGCGCGGCGGCGCCGAGCGCTATATGTTCGACGTCGCCCGGGCGCTGAAAAGGCGTCGCCACGACGTCTTCTTCTTCGGGACCGACCACCCCGCGAACGTCGAACGCGATTTCGCGCGATACTATCCGCCGTACCGCGACTTCGCCGCGCCCCGCGTCGGTTTGGGGGCGGCGCTTTCGGCCGTGTGGTCGCGCGCGGCGGCGGCGCGCGTGGCCGCGTTCGTCGCCGACGTTAAGCCCGACGTCGCTCACCTCCACAATATCGCGTATCACTTGACGCCCGCGGTCGTCGCGGCGCTGGCGCGAGCCGGCGTCCCGGCGGTCATGACGCTCCACGACTACAACCTCCGCTGCCCGAATCATTATTTCTACAGCCGCGACGAGCCCTGTTTCCGCTGCGCCGAGGGGAAATATTTCTCGTGCGTAACGCGCCGGTGCGTGAAGGGCAAGCTCGGCGCGTCTACCATCGGCTACCTGGCGCATCTCGTCGCGCGCCGCACGGGGGCGTATCGTACGCTGGCCCGCGTCATCGTCCCGTCGGTCTTTCTAGCCGACAAAGTCCGCGCTGCCGGTTACGACGACGCGCGGGTGCGCCTGTTGCCGCCGGCCATCGACATCAAGGGTGAGGAAAGCGGCCGCAAGCAAAATTATTTTCTATACGCCGGCCGCCTCGCGCCCGAGAAGGGGGTGGACGTACTTATCCAGGCCGTCGGCCTCGCCGGGCCCCGCGTGCGCCTGAAGGTGGCGGGCGCCGGCTCCGAAGAACCGCACCTTCGTCGACTCGCGAGCGACTACGCCGTCGGCAAGGTGGAGTTTTTGGGGTATCTGACGGCTCGGGCCCTGGCGCGCGAGATGGCCTCGGCTCGAGCGGTCGTCGTGCCGTCGCGCTGGCCCGAAAATACGCCGGCCGTAATATTGGAGGCCTTCGCCGCCGGGGCCGCGGTGGTGGCCGCCCGCATCGGCGGCGTGCCCGAGATGGTGGACGACGGCGTCGAGGGGATGCTTTTCGAACCGGGGGACGTGCGCGGGTTGGCGGAAAGGCTGGACCGACTGGCCGGCGACGGCCGCCTGGCCCGGAAGCTCGGCGCCGCCGGGCAAGGCCGCCTCGCGCGCGATTTCTCTTTCAAAGACCATATGGCCCAACTGCTCGGAATTTACCGGGAGGTCGCGCCGTGAGGGTCGCGATGATAGGCCTGAAGGGCGTCCCGGCCCTCCACGGCGGCATCGAACGCCACGTAGAGGAGTTGGGTCGCCACCTGGCGAGGCTCGGCCACGACGTTACGGTTTATTGTCGGCGCCACTACACCCCTGCCGGCGCCGCCGCGGAGGGTTTGACGCTGCGCCGCCTACCCAGCCTCAATACCAAACACCTCGACGCGTGGACCCACACGCTGCTGTCCTCGTTCGACGCCGCGCCGCGCCGTTTCGACGTCTACCACTACCACGCGCTGGGGCCGGCGACGCTGGCCTTCATCCCGCGCTTATTGGGCGAGACGGTCGTGGTCACGGTCCACGGCCTCGACTGGCAACGGGAGAAGTGGGGGCCCGGGGCCTCGGCGTACCTTCGCCTCGGCGAGTGGGCCGCGGCCCGCGCGGCCTCGCGGACCATCGTCGTATCGCGCGAGCTCGAGCGTTATTTCGCCCGCCGCTACCGCCGGCGGACGACGTATATCCCCAACGCGGTCGGCGCGCCCGGGCCGGCCGACCTCGACGCGCTCAAGCCCTACGGCCTGGAGGCCGGGCGTTATTTATTGACCGTAGGCCGGCTCGTACCGGAGAAGGGTATCCACCTCTTGCTCGAGGCGTACCGGAACGTCGCGACCGAGCTGCCGCTGGTCGTGGTGGGCGACGACCCGCACGGAAAGTACCTCGACCGGCTCAAGGGAATGGCCGACGGCCGGGTGCGCTTCGTGGGGTACGTTTACGGGCCGCCGCTCGCGGCTTTCTTCGCCGGCTCGTATTTATACGTCCAGCCGTCCACGCTGGAGGGCCTTTCCATAGCGCTGTTGGAGGCCATGAGCCACGGCGCCGGCGTCCTGGCCTCCGACATCCCGCCCAACGTCGAGGCGCTGGGCGACGCCGGCTTCTACTTCCCGACGGGCGCCGCCGCCGCGCTGGCGGAACAGCTCCGCCGACTCGTCGCTTCGCCCGGCGACGTGAAAGAAAAAGGCGCCGCGGCCCGACGCCGCGTCGCCGACCTGTATTCCTGGGAAGAGGTAGCCCGCCGCACCGCCGCGGTCTACGAGGCCGCGCGCGGCCTATGACGTCGTAGGCCTCTCGTCATCCCCCCGGTAGGTAAATTCCCCTTTCCGAACCGTCGCGACGACCCGGGCGCCGGCCAGTTCGGCGGCCGCGAGGCGCCGCGGGTCCCGCGCGACGACCGTGAACGAGGCCCATTTCCCCGGGGCGAGCGTCCCCCAATCGTCTTCGGCGAATACGGCCGACGCGGCGCCGGCGGTGAACATGGCGAGCGCGTCGTCGAAGGAAACGCGTTCGTCTTCGGTGGGGTGGGCGGTGGCCGCGGCTATTCCCAGAAGCGGGTCGATGGGCGTAATGTTGGCGTCGGAACCGCCCGCCAGCGCGACCCCCGCCGCCAGCGCCGACCGCAGCCGATTCGTCCGGCGCCTCCGCTCCCCCAACCGCGACTCGTATAACCCGCCCGCGCCGCCCCAGTACCATTCGAACGCCGGCTGCACGGAAAAGATGACGCCGAGTTCGGCCGCCCTTTTTAAGTCTCGGTCCGATACGAGCTCGGCGTGTTCTACGCGGTGGCGGCAATCGGCCCGCGGGTATTCGTAGGCCGCGACGCCGTAGGCGTCGAGGGCCTGGGCCACCGCCCGGTCGCCTATGGCGTGGAGGGCGACCTGGAGGCCCGCGGCGTGCGCCGTCAGGACGACGGCGGTGAGGTCATCATCGGTGAAGTATAACTCGCCCCGCGTCGTACGGCGGTCGGCGTACGGTTCGCTCAGCGCCGCGGTCCACGAGCCGAAGGACCCGTCGACCAGCAAACAGCCGCCGAGACGGGGCAGGCCGAGCTCGCGCGCCGTCCTCGCAGCGGTCACTTGCGGAAAGATGAAGGTTTCTACCGGCAGCCGGTCGCGGCAACTTAAAAGAACCCGCACGTCCTCCTCGCCGGAGAATTGGCCGCCTTCGAGGGCGCATAGCGCCACGACGCCGCGAGAGGCCGCCAGCGCCGCGGCGTCGCGGTAGGCCGCGACCTTGGTCGCCGCCTCGAGCCGCCCGTAAATCTTCGCCCGGGCCAACTCGTTTGCCCGCCCTCGCAAGACCCCCGTAGGCCGGCCGTCGGCGTCCAATTCCACCCCCGGCCACGAGGGCTCGAGCGCCGCGTATTGCCAGGCCGCGGCGTTGGCCACCAGCGAGTGGGAATCCACGCGCGCAACGACCACCGGCCGGCGGGGCGAGGCGGCGTCGAGTTCCGCGCCGGTGGGCAAACGTCCTTCGGCTAGCCGGTTGTCGTCCAGGCCCCCGCAAATCAGAATTTCGTCGGCGCGGCCGGCCGCCCCCCGCACGAGCTCGAGGACGTCGCCCACGCCGCGCGCGCCGCTCAAGTCGAGCTGGCGCAGCGCCAGCCCCGTTAATAGCAGGTGTACGTGGGCGTCCCATAGACCCGGTAATACGACGGCGTTGCCGAAGTCGACCACGGCCACGCCGGCCCGGATAAGGTCCCGGCATTCTTCGGCGTGCCCGGCGGCGACGATGCGGCCCCCTCTCACCGCTAAAAATTCTGCGTCGGCCGCGCCGGGCGCCGTTACGACGACTTGCGCCGTGAAAATTTTATCGACGGACATATTACGGCCGCTCGCGGCGTTGACACCCTATAACGCGTATGTTAGCATTATACTCGAAGTCAATTGAAAAATGAAGCGCTACCGCGTTCCGACGCCGATGCGAACATCCTGGCCGTAGGGTCGGTCGCGTTCGATACCATAGAAGCGCCCGGCGGCCGCGTCGACGAGGGGCTGGGCGGTTCCGCGACGTACTTCGCGCTGGCGGCGTCGTTGTTCGCGCCCGTGGCCGTCGTCGCGGTCGTGGGCGAAGATTTTACCGACGAGGCGTTCCAGATATTTTTCGACCGCGGCGTCGACTGCGCCGGCCTCGAGCGCCGCGCCGGCCGGACCTTCCGCTGGTGCGGCCGCTACGAAGACGACGTCAACGTCGCCATAACGGAGAAAACCGAGCTCG
>CAZLXP010000119.1:0-7643 GCA_964563535.1 uncultured bacterium | reverse complement strand
GACAAGTCGAAGCTCTTCGATACGTTCTACGGCGAGCTCGCCGCCGCGCCCATGATACGGGAGTGCCCCCTCAACATGGCCTGCGAGGTGGCCGAGGTCCTCGATTACGACCCCAACGAGGGGATAATAGGCCGCGTCGTCGCGTCCTACGTCGACGAGGAGCTGTTGCGCGACGGCGCCGTGGACATGAAGGCCGCGCGCCTCATCGCCTGGACCATCGGCGGCGACTTCTCCTACTACGCCCTGGGCGACCGCCTCGCCGCCGAGGAAGGGGAGGAGGAGGGCTAACCCGCCGCCGCGCGTCGGCGGCGTTTAAGGAGGGAAATACGATGGTTTTCAACTACAGGGTAGTAGTCGTTCTCTTGGGCGTCGGCACGTCGCCCGCCGTGGCGTGGACGCCGCCCGTCAACCTCGGCCCGACGGTGAATTCCACGTCGCTCGACGCCAGCCCCAGCCTCGGCGTTTACCAGGGCACGACGTACCTTTTTTTCGCCAGCGACCGCCCCGGCGGCCTGGGTTACACGGACCTCTGGTATGCTACCGGGACGCCGCCCAACTTCGGCGCGCCGGTTCATATGGGCGCGGTCGTCAACTCCCGCGACTACGACGGCGGCCCGGGCATCTGCTGGACCGGCGGGCCGACGGCCAATACCCTTTATTTCTACAGCACCCGGCCGGGCGGCGCCGGCTCATCGGACATTTACGAGACGGTCTATTCGGGAGGCAGCTGGTCGCCGCCCGCGGGGGTCGGCGCTAACGTTAATACCGGTTTCGCGGAATATTACGCCTCGGTGGCGCGCTGGCAGGGCGAGACGCGCTTGTATTTCGTGCGCGAGGACGGGATATATTATTCGGTTCATACGGGCACCTCGTGGGGCGCCCCTGTTCGCGTGAACCTCGGCGCTGGCGACGCGTACCATCCGTGCGTCCGCGGCGAGGGGGAGGGCGCGAAGCTCTATTTTTCGTCCACTCGCGCGGGCGGTTATGGCGATTTCGACATATGGGTATCGACATACGCCGGCGGCAGTTGGGGCGCGCCCGCGAACCTGGGGCCGGCGGTGAACACGGCGCACGCGGACAATTGCCCGTGGTTCGCGCCCTACGGCCGGACGATATATTTCAGCTCCACCCGCCCGAGCGGCCAGGGCAACTACGACATCTGGTATACGGTTCTGGACAACCCCGCGGTGGCGCCCGCGTCCGTAGGCCGCGTGAAGGCGTTGTTTAAATAGCCGCCGGTTTCGACTGGGCCGTAATTTTCGCTTGACGTATTCCCGGCGTCATTTAATAATACGCCCTAAAGGGATTTTAAAAACGTAACCGGCCATAACTTCGAAACGAGGGAAGGGTTACCGAAAACGAGGGAAACAAAGGTAGTAGGAGTACGCAGCCGCGGCACCGCGCGTAACGGGATACTACCCAGGTTCGGCTAAAGGCCGGCCTGGGGTTTTTATTTAACGTTAACCTAACGCGGCTTTTTGGCTAACGCTCCTTAACGAGCAGGAGGCCGAACTATGAAAACGGTTCTAGCAATAACAACCGCGGTTACGCTTGCGGCGGCCTGGGCCACGCCGCCGAAATGGGAATACGAGGGCCAGTGGGGCACCAAGGGCACGGGCGACGGCCAGTTCGGCTACCCATACGAGATTAGCATAGCCGCGAACGGCAACGTTTACGTAACGGACGAAAATAACCACCGGGTACAATACTTCACGGCCGCGGGGAGCTTCCTCGGCAAGTGGGGTTCCTTAGGCACGGGCCAAGGCCAATTTCGTTACCCCACCGGTATCGGCGTTACGGCGGGAGGAACGACATACGTATTGGACAGCGGTAACGCCCGCGTACAATACTTCGACCTTAACGGTAGCTTTAAAGGGACGTGGGGCCAGTACGGTTCCGGTAACGGCGAATTCGAATCGCCCTTTAGCTTAGCCGTCGCGCCCAACGGCAACGTTTATGTCGCCGACACTTATAACGAACGCGTCCAGTACTTCACCGCGAGCGGGTCCTTCCTCGGCCTGTGGGGCTCATTCGGTTCGGGCGACGGCGAGTTTGATTTACCTTACGGCATAGGCACTGCGCCTAGCGGGAACGTGTACGTCGCCGACACGAGGAACTATCGCGTTCAATATTTTACGGGGACCGGTTCTTTCCTTGGTAAATGGGGTTCCCGAGGGTCCGGCGAAGGCCAATTCGATATGCCTTTGGGGATCTTTGTGGCGCCCGACGATAGAGTCTACGTCACCGAAGGCGCCAATAACCGCGTGCAATGTTTCTCGCTCGCGGGGAGTTATATTGGGAAATGGGGAACGACGGGCTCGGGGAACGGCGAACTCATAATGCCCACGGACGTAGCGGTCGGCGATAACGGCTATATCTACGTCGTCGACAACGGTAACTACCGCATCCAATACTTCAAGCATGCGAACCCGGCCGTTAACCCGACCTCGCTCGGGCGCGTCAAGGCGTTGTTCAAATAAGCGCGTTAACCAGGAGGGTAACGATGAAGATAGCAACGATAGTTACGGGCCTCGCGTTGGTCGCCGCGGCGGCCTACGGCGAATACGTATACCGCGGCCGGTGGGGCGCCATAGGCCATATCCCGGGTTGTTTTTGGCAGGACACCGCCGTCGCCGTCGCCGCCAACGGCAACGTCTACGTCGCCGACGTGGGCAATCACCGCGTCCAATATTTTACCTCGAGCGGCAGCCTCCTCGGCCTTTGGGGAAACGAATCCCTCTTCGGACGCCTATTCGACATTAGCATGTCGCCTTCCGGCAACCTTTACACGTTAGACGCAGGCCCGGAAGGCGTCAAATATTTCACCCCGGCGGGGAGTCTGCTCGGTTCGTGGGGTTCGCGCGGTTCCGGAGAAGGTCAGTTTATATATCCTCGCGGGACCGGCGTAGCGCCCAATGGCAACGTCTACGTCGCCGACACCCTTAACAGCCGCGTCCAACGCTTTACCTCCGCCGGGTCTTTCCTCGGCAAATGGGGGGTACCGGGTTCGGGTAACGGCGAATTCGTTCAAATTGAAGCCGTCGGCGTGGCGCCGAACGGCAACGTTTATACCACGGAATTAGGCAACGACCGGGTCCAATACTTCACCGCCGCCGGCAGCTTTTTAGGCAAATGGGGTAAGTTCGGTACGGGGGACGGCGAATTCTCTTCTCCCTTCGGCGTCCGGATATCCGGCGACGGCCGCGTATTTGTAGTAGAGTACCACGGCGACCGCGTTCAGTATTTCTCCGCTACGGGTAGCTTCCTCGGGAAGTTCGGCCGCAAGGGCGTGGGCCCGGGCGAATTCTGGGGTCCGTGGGGCCTGGACGTTACCGCAGACGGCAGGACCATATACGTCGCCGATACCGATAATTTCCGCGTTCAGTACTTCCGCTGGTCCGACCCGGCAGTTAAACCTACCTCCCTCGGGCGCGTGGCGTTGTTCCGGTAGGGGCGAGGGCCGGTAGCCCCTGCTTTTCCCCGTAGGGTCGACCTTCGGGTCGGCCCGCCCGGGGGGTGAAGCGCCCGGGGGCTAAAGCCCCCGGTTAACCGCCTTGTCGCGAACGCCGACCGTCAGGCCGGCGTTTTTTACTTGACTAATTCCGTTAATTATTATATGTTGGGGCGCAACGGGGGACTAAGATATGGCCCGGGAAAAGGATTCGGGCGTAACGGCGACATCTCGCGGCGAATGCCGGACGACGGAGATGCCAACCAGGTTGGCCTTAAGGGGTCACCTGGCCTTTTTATTTGCGGGCGCCGTCGGCCTTTACGCGAGATGTAAACACCAGGGGGTGAGCGACGGTGAAGTTATGGTTTATAGCGGCGTTGGCGTGGGCGGCGGCGTTGGCGCAGGCGACGGGCTACGTCAATGAAAATTTCGAGTGCGGCGTCCCGCCGCCGCGGTGGACGGTAGGCCGGAGCGGGGAGGGGGCGGTGTGGGAAGGCAGGGCCGGCGGGCCGTGGGGGCGCTACGCCCGGGGGTGGGCCACCAGTATGGCCAACGCCGAGCGTTGGGCTAAGATGGACACCTATGCCTTCGACGTTCCGGCCAACGCCACGGTGGAATTTCGCGTCGACTACGAATACGGCCACGGGGGCTTCGAGGCGCCGAACCGGGCGACGTTCTTCTTGTTATACGCGACGAGCCCGGAAGAGGTCATCGCCTCGTTCGGGATGCCGTTGGCTTCTACGTGGCGGGGTTTCGACGGGAAGGCCGCGGTGGCGCGCGGAGGCCTGGTCAAGGCGCGGCTCGAGATCTGGGTTCGCAACCCGCATACGCAACGCGTCGCCGTCTACACCTGGGATGTCGACAACGTACTCGTCGCCGACGTGGCGCGCCACGCCGTCGGCCCGGCCTCGCTCGGCCGCGTGAAGGCGCTGTTTAATTAGCCGCGGGTATCTGCGGCCGCCTTATATAATGTAGGGGCCGACCTTAAGGTCGGCCCGTCCGTAGGGGCGCACAGCTGTGCGCCCCTACAGCGCCGGTTTAGGCACCCGCCTATGAATAGGCCGGTATGGGGGGGGGCCCGGGGCGACGATTTCCCTTGCTTTGAGGCCCAATATCGTGTATATAATTATACGAGGGATAACGGGGACGTAACCGGCCGGATTGGATTAGCGAGGTGAGGTTTGGCCCGGGTCGGAGGAAAAGGGGATAATACGAACGCGTTGCGCCATCCGCGCGCCGCGCGTTGTTGAGTATTACCCAGGTTCGGCTAACCGCCGGCCTGGGGTTTTTAATTATCCTATTTAACCGTTTTCGTTCAAAGCGAAAGGAGAAGGACATGAGGAAATTGACGACCTTGACGGCCGCCGCGGCTTTAACGCTGGCGGCCGCGGCCTTGGGCGCCTGGGTCTACGAAGGCGAATGGGGCTCGTGGGGTACGGGCGACGGCCAGTTCACCTTACCGGAAGGCGTCGCGGTCGCACCTCACGGCTACGTCTACGTGTTAGATACCGGAAGAAGCCGGGTTCAGTACTTCACGGCTACCGGTTCTTATATCAGCAAGTGGAGTACGGGGACTTACCCCAGGGGCATAGCCGTGGCTCCTAACGCCGACGTATACGTGGCCGATACGAACTATCACCGCGTCATGTATTACATGCCCAACGGCCACTCCGGGGGGAAATGGGGAAGCCCCGGTAGCGGTGACGGCGAATTCCTGAAACCTTCCGGAATAACGGTCGTGCCGAACGGTAACGTTTACGTTGCCGATACCGAAAATCACCGCGTCCAATACTTCACGTCTACCGGGTCGTTCCTGGGCAAATGGGGTTCGCAAGGGTCCGGCGACGGCCAGTTCCTGTATCCTCTAAGCTTAGCGTTCGCGCCCGGCGGGAACGTTTACGTCGCCGATACCGACAACCACCGCGTCCAATACTTCACCTCCACCGGTTCGTTCCTTGGCAAGTGGGGCGTTTACGGTTCCGGCGATGGCGCATTCCGTTCGCCTACCGGTATCGCGGTAGCGCCGGATAGTAAGGTTTACGTGGCCGACTACTACAATCACCGCATCCAGTATTTCACGCCCGCGGGTTCCTTTTTAGGTAAATTCGGTGCGGAGGGAGCGGGCCCAGGCCTTTTCAAATACCCGAGACAACTCGCTTTCTCCCCCGACGGCGAACGGCTCTACGTCTTGGACCAGTATAACGAGCGCATCCAGTATTTCTGGTTTAAGGGCGGGAAGGCGGCGTCAACGCCCGCCGGGCCGCAGGTTCACGCGGCCGACGGCGCCCGGACCCAATACCTCAGCGATAGCGGCGTAACCATAACCCCCACCTCGCTCGGGCGCGTGAAGGCGCTGTTTAATTAGCCGCGGGTATCTGTGGCCGCCTTATATAATGTAGGGGCCGACCTTCAGGTCGGCCCTTTGCCTCTCGCCCCGACTGAAGTCGCGGCCTGGGGGGCGTAAGGCCTTACGCCCCTACGTCGGGGGTAACGCACCGGCCTATAAATAGGCCGGTACGGGCGGTTTTTTTTGCACTATTCGAATTTTCGTGTTATATTTAACGCAGAGGGTGATAAGCAGCCCGAGGAGGTTTAGGGAAATGAAGAAGCTCGCGATAACTGTGGCCGCGGCGCTCGGCGCGCTGGCGGCCTTTTGTGCCTGGGGCGAGTGGGTATACGAAGCCCAGTGGGGTAAGGGCGGCTCTGGCGACGGCCAATTTCAGGCGCCCGCAAGCGTAGCGGTGGCGCTTAACGGCAACGTCTACGTAGCTGATTTCGGCAACGACCGTGTACAATATTTTACGCCTACCGGTTCGTTCCTCGGTAAGTGGGGCTCGTGGGGGACGGGCAACGGCGAATTCGAAATGCCCAGCGGCGTCGCCGTAACGCCCGCCGGCGATAAGGTCTACGTTGCGGACTTATTCAACGATCGCGTCCAATACTTTACGCCGACCGGTTCCTACCTCGGCCAATGGGGGTCGCACGGGTCCGGCAACGGCGAATTTTATTGGCCCGAAGGTATCGGCGTAGCTCCCAATAACAACATTTACGTAACGGAACTCGTCAACCAACGGATCCAATATTTCACGCCGACGGGTTCCTACCTCGGCCAATGGGGGTCGTTCTGGCCGCGGGGCCCGGGCTTAGCGGCCAACGGCAACGTTTACGTAAGCGAATCGCGAAACTATCGCGTCCAATACTTCACCCCCACCGGTTCTTTGCTCGGCCGATGGGGTTCGTACGGTACCGGCGACGGCCAATTCGATTTCCCCCGCGGCGTCGCGGTAGCGGCCAACGGCGACGTTTATGTGTGCGACCAAAACAATTACCGCGTTCAATACTTCACCTCGAACGGTTCGTTCCTCGGTAAATGGGGCTCACAGGGCTCGGGCGAAGGCGAATTCGGATACCCCGTCGACGTAGCCTTCGGAATAGGGGGTAATAGGGTTTACGTCGCTGACGACCCCAATGACCGCATCCAATACTTCAAATGGGCTAACCCGGCCGTTACGCCTACCTCGCTGGGCCGGGTGAAGGCGCTGTTCCGGTAGGGGTGGTCGGCCAGTCGCCCCTCCAGGAGGTTTAGGGAAATGAAGAAGCTCGCGATAACGATGGCCGCGGCGCTGACGGCGCTGGCGGCCTTTTGCGCGTCGGGCGCGTGGGTCTACGAGGGGCAGTGGGGAAGTACCGGTTTGGGGGCGGGCCAATTCATACGGCCGGACGGGGTAGCTGTCGCGCCTAACGGTAATGTATACGTAGTCGACCGCCTCAACCACCGTATTCAATTCTTTAACGCGACGGGTTCTTTCCTGGGTCTTTGGGGTTCGAAGGGGTTCGGAAACGGCCAATTCAGTTTTCCTTACGGGGTAGCCGTATCGCCTAAAAACGAGGTCTACGTGGCCGATAACAACAACCACCGCGTACAATATTTCACTTCTAGCGGTTCGTTTCTCGGGAAGTGGGGTTCGTGGGGCGTCGGTAACGGCGAATTCACTTATTTTTGGGGTTTAGACGTGGCCTCTGACGGCAACGTATACGTAGCCGAGACCTATAGTAATCGGATCCAATATTTTACGGCGAAGGGCGTTTTTCTCGGGAAATGGGGTTCTTACGGCAAGGGTAACGGCCAGTTTGATTGGCCGGGAGACGTGGCAGTCGGGCCGGCGGGTACGGTATTTGTAACCGATATATA
>CAZLXP010000118.1:0-7668 GCA_964563535.1 uncultured bacterium | reverse complement strand
GGGTGAGCCACACCAGCCAGAGAAGCAGCGAGCGGAAACGCGAACCCGACGACGTCTACCCCCTCGTCCGCCAGCACCTCCCCGAGCGCCGCGGCGTTCGAACAATCCCCGCCCGTAACGACCGCGACGCGCTCGAAGGCCTCCGCCAAAACGGTCGCGTAGATCCCCTTTATCCAAGCGCAGGTATTGCGGGGAAAGCCGGCCCCCTCCGCCTCCTGTACGGCGCGTTCGGTATCGCCGCGGGCGATAAATAAATTATTGAGGTCCACCGGCCGGAGACCCGCCGCCCACAGGACCTCGATTGGTAGCGTCGTCGTAATGCCGATGCGGTTATCGTGCGCCATCAGGCCGCGGCGTCAGTCTCCCCCGGGTTCCGTCCCCTCTCCCCCCTCCTTGATATATACATAATTGGCGCCGTGGCGCCGCTTCCCGCCGAAACCGGCCCCCCGCGCCGCGCCCTTGAGGTCGTCGTACGACGTCTCGGTCCACGTCTCGCGCGAGACGCCGCTCGTCACCCGGACCAACATCTTCTGCTCGACGCTGTACGTCAACTCGGTATTGCCCGGGCTTTGCCATACGACCCGATAAATGGCGTGGCCGGGTTTGTCTTCCATCAGCTGGGCCAACGTTTGCGCCTGCTTGCTCGAGTCGAACATCCGGCCGCGCCGGCCGAGGTAAAGGGTTTCCTCGGTTTGGCTGGTTACTTCCGGTTGGCCTCCCGCGGGCCCCGCCGGCCCTACCATATCCTCCGAGACCTCGACCTCGCGGAACCCGGGCCGGTTGACGCGCAGCGTCGCGACCAGCGCTTGCGCATCCGCCTCCGGCGAACGCGCTTTCGCGACGTCGAAATATACGTTGACCCAGACGATGTCGTACTCCCGGTACTTCTCTTTATCGAAATAATTCAAAAGGCGCTCGAGGTCCTTAGCCGACGTCGACGGGTCGACGGCTATATTCGTGTGCACCGAGGGCTCCGCGGCACCGTCGTCCACCTCTATCTTACCGACGACGTACTCCACCGGCGGCGGCGTATACGCCGCCGCCGGCGCCGCGCTCTCGGCGCCCTTTTTATCGCCGCGGCATCCCGTCATTAAAAAAAAGGCCGCAGCCACGACCGGAACAATCTTATACGCCGTCACCATTCTTTGTTCACCTCGTCCCACCCATGCGCTCAAAAGCGAGGGCCAACCCCTTCAACGTAAGCTCCGCGTCAACGCGCGGCGCCGTCTTCATGACCGGGGCCACCACGCCCGCCAAGCCGCCGGTCGCGACCAGCACGCCGCGCTCTCCCCGCTCCTCCCATATGGCTTCGATTATGCCGTCGGCGGCGCGGGCCGCGCCCAGGACTATCCCCGCCCGCAACGCCTCGTCCGTATTCCGCCCCACCACCCGCGGCGGCATGGTGAAATCCACCGCGCCGAGGCGGGCCGCCCCGGCAACTAGCGTCTGGGCCGAAATGACGACGCCGGGCGCGATAACGCCGCCGACGTAGGCGCCGTCGGCGGCCACGACGTCGAACGTGGTCGCGGTCCCGAAATCCACCGCCACCGCCGGCGCGCCGTATAACTCCCGCGTCGCCAGCGCGTTGACGACGCGGTCCGGGCCCACCTCCGCCACGTTGTCGTAGCGCACCTCGATGCCCAAAGCGCCGTAATCGTCGCCCACTACCACGGGCGCGACGCCGAAATACCTTTCGAGCGCCGCGGCCAGCCGCGACGTGAGCGGCGGCACGACCGAACATACCACCGACGGCACGGCGGCGGCGACGTCAACGCCCCCCCACGCGACCATCTGGCGCAGTTGCAACCCGTATTCGTCCGCGGTTCGCGCCGCGTCGCTCGAGAGGCTGAAATGAAACTCGAGCCCGCCCCCGACGAAGTACCCGCCGGCCACGGACGTATTGCCTACGTCCAGCGCAAGCAAATTATCGGCCATACGGAGTTAAGAAAAACGCAGCGGGATACGTTTACTAAAGCTCGGGCGCCGCGGCGGCTTTACGATTGCAACTTTTTCTTTTCCGGTTCTTCTTCGTCCGCCTCTTCGGCAATCTTATCGCTTATGTCCCGCGAGGCCCTCTTGAATTCGCGAATGCCCTTGCCCAGGCCCCGCCCGATTTCCGGCAGGCGTTTGGCGCCGAACAAAAGTAGCGCAATGAGAAGGATGAGTAATATTTCCTGAATGCCAATCGAACCGAACATCTCGATCCACCCCTAATCTCGGTTTTGACGGCCCGGGGCGCGCCCCGTCAGAAGGCGACCGAGGCCGACGCCCGGTGGCTGGATTCCAGGCCCGTGTCGGAAAGGAAAGCGTAATCGATTCCGAAGGAGGCGCCCAACGCCCTCATCGCCAGCCCCACGCCGCCGGTCAAAGCGGAGCGCTCGCTGCCCAACCTTAAGGCCACCGTCCGCCGGTACCACCACTCGGCGCCGCCGCACAAGTCGAAGCTGGCCTCGCCCGCGGCGAGCTGAGAGGCGAAGTCGTACCCCGCGAACTTGGCGTTGCAATCGGCCGCCAACGTCAACTCGCTGTCCCATTGCGGGACCATACGGTAGTACGCCCCGCCCAACTTAACGTTGGTGGGAATCGTCTCCTTCGTCCCGGTATCCCATTTCAGATTGGAATATATATTTTGGACGTTCAGGCCGACGGTGAACGGCCCGAACGGCCCGGCCTTCGCCGCGACGTCGAGCGCCTGGCCCGAGGAGTCGCCACCCTCGTCGGATTCGCCCGGGTGCCGGCCCATTATGAAGATGCCGCTCGCGCCCACATTCAACCTGGGTAAAACCTGCCGGCCGTACGAGCCGTAAACGGCGTAGTCGGCCGAATCGGCGTACCCTTTCAGGACCGGCCGTCTATTCGGCGAATTGGGGTCGTCCCACCCCGTTAACGGAATGCCGTCCACCGCGAACATCAACAGGCCGCCGCCCACGGCGCCATATTTGCCGAGGTTATACGCGCCGTAGACGCTGTCGTAGGCGGCGAGGCCGTTGAAGGCATAGGAATGCATGGCCGAGAAAGCCGAACGCTCCACCGAGGGCATACCGGCGGGGTTCCAATACGGGGCGGTGGCGTCGTCCGCCACGGCGACGAACGCGCCACCCATCCCCAGCGCCCGGGCGCCAGCGCCGTACGTCATCCAATCGGCGGCGTACTTATTCGCGGCGCCGCTCGCCGCCGCCAGGGAGGCCGCGGCCATAATAATTAATCGCTTCATATCGTTTCCCACGCTATCGGAGTTTAAACATCTTCTGCCGGGCGACGATCTTCTGGTCGCCGGCCCGGGCCACGATTTTATAAAAGTAGACGCCGTTGGCGATGCCGTCGCCGTCGCGGTCGCGGCCGTCCCAGTGGATCTGGTTGTAACCCGCCCGCAAGCCCGCCGCCTCCAACTTTTGGATCAGGCGGCCGGTGGCGGTGTAGATTTTAATGACCAGGCTGTCCACGTCGCTCGAGGCCACGAACGTAAAGTAGGTGTCGTCCCGGAACGGGTTGGGGCAATTCATCACTTCCGCCACCGCCAACCTGCCGGTCACGAAGCATTCCACTTGTCGCTCGCTCTTGTTGCCCAAGTTGTCGTGCGCCGTTACGGCAATCTTGTTTACGCCGTCGGTCAGCGATATCTCCTTCTGTGCCGAACCGGCGCGGTAATCGCCGATCTCGGGCCGATAGTAATAAGTGAGGTCCAGGTAGGTCGGCTTGGCCTTTTTATCGTTTTTTCTTATCCAGGCGTAGAACGGCACGAACTGCTTCTCGCCTTTACCCTCGTCGATGGCCTCGAGGTCGCGGGCGACGAGGACGCCGCTCTCGTCCCGCAGGTCGACCAAAAGCTTAGGATTCGGCCCCGCGGCGTCGCCGCTGCGGAACGAGTAGTCGTCCAGGTATACTTCGATTTCGGGACCCTCGTTGTCGCCCGAGCTCACCTCGCCCGAAACGTTTACGGTTACGTCCTCGTTGCTACAGTACACCTGGCGGAAGCCGGAGGCGTACGCGACGGCCTTGACGTGCACGAAGCCGTCTTCGGCCACCGGCGCGAGCGACGGCACGTAGTAGGGCGACACCGCCGCCGGCGCCGGCGGGCCCGCCTCGGCCGCGGCTACGGCGCCCTCGGCCGCGGCCACGGCACCCTCGGCCGCAACCGGCGCCGCCGTCGAACCCGCGGCGAGCGCCCCGGCGTCGAAGCTCGGCGTCGGGTTCGTCGGCACGGTTGGCACCACTACCGCCGCCTCGAAGCGGCCGTTCACGACGTCCACCTCCGCCGTCGTCAGCAGACGGTCCCGGTATATGTCTTTGCGTTCGTCGAAACTATAGAAATACCACGGCCGGTCGAAAAGCTGCACCACGGCCTTGCCGGTGAAGTTATTCGGCACCGTCCCCGCGACGCTGAGCTTTTCGCCCCGCTTCACGGTGTTCCTCCCCGGGGTCAGTTTCAACCCGGGCCGCGGCGTCGCCAGCATCATCGACGGGTCGCCGAGCAACGTAAATACGTCGCGTATGGAATCGCCGCACTTCCACTTGCCCACGAGATGGGCCTCGCCGACCGTCACGCCGCTGGACCGTAATTGACGGTTGGGGAAAACGTATCCGTAGAAATTTTGCATGAAAGATTGTTGGGCGCCCTCGTACCCCATGCGCGTCGAACCCAATACCGCGACACCGGCTTTCCGGGGCGCCTGGAGGATGTATTCGCTGATGCATTGGCTGTAGTCGCGCGGTTCCCTCTCGTCCGGGTACCACTGATCGAAATAGGCCGTCGAACAGGATAACTGGAGGATGACCGGCACGTACGGGCCGTTCTCCAGCTTGTCGACGTCGTCGACCGGCGGCAGGTCCTTGTGGTGGAGGAAGAGGTTCTCGTGGGACCAGACCTGGGGGCCGCCGTGGCCGGCGTAGTGCATGATTATGGCGTCGAAGCCCTTGAGGAAATTGGGCTTCATATACTTGCCGACGTTATATTGGCGGTCGCCGCAGGGCATATAATCGAACCCCGGTCCTGGTTCTTTGTTATATTCGGGGAAACGGCGGTTCAACCACTCGATATTTTCCTTGCGGACCTCGAAGCCGAGCGGCGTGGACGCGCCCTCTATCTCCTCGTTGTCGCGGGTGAAGTTGCCCCTTCCCCCACGGTCACTACTCTTGTCGTCGTTATCCGCGACGAGGATGACGCGGCCGTTCCAGGGTCCGTTGCTCGCGTGGCGCTGGTAAGTTACGATTTTTTCCACGATGGCGTCGATGTTATCCTCGAACGGGGCCGGGAAGCGCCCGACGGCCAGGTCGGGAGCCATGGTCTGACTCATGGCGACGAACCCGTTGTCCGACGCGGTGCGGCCGTTGTTGCCGTTGTTGACGTAATAAGTCGGAACCTGGTTGCGGCCGAATTCCCGCCAGAGTTTGCGGCCGGCGAAATTGTGGTAGTCGTCGCGGTGGTCGACGTAGGCGTCGCCCACGAGGAGAAGGTGGTCCGGCAACTCCCCGCCCTGGCGGTAGATAGCTTTGCGGTAGAAGTCCTTCACGAATAAACGTATCGCGCCCGGGTCGTATAGCCCCCACGAGTACTCGTCGTAAACGTCCGTTATCTTCGCCACCAGGACGTTCAAGCCGTCCGCCCGGCGGAGGTTAACGAGCGGCATTACGTTATCGTAGTATCCGTCGTACGTGACCACCATCAGGTCGACGTTCTCGTCGACGTCGCGGAGCGTCGAGCCGGCGTCCACGTACATATCCACCGGCGGCCGGTCGGCCGCGCCCGACGACGCCGCCACGTACCAACACTGGCCCGAGGGGATTTCGTCCGTGAAGCGAAGGGTATACTCTTTCCCCTCGGCCTTGACCTCGAAGGCGGCCAGGCGCCGGCCCCGCGTCACGTCGTAAACTACCAAGTCGTCGTCCGCGAAGCCCGAAATTTCAAATAGGACCTTCCCGTTCGTCCCGGGCGGATTGGAGAAATGGAGATAGTCTTGCGACGCCCGATATCGCCGCGGATACTCGAACTCGAAGTGGTCAAGCATTATGAAGTCGACCGTTCGGGCGTAGTCGTTTTTCTCTTCGAAGTAAATACGGTTTTGGCCGTTGGCGAGGTACTCGCTCGGGAACGTATCGTTGAAGTAGGTCTCGGTATCCGCGGTGTAGCCCCTCTTTTCGAATATGACGTGGCGGTCATCGGTGTAATTCAGGTTGACGATGGTGTGGTGGGGGCCGTTGCCCGACGGCAAACCCTCTTGTTCGCGGACCATCATCTGGATATACGTGCGCGGCGCGCCGCTGTCGTTAACGGGGTCATTTATAGTAAAGGCTTTTTTCAATTCCTTGCCGCTCGGCCCGCTGAACACGCGCCAGTACCAATACTCGTCTTCCACGTCTATGGCGGGCTGCGTCTCGGCCGTGTCGAGCTTGTCTTCCTCTAAGCGGACGCGGTCCCAGAAATAAGCGGGCTTGGCGCCTCCCGCCGGCGCGACGGCCGCCGGCGCCGTCCGCTTCCCCGGCGCCGCGTCCGCCACGAGCCAATAGAAATTATACCTCGTGAAACGGTTTTTGGAAAATTTTTGGCTGCCCTTCGCGCCGGGCGTAACCGGCTCGAAGAAATCGCAGCCGTGGCCGTAGAACTCGACGTAGTCGGTCGCGTCGAAGCGGCCGTCGTCCTGGCCCGCTACGTAGATAGGGAGCTCGGTCAGGCCGGGCGGCTCGTAGTTGAAATCCCGCGGCAGCCGCTTGGCCGGCCCCGCGAATAACCTTAGGTTCGCCGGGCGAAGGGTGTCCACCGGAAAGCCCGCGGCCTTGAGGTCCGCGTAATTTAACCGGTATAATGACTCTTCCTCCACGACGACTTTCAACGCCGCCTTATCGGCGAATTCCGTAGGCCAAATGCCGTCGTCCCGGGCCGGAGTTATCCCGCCGGCGAAAGGCCAACGCGAGGCCGTTTCGTAATTGAGGACCACCGCCGGGACGACGCGGGTGAAGATGCCCGTTTCGGCGGGGCGAGCGGGATAGCCGGCGGCGGGCCGGCGGACGCCGCCGCGGAATGACACGCTCACGACGACGCTCTCGACCACTCTCAGGGTCCCGGTCGCGGGTTGATATTGATAGGGATATACCGCTATCGACATCACCCGGTAGCCGCGCATTACGTCCTCGCCCTCGAGCTCGGCGAGCTTGGCGGGATAAGTCCCCTCGCCGTAAGCCCGGGCGTCGTAGGCGAACACTTCTTTCAGCGTCTGTTCGCCGTGGCGCTCCTCGACCTCGAGGCGGGGCCGGGGATACAAGTTGACGCCGGTCCGGACGTCGAGCGACGCCCTTTCCACGCTCACCGAAACGTCGGCTTCGGGCGGCGCCGCGACGTGCACGCGGCGCGCGAGTAGTTCCGGCGCGCCGATGTCGCCCGCGGCCATGAAATACGGCACCGAGAACCTGTCGAAGGAGCGGCCGTCGGCTTCTATTTTCGATACGTGCGGCGCCGGGACCTTTACTTCGAAAACGCAGCCGCCCTCTCCCGACGACAGCAGGACGACGTCGCCGGCGGCGGCCGAGGCCTCCCCCGGGCCGCCGCTGGTCACGACCGCGGGCGGCACGGCGGCGTCTTCGGTCGCGCCCGGGCTCGGGGCCGCCGAAGGGCCCCCGGCCGGCGACGGCGCCGCAAGCGGTGTAGGCAAGGCCGCCTCCGGCCCCGCCCCCCAC
>CAZLXP010000117.1:0-7716 GCA_964563535.1 uncultured bacterium | reverse complement strand
GCCGGCGCGTGGCAGGGGCTGGGGGCCGGCGCCCGGGCCGCGGCCGTGGCCAACGCCTTCGCCGCCGTGGCCGACGACCCGTCGGCGCTGTTCTTTAACCCCGCGGGCCTCGACCAGGTCCCGGGGGGCCGCGTCGAGTTCACGTACCATTATCCGTTCAGCGAGATTAAGGACATCGCGTACGCCGCGGGCGCGTTGTCTTATAATATGTCCGGCCGGGGCTTCGCGCTGGGGACCTTCGCCGCCGGCGTGAACTACTTCAAGGCTTCCGGCATCCCGGAGGCCGGCGGCCTGGGGTTAACCGGGCGGACCTTCTCGGATTACGAGTCGACGCTCGCGCTCGGCTGGGGCAAGGGCCTGGGCGGCCAGGTCGTCGCCGGCGAAGAGCCGAATTATTACTTCGGCGTCGCGTTGAAGGTCATTACGACGAAGATCTATGAATACCAGGACGGCGGCTTCGGCGTGGACGCCGGCTTTTTGTTTAAGCCGCTGCCGGCGACGCGGGTGGGCGTGGCTTTGGCCAACCTCGTCGCGCCCAATATCGAGTTGAAGTCGGTCGGCGATGCATACCCCGCCACGGCGCGGGTGGCGGCGGCGGTGGACCTCCCGGCGAACGTTATAGCCACGGTGGAGGGCCGCATCCGCAAGGACGGCGACGTCGGCTTAGCCGTCGGGGGCGAGGCAACGGTCGCGAAGGTATTGGCGTTGCGGGCGGGGTACCGGTACCCGGAGAATGTGCCGGCCGCGGGGTTGGGCGTCGCCGCGCGCAATTACCGTTTCGATTTCTGCTGGCGGCCCCACCGCGAGCTGGGCGATTCGTACGTCGCGACCGCGGGGGTAGGTTGGTGAAAAAAGGCCGGCGGCATATAAGGCCGCGGTTATTTGCGACAGCATAATCCTTTATAGCGAAGGGCCATCGCGGCGAAAGGTGATAAGTCGGCTTAAGGCCGGCTTTATTTTTTATTGAAAATAAAGGGTTTTTGGCCCGGGCGGGTAATTATTCCCTTGATACGGGGGCGATTATCCCGTATAATAATAAAGAGACGGTCGACAGGCCTTAATATATACACCAAGCGAGACGGGAACACCGCCCGAGGGGGAGCGGTGCGCATCCGCGAACGTGGCTCGAGGGCCATCAATTGAGGTTGGCAGGTCACTTCATAAACCTGGTTGATGATATACCGGAAAGAAATAATTAAACCATACGCGCCCGGCGGACGCCGATGCTATGGCGGTCTTGGGGCGCGTACCTCGACCGATTTCCGGTTCGAAAGCTCGGGCCGCCTTCCCGTCGTCGCGCGGGGAGGTACCGATGTTTACACCCCTTCAAACCCTTCTGGTGCTGTTGGGGGCGATCGTTGCGGCCGGGGCGATATTCTTCTGGTTGGGATATATCGCCCGGCGGCGCATCGCCGAGTCTAAAATTAAGACCGCGGAGACGATTGCCGCAAAAATAACGGAGGAAGCAGAGCGGGAAGCGGAGAACACGAAGACCTCGGCCTTACTGCGAGCTAAAGACGAAATCTTTAAGCTCAAGGAGGAAGCGGAGAGAGAGACCGAGCAGCGGCACCGAGATTTAAAGAACCTTGAAAATCGGCTCAGGCAAAAGGAGGAATCCCTCGAGCGCCGGGCCGATAATTTTGATAAGAAAGAGCACCAACTAGGCAGCCGCGAGAAAAACCTCGAGCGGCACGAGGGGACGTTAAAGAACAAGGAAGACGCGCTGGCGCGCAAGGCCGACGAGCAGAACCGCATGCTCGAGCGCGTATCGGGCATGTCGGCGGCCGAGGCCAAAGAGATCTTGATGAAGAACCTCGTCGCCGACGCGTCGCGCGACGCCGCCCGCACCATAAAGGAAATCAAGGACCGGGCCGAGGCGGAGGGCGACCGCCTGGCCCGGGATATCATCAGCCTCGCCATCCAACGCTGTGCCTCCGACCACGTCGCCGAGAGCACCGTCTCGGTGGTGGAGCTCCCCAACGACGAAATGAAGGGGCGGATAATCGGCCGCGAGGGCCGCAACATCCGCGCCATCGAGGCCGCCACCGGCGTCGACCTCATCGTCGACGATACCCCCGAGGCGGTAATCGTGTCCTCCTTCGACCCCATACGGCGGGAGGTCGCGAAGCGCGCGCTGGAGCGCCTTATCGTTGACGGCCGCATCCACCCCGGCCGCGTCGAGGAGATAGTCGACAAGCTCCGCGGCGAGCTCGAGCAGGAGCTGGTGGAAGTGGGCGAGGGGACCATCCTGGAGCTCAACATCAACGAGATGGACCCGGAGCTGGTGCGGACGCTGGGGCGGCTCAAATACCGCACGTCCTACGGCCAGAACGTCCTCGGCCACTCCAAAGAGGTGGCCTACCTCGCCGGCATCATGGCCAACGAGCTGGGGTTGCCCGGCGACAGCGCCCGCCGCGCCGGCCTGTTGCACGACGTCGGCAAGGCGGTGGACCACGAGGTGGAGGGGACCCACCCTCAGATCGGCGCCGACCTCTTGCGCAAGTTCGGCGAGTCGCGGGAGGTGGTCAACGCCTGCGAGGCGCACCACGGCCGAACCGAGCCCACCAGCGTGGAGGCGGTGCTGGTCGCGGCCGCGGACGCCATCAGCGCCGCGCGGCCCGGCGCCCGCCGCGAGTCGCTCGAGTCCTACATCAAACGCATCACCAAGCTGGAGGAGATAGCGGACTCGTTCTCCGGCGTCTCGAAGGCGTACGCCATCCAGGCGGGCCGCGAGGTCCGCATCATCGTCGAGCAGGAGCGCGTCTCGGACGCCGAGGCCGAGGAGCTGGCGCGCCGCATCGCCGAGACCATCGAGAAGGAGCTGGAATACCCGGGCAAGATAAAGGTGGTCGTCATCCGCGAGACGCGCGCCGTCGACTACGCCAAGTAACTTGGATGATTTAAAATAAGAAGCCGGCCCGAAGGCCGGCTTTTTTTCATGTGGCGTTGGGTGTTTCCACCCGACGCTAATTTAGCCGTCAGGTGGTAACACCTGACGGCACGATTGACCCCCCCCCCGCGCGACATTCCCTTACCTCCTAAGCTTACCTGAATAACGTTTTTATTTTACCCAGCGACATAGGTTGAACGTTGGGCTCGGTATACCAATGCCAAGTAAAATATTTATAACCTTTGCCGATTTCTAGCTCAGAACCTAAAAACCACGCTTCAGTAGGCGATACCACGTCGAAAGGTAAATGTACCCGGGTCGAAGGCGGTTTTATTTCGCGCCATTTCCCGCTTTCGTATTTGTAAAACAGGCCCGGCGTACCTGCCTTATAAAATACGGCCCAACCGTTATTACGGTCGTAAAAAGATAAACCGCAAGGGTTGGCGCCCGGAACGGAAAATACAACCCGCCAACTCGAGCCGTCGTAATGTATTATGTGGCCCTTATCGTAATTAGCTGTCCAACCATCGTCGGGCGCGGTGAAATCTAGGCGCGTCCCTATCGGGCCCGCTACGAATTCCCACGTCCCGTTCTTATAGTGGGCGTAACCGTTCGCCCCGGATACCCAACCCTCGTTGGCGCTAACGAAACATATGTCGCTTGGTTGGCCGAGCTGCGCGGGAAGGGGGTTCGGGATTATTTCCCACGTACCTTGCCGGTACCTTAAAAAACGTATAGGGTTCCCGAAAAGGAACCAACCGTCTTCTACCGCGCCGAAACTTACGACGCCGAAATCGCCTTCGTAACCCGGGGGTTCCGAGTACGGGTTTTGTATTTCGTCCCAACCAACCCCGCCTTTATTGCGGGCGGCGTAGAATAACCTATACAGGCCGCCGTGTCTCCCGCCCAGCCACCCGTAACCGCCAGGCAAAAGCGAAATGTCTTGCGCGTAACCCTGGAACATACCTAGGCGCGTTAACTCCCACCCGCCGTCCCGATATATTAGGAAGTTCTCGGGCCAAATCCTTTCCTGTATGGAGGCGTAGCCTAGGTTGGGGTTAGCGAATTCCATAAATGCGAAAGGCGTTTGTTGGGCCCGCGGCGGCAGCGGGACCTTCTCCCACGCGGCGTAGGCCGCATTTACGGACGCGCCGATAAAAAATGCCATTGTTATGATTTTTATCCCCATTGGCGGACCCCCAAAAATAGACGGCTTTTTTAGTATATCCTAATATAATTTTACCAAAATTGCGGTCAAAGTCAAGTTAATCAACCTTTGCCGCGGCGCGCTTAGCTCCAACCTTTTTTAGCTAACATTCCCAACGCCGTCCGCACGACGGCCTCCGGCTCCAGGTTCCGCAGGCACGGGCTTGCGCCGTCGTCGGCCGCCTGCGGGCAAGGGCGCGGGCCGTGTTTGAAGCACGGCGTACATTCCCGCATGTCCGGGGGCCGGGCGTACCTACCCTCCAGCGTCATACAACGCGGGTAATACTTCGTCCGGACGGCGCCCGGAAACGGGCCGTATAACGCGACCGTCGCGATATCCAAAGCGCCGGCGAAGTGGACCAGCGACGAGTCGGGCCCTATTAGTAAATCCAACCGCGACAAGAAGGCGGCGGTGTGGTCCATCGTGCGGAAGCGGCCACACAGATTGTCGACGTTTCGAAATTTAACGGACGGCGGCAGTTTTCGGCCTACGGTTTTTCGCCAATCGCCCTCGGCGCCCAGCAAGAAGACGCGGGCGCCGGCGGCCCCCAGCGTCGCCGCGACGAGCAAGCTGCTCTCCAGCGGATACGTCCTGATGGGAGACGAGGCGCGGAGGTGAAGGCCGACCGTCGCGTCGCCGGCCTTGACCTTCAACTCGTTTCGCAAAATGTTCTTGCCCTTATGGGCGAGCGCGGCCTCGACCTCATATACCAGCCGCTTATCGCCCACGTCGGCTAAGCCGGCGTGCCGCGCCATAAGGTCGACGGCGTGGCAGCTCGGGTCCGCACTTGTCTCCAGCGTCCCCTCGTAGCACAGCTGGTAGTCGTAGGAGATGAAGTCCTTCAGTTTGACGGGGTACGCGAATATCCGCCGGACGTTGGCGTTGCGCAGGAAGACGCCGTGGTAGCGGCGGCCGCAGGCGACGGCCAGGCCCGCGTGTTTATATCTTTCGTCGAGGTGTCGGAGTAGCGGCGTGAGGAAAAGCAGGTCGCCGAAGCCGCCGTGCCGCACGAGTAAAAGCGAGCGGCCGTCCAGCGGTTGGCCCTCGTATTTATTGTAATGGCCGTCGAAGGCGGCGACGGCGACGAGGCCGGGGCAATCGGCCAGGAGGTTCGCGGCCGCCCGGTCCGGGAGGAGGACCGGCTCGCCCGGGGCTATGGTCGTACGCCCGAAGTGGGCGCGGCGTTTAAACGTTACGACCTTCATCGCGCGTCGGCGCCGCCGGAAGGCTGCGAGGGGCCGCGGGGCGCCGGTTTTATTTTCACAGCGGCCCGAAGCCCGTCAACGGCGCAAGAAAGGTCATTCGCGTTTAAAATAATTCATGCTTAGTCACGCGCGGGGGAGTGAGACGGCGGCCGGCGCGGCCGGCGTAAGACGCCCCCAGTTATTATTTTACAATTTTTATATTATGTTAACTTAAGCAGTTTTTAGCGGCGGCCTGTTATCGCGGGTTATATACGGCACCGAAATTCATCTGTTAAACGAGGCGCCGTTATGTTATATAAGGGGAGGACGCGGCCGGGCGACATCCGCGCCCCTCGTCGCCGAGCCGCCTCGCAAGACCCCGCCATGGAAATACTTTTTATCGGAGATGTCGTCGGCGCCCCCGGGCGGCGGCTCGTGGTCGAGCGCGCCCCGGCGTTGAAGAAAGAACATAACGCCTCCCTCGTCATCGCCAACGTCGAGAATGTCGCCGGCGGCGCCGGCGTCACCCCCGAGACGGTGGCGCAGATAACCCGCGCCGGCGTGGACGTCGCGACCTCCGGCAACCACGTCTTCGTGCACCGCGAGGCCGCCGAGGGGATGGACGAGATGCCGACGCTGCTCAGGCCCCTCAATTATCCGCCCGGCGCGCCCGGGCGCGGGTGGCTCGTCGCGACGACCCCCGAGGGGCATAAAGTCGCCGTGATAAACGCGCAAGGCCGCGTCTTCATGGACATGTTGGATTGCCCCTTCCGCGCCCTCGACGCCGCCCTCGCCGTCTTGGCCAACCGGGCGAAGGTCGTCGTAGTCGACTTTCACGCCGAGGCCACCTCCGAGAAGGAGGCCATGGCGCACTACCTCGACGGCCGCGTGACGGCGCTCATCGGAACCCATACCCACGTCCAGACGGCCGACGAGCGCGTCTCGCCCGGCGGCACCGCGTATATAACCGACGTAGGCATGACCGGCCCGCTGGGAGGGGTAATCGGGACCGAGGCCGAGCCGGTTTTAAAGCGATTCATATCGCGGATGCCGGCGCGCTTCAGGCCGGCTCGAGGTATAGGGGTCCTCTCGGCGGCGGTTATATCGGTCGACGAGAAGACGGGGTGCGCGACGGCCATAAAGCGCGTCCAGGAGCGCGAGGAATAATATGGCGGCGCCCGATAGAGGTTACGGCGACGTCGAACGGGTCCGCGAGGCCGCCGACATCGTGGCGGTCATAAGCCAATACGCGGCGCTGACGCCCGCGGGCGAAAACCTCAAGGGCCTTTGCCCGTTCCACGCCGACACCAAGCCTTCGCTTACGGTGTCCCCGGCGAAGCAGCTCTACTACTGTTTCGGCTGCGGCGAGGGGGGCAACGTCTTCAACTTCGTGATGAAGATGGAGGGCCTTACGTTCGGCGAGGCCCTCCGCGAGCTGGCTAAACGGGCGGGCATTACGCTCCGCGCCGCGGGGCGCGTCACGCCGGAGGAGCGGCGCCGCGAGCGGTTGGTCGCGGTGGTGGAAGAGGCGGCGCGTTTCTTCTACGACAACCTGCGCGCCTCGGACCGATACGCGGAGGCGGCGCGCCGATACCTCCTCGAGCGCGGCCTGACCGAGAAGACGATGGACGCGTGGCGGCTGGGCCTCGTCGCCGACAGCTGGGACTCCTTCCTCAAGTACGCGACGGCGGCGGCGTTCGAGCCGGCCGAGATCGCCGAGGCCGGCCTGGCCGTCCCGTCGAAAAGCGGCGGCGGCTACTACGACCGCTTCCGCGGCCGCGTCATCTTCCCCATCTGGAACGCGTCCGGCAGGGTCGTCGCGTTCGGCGGCCGGGCGCTGGGCGACGGCGAGCCTAAATACCTCAACTCGCCCAACACCTCCCTATATAATAAAAGCATCACCCTCTACGGCTTATACCAGAACCGCGCGGCCGTCGCCCGGGCCGGGAGCTGCGTCGTCGTCGAGGGGTATATGGACCTCTTGGGGGTGCACCAGGCGGGGGTGGAGAACGTCGTCGCGACCTGCGGGACGGCGCTGGCCGACGAGGCGGCGGCCATCCTCGCGCGCCACGCCTCGGATTTCGCGTTGTTGTTCGACGGCGACGACGCCGGCCTGCGCGCCGCCAGGCGGGCGTTGGCGTCGCTTTTGACGCGGGGCGCGCGGCGCGTGCGCGTGGGCGTCCTCGAGGCGACGCGGGACCCGTTCGACGTGGCGGCGGAGGGTCGCGAGGCGCTGGCCGCGGTCCTCGACGGCGCCGTCGATTGGCCCGATTTCGTCTTCGCCTTGGCCCGCCGCGAACACCCCGGCGACGCCGTCGGCGCGGAGCTGGCGGCTATCGGCGAGCTGCGGCCGTTGCTGGCGGCCGTCCCGGAGGAGTTGGAGCGGTCGTACTGGCGGCGCCGCGCCGCGGACCTGCTCGGCATACCGGTGGGGG
>CAZLXP010000116.1:0-7735 GCA_964563535.1 uncultured bacterium | reverse complement strand
CCCCAAACGTCGCCGTTTAACAACTCCTTGACCTCGGCTAGCGTCCAGTTTACGCTCACGGCCTCACCCTGCCGCCTCGGCCTCGGCACGGAGCGGCGATTTCCCGTCGGCGTAAACGGCGCGTCTCAAGCGGGAAGGCTTCCCGGCCAAGACAAGCGTACATTCGCCGTCCAATTTCGCCCCGGGGGGCGGCGACTGGTCGACCACCCAGCCACCGTCGCCTCGCAGGTTCACGGTCGCGGCCAACGGCCCGAGGTGCCTCATGGCTTCGCGGACGGGAAGGCCGACCAAAGCGGGCATGGCGAAAACGCCGCCGCCCAACTTCACCAAAACGACGTTGCCGGTTTCGGGGGGCGTGCCGCCGTCCGCCGAACTCCACAAAACGCGTCCGCCCCTCCCGTCGAGACGGGCGCGCAATCCCGACGACGTAAGGTATCTTATCGCGACGGCGGCGGGGACATCTCGGAAAGTTACGGCGGCGGACCGTTTAACCGGCGCAACGGCCAAGTCCATCCTGTCGCCGCCGGCGGGAAGCGCTTTGAGCGCCGGCAGGATATCGACGGCCATCCGCGCGCACGCCGGCGCGGCCACCGTGCCGCCGAAGACCTCGCCGTGGGGTTTTCGCACCGTAATAAAAATTACGACGCGGGGGTCGTCGGCCGGTATAATCCCCAAAAAAGACGAATTATAAGCGCCGGGCAGATAACCGCCGGCGGCGGCGGCTATCTCCGACGTGCCGGTCTTCCCGGCTACGCGGTACCCCGGCAGCTGAGCCAATTTCCCGCCGCCGCGTTCGACCACCAACGCCAACATTTGCCGCACGACCGCCGCCGTCGTAGGGGAAACCACGCGGCGTTGAACCTGGGGCTCAAACCGACGGAGCGGCCGGCCGTTCTCGTCCACTATCTCCGAAACAAGCATGGGCTTGACCAGCGTGCCGCCGTTGGCGAGGACGCATGCCGCGGTGGCGATTTGGAGGGGGGTAGCCGAGAACCCCTGGCCGAAACTGGCAAACGAGCGGCCGAGCGGCCGGGCGAACTCGCCGTAACGTAAAACGCCGGGGTTTTCGGCCGGCAGGTCCACGCCCGTCTTTTCACCTAAGCCGAACCTGCGCAAGTACTCGTAATAGCGACGGCCGCCGAGCCTGCGGGCGATAAGGACGACGCCGATGTTGCTCGACCGTTCGATTATTTGAGACGGCGTAAGCGGCTCGGCGCAAGGCTTAACGTCCGTAATCTGGAAACGACCCACCCGCAGCGCCTTGGAGCAATCGAAAATGTCGCGGGTGGAAACGGCGCCCTCCTGCAGCGCCGCCGCCACGAGGAACGGTTTTATGATCGACCCCGGCTCGAGGGCGCAGGTGACGGCGGCGTTCCGCCAATAGACCGGGGGGTAATCGGCGTAACGGTTCGGGTCATACGCCGGGTACGACGCCAACGCGAGGACCTCGCCGGTGCGCGGGTCCATAACTACCGCCGCGCCGCTTTCCGCGTCGTGTCGCTCGCAACAACTTTTAAGCTCGCGCTCGGCCACGTATTGGCACCAATTATCTATGGTTAAAACGCAACCCAAACCGTCCATCGGCGGGACGAAGTTATCGGTCAAATCCGGGAGCGCTCGCCCCGCGGCGTCGGCGCCGCCATCGGAAAAGCCGGGCAAACCCTCCAAATAAACGTCGAGCGTACTTTCGGCGCCCGCCCGCGCGCCGTCCCGCGCGCCCAGGTAACCGAGCACGTGACACGCCAGCTCGCCCTCGGGATAGAGCCTTCGTTCGCACGGCCGGGCGAAAACGCCCGTCAACCCCGCCGCCAACACCTTCGTCGCTTCGGCACGCGATACCTCGCGGGCCAACCATTCGCTCTGGGCGCCGGAACCGCACTTTCGCTCGAGCTCTCCCTCGTCGACACCGAGCGCCGGCGCGAGCATTCTCGCCGCGGCCTTGCCGTCCCTTACAAGCCGCGGGATGCAATAGATATCGTATACCGGCCTGCTCATCGCCAACGGGCTCATGTTGCGGTCGTAAATCGTACCGCGCGCCGCGGGCAGGTAGCTCCGGCCGTATTGCTGTTCGAACGCCACCCGGGCGTAAAAATCGTGGCGCAAGACCTGAACCCATAACAACCGCACCAGAACGGCGCCGAAGACGGCGACGAAGAAGAGATACAACGCGGCAAAACGGATTTTACGGCCCGGTTTCAATTCTCAAAATCCTCGACGATGACGACCTGGCCCGGCACGGGCGGCCTTAAACCCAGTTTTTCGTGCGCGATTTCGTCGATCTCGGCCATGGAACGCTTCCGGTATAAGTTGGACTTCAACGCCATCTTCTCTTGGTACGCCTCATCCAATTCGCGCTTCAGGCGCGTCACTTCGTAGTTGAGCTCGAGAATGGAAACGTATTGCCACAAATAGAAAAACGCCAGCAGAAGAGCCCCCAGCGTCGCGAGCACGGCCCGCACGTAAACCCGGCGGCGCCGCGGGGGCCGGAATTTGACGTCTATCGTGGGCGGTCGGTAATAAACCCCAGCCATGTCAAACTCTCTCGGCGAAACGCAGGCGCGCGCCGCGGCTGCGCGGATTGGCGTGTATTTCGTCCCGGCCTGGCCTCGTAGGTTTCGGCGTTAATACTCGCAACTCGCCTTTTTCGGCCGAAGACCGGAAAAACTTTTTGACGACGCGGTCTTCCAACGAATGATATGAAATTACGAACAAGCGGCCGCCCGACGCCGTAATCCCGACGGCGTCCGGCAACGCGCCCTCGAGTGCCGCCAGCTCGTCGTTTACGAACACCCGCAAGGCCTGAAAAGTCCGCGTCGCCGGGTGGAGGCGGCCGCGGCGGCCACCCGCGGCCCGAGCGACCACTTCCGCCAGGTCCGCGGCATCTGCGAACAGCCGCTGTTTACGCCGCCGTACGATAGCTCGGGCGACGGCCCGGGCACGACGTTCTCCGCCCAGGCCGTAAATTATATTAGCCAAATCCTTCTCGCCAAAAGTATTGACGACCTCGGCGGCGGTCAACTTCGACGCGTCGCCGTCGAAGCGCATGTTGAGAGGGCCTGAGGAATTAAAAGAAAAACCGCGGCCTTCGTCCGCAAGCTGGTCGCTGGAAAGGCCGAGGTCGAATAAGACGTTCGTGACGCGGCCGACGTACGGCGCCGCTAACTCGGCGAGCTCGACGAAGGAAGCGCGTTCCAAGACCACCCGCGCGCCGAACGGGGCGAGCCGTCCCCGCGCCCGCGCCAGCGCGTCGCCGTCGAGGTCGACGCCGACGTAGAAGTTGTCAGACGGCAAGATTTCCAAAAACCTGGCGGCGTGGCCGCCGCCGTCGACCGTAGCATCCACGAATACGCCGCCGTACCGGCGCACGAGCGCCGCCCCTATCTCGGCCGCCATCACGGGTTGGTGGCGCGAATCCGCGGCGCCGCCCGGGCGGCCCACGGAAGACGAAGAAATCGCGACGTTTTCCCAGACGGTGACCACGGTTAAAATTTAATCTTGTAGCGGGCCGCCATATCCTCGAAGGCCGCCATGGCCTCCGCCTCGTACGCGAGCCAGCGGTCGACGCTCCAGATCTCGACCCGGTTGTACATACCGTTGACGATGGCTTCGGCGGCGACGCCGGCGTATTCCCGCAAAGGCCCCGGAACCACAATCCGACCCTGGCGGTCCGGCTCACAATCGGCGGCGCGACTTAAGAGCATCCTCGTCACCAGCCGCGCCTGCCGTTCCATAATAGGCAGCTCAAGCAGTTGGGGTTCAACGACCGCTTGCCAATATTCGGCGGGAAAAAGAAACAGGCATCGCTCGAAGCCGACGGTAAGTTTAAACCGGCTTAGGGCGTTCCCTGCGGCGTCCCGGCGGAAGTTCACCGGGACGCTAAGCCGACCCTTCTCGTCAATAGAATGACGATATTGGCCGTTAAAGCCGAAAGACCAACGGCTTAAATCTACGTCACTATCCCTTTTGTCGTAAAATTCGGGCATATAACATATTTCTTAAGAGCGTGTTCCACTATTTTTCCCACAAATCACCACAATTCACCACCAACGACATTAAACCAAATCGGCCTATACTTGTCAAGTAAAAAATGAACGTTTTAGAGAAAAAAATGTTTCCCGCCAGGAGCGAAGATATCGCCCGAAATATAGTCTTTGAGGGCAATAAATTGGGAACGGTTCTAACTTCGCACGCGCCGGCCGATACGTATTAAAGTAAATCCTCGGTTGACCCGAGCGGATGCGGTATATATAATCTTGGCCGGTTAGATCTTAAACTCAGCCGGCTCAACGCTTTTAGCGAAAACGGGAGAAGAAGAAATTAAAATGGAATACCGCGCGTATGACCCCGCACGCGACAAAAAAGCCGCGCACCGGATTTGGTACGAGACCGGCTGGCTGGAGCCGGGAAAGGCGGAGCACGAGGAAGCGATGGACCTCTTCGTCGCCGGCGGCCGGGCCCTCGTCGCCGACGTCCACGGCGAAGCGGAATGCTTAGTCCTTACGGCGCCGGGTTACGTCCGCTATCTCGACGACGACCTCCCTTTTTCGTGCGTTACCGCGGTTACCACCAGCCGGGTAGCGCGCAAACAGGGGCTCGCGAAAAGGTTGACGGCGGCGGCCGTGGCCGCCGATGCCGCCGACGGCGCGCTGGTCTGCGGCCTGGGTATGTTCGAGCAGGGTTACTACGAGCAACTCGGCTTCGGCACGGGAGGCTACGAGCATTGGTTCGCCTTCGACCCCGCCCGACTAAACGTCGCGGCTAAGCCGCGTGTGCCGCGGCGGCTAGCCGCAGACGATTGGGAGAGCGCGCACCGAGCGAGGTTAGTTCGGCTAAGGCGCCACGGCGGGTGCAACTTGACGCCGCCGGGATTAACCCGGGCCGAGATGATATGGACCAAAAACGGCTTCGGCCTGGGGTACGCCGACGGCCCGGGCGCCGAACTAAGTCACTACTTATGGTGCGCCGCCGAACCGGCGGAAGAAGGGCCCTATACGGTGAATTGGATGGCCTACCAAACGCCGGACCAGTTCGTCGAGCTGATGGCACTCGTAAAAAGCCTAGGCGACCAGGTGCGGCTGGTGAAGATGCGCGAACCGGCCGGCATCCAACTCCAAGACCTCCTCGAGCGGCCTTTTCAGCTACATACCCTGACCGAGAAATCGAAGTACGAACACAAGATTAGCGCCGCGGCGTACTGGCAAATGCGAATCCTGGACGTACCCGGTTGCCTGGAGCGTACGAAGCTCTCAAGAGAAGGGGTTCGATTCAATCTAAAATTGGCGGACCCTATAATCGAGCACTTGGACGAGGATGCTCCTTGGCGCGGCGTCGCCGGGGATTACGTCGTTTCGCTCGGGCCCCGCTCGGCGGCGGAACGGGCCGTAGACCCGGCCCTCCCAACGCTTACGGCATCCGTCGGCGCCTTCACGCGTATATGGCTCGGCGTCAGGCCGGCGACGGGCCTCGCCGTCACGGACGACATTTCGGGGCCGCCCGAACTCCTGGAGGCGCTGGACGCGACGCTTCGATTGCCCGACCCGAAACCCGATTGGGATTTCTAATTTAACGGCTTAAACGTAAAAAACGCTTGACAACTCTAGGCACTATACTAAAATATACGCAGGTAATTTCGCCACATAGATTTCCAAATTAATCCGGAGGAGGACGGAAGATGCGAAAGGTTTTAATGCTAGCCGCCGGTTACGTCATTACGGCGGCCGTTGCTTTTGGCGCGTTAGGAGACGTCGTCGCCTCTTTTCGCTCGCCGGCGAGCCAACCCTATGCCCTCGCTTATGGGCCGGGGCCGCAATATCTTTGGGTTTGGTGCAATACTTCTCCTTATTACATCTACCGTATGAACGCAGAAACGGGCTCCATCCATCAAACGATGCAGTCCTACCTCGGGTACACGACGCGGGGTCTGTGTTACCAGGCCGGCGGTTACTTATGGATGGGCGACGCCATATACGACAGAGTCCTAGTTTGTGACTCGAATAACCCTATGACTATCTATAAGTCCATTCCGGTAGGTCATGACATGAACGGCGGCTTAGCCCTCCACACCACCGGCGACGGCGGCCTTAATCCTTCGGCGTTTTTCACCAGCGTGATTAATCCGTCTGTCCCGCACATTTACCGGAATAACCTGACGACGGGCAGCATTATGTCATCGTTCAAAGTCGCCACCGGGGGTTTAATGGACCTGGCGTGGGACTGGCGAAACGGGGTCGTTTACGGCGGAGATCCCGGTAGCTATCGGTTTGTATGGGGCTATAATACAAACGGTTCGCTCGTATCGTCTTTTCTCGCCCCCGAGGCAGGTCCGCTGGGGATGTGTTATTCCGACGGGTATCTTTGGGTGGCAACGTGCCTGAACGGCCGGATATGGAAAATACACTGCCCGTACCCCGGCCAGAAAGTCGCCCCGGCCTCGCTAGGGAAGGTCAAAGCACTATATCGGTAAAATAAATAACCTTACCAATAATGCCACCCATCCGGGTGGCTTTTTCGTTCGGGGAATATCGGCGGAACCACCCTTTCCCTCGAGTCGCCGGACGCGATACTTCGATTGCCCGACCCGAAACCCGATTGGGATTTCTAATATCCACGTCCAAACGAGCGGCTTTTTCGCCTAAAAATTATTCACGCGCTTTAGGATTTTCGCCTCCCGGCGTTCCTAAAAAGTATTTACGGACTCTTACGGGCGGCGCCCCGATAGTAGGAGGGTCGAGGCCGTAATTGACGCCGCGAGCCGACGTTGTTATAATCCCCGCCAAACGTGGCCGTACTCCGACCGGATAGGATATCGCCGATTACGTAGTGCCCAAATTATTCGTAGTGCCCAATCGTGACGCGATTTAACCCGGCGAACAGGATAATTAAATAATCGTTATCCGCGTGTAGTCTTTATTTTTTAGCGGCGCCGCCGGCCAGCCAAAACCGCCGCCATACGCGGCCCCGCGACGCCCGGGTACCAAAATTTACTTTAATTGACTTATAAATAAATTTATAATCGCCGCGCTATTAACGGGAAGGCACCATGAAAAAAATAATATACGTCGCGAGTACGCTCGCCGTCGCCGCGGCGGCGGCCCCGACGGCCGCTTTCGAGCGCGACATGCTAAACTTAACGACGCCGTCGGGGCTCGAGGCGGCCAACGCGGTCATCGAAATCCAGCACCGCTTCTACGGCCCCGTCGCCGATGAGCCTGCCGGCACGGTCCTGGGGATGGCAAAGGGTGCAAACGTAGGCCTCGGCTTCCGCTGAGCCCCTCGGCGCGGGCTCGAGCTCGAGCCTGCCCTTACGCTATTCCAAAAAGAATACAAGGTCGGCGCAAGCTACACCGGGCGCTACCGGCGGCTCGTCGCGGCGAAGATAGGCGTCGAATTCTTCAGCTACCGTTTGCCCGAAGCGGAGGACCGCCGCCAGAATTTTTTCTATAGCCTCGCGGTAGAAGGCGAACCGGTGCTAAAGGTAATTTCGCCGGCGCTGGTCGTCGGGTACGACGGCTACGAGGAACGGCTTGGCGGCGGCTTCGGCGTCGCGGCCGGTTTCGACCGCGAGGGCCCGCTCAAACGCGTCGCCGTCATAGGCGAATATTACCCCGTCTTCGCCCGCGATAACGAACGCACGGGCCCGGCGGATTGCTTCGCCGCCGGCGTCGAACTTCAAACTTACGGCCACCACTTCGCGTTCCTGGTGAGTAACAGTTCGCAGATCGGCACGAGGCGCTTG
>CAZLXP010000115.1:0-7741 GCA_964563535.1 uncultured bacterium | reverse complement strand
ATACCTGTATCGCCTGACCGCCGGGACCGACGTCGCGACGAAGAAGATGGTGGTAACTCGCTGAAATCGGTTATCATGCGGCCTGAACGCCCCGCCACAACAGCGGGGCGTTCGTATTTTACGCCGGTTAATTTGCAAAGATTATAAAAATGTGATAAATATTGATACGAGTAGGTTTTTGTGGTAGTTTATTATATAAGGAAAATGTATAAACATAACGTTCGGAAGTACCTGTTATTTTTGACTATCTTGGCTTGCGGCTCGGGGGCCGCCGGTGCGGACGAAGACTTCGGCCTTTTCGCCTACCCGAACCCGTTCGTGGCCGGCGCCGCCGAGGTCTACCTCGCCTATTCCCTTCCCGCCGACGCCGTTATCTCGCTCAACGTATACGACCTCGACGGGAACCACGTACGTACGTTAGTCGAACGGGAGGCCCGCGCCCAGGGACCCTATCGCGGCCAAGACCGGTGGGACGGCCGGGACAACGACGGCGAAATCGTTGCCGCCGGCCCTTACCTGATAGTACTCGACGTGGGCCTGGGAGGCAAACCCCACCGGGATACGTTCGTCGCGGTCGTAAATAGATAGAACATGAACGGACGCTCGCAACGCCGCGAGAGATGTCATCGAACTCTATACCCTATCGGAAAATACTGATGGTCCTATGTTGCCTTACCACCGGCGGCATCGCCAACGCGGAGCGAGTAACCTTCGCCAACGCCCGGGGGGCGGCGTTGGGATATAACCCGGCGTTGGACCTGGGGTTTTACGCGCTGGAGGCCAACCCCGCGGCCTTAGCCGAGTTGCCGGTGCTGGAGGTTGCGTTCACCCATAAGGTTTACCCGTCGCCGCGAACGGCCCTCGAGGTCGTGGGGGGCGCGTTCCCCCTGGGCGACTACGGGACCGTCGCGGCCGGTTTCGGGACCGTGCGCGTCGGCGAAGTGGAACGATACACTCCCGACGGCCACTACCTCGGTAAATACGTCTACCACGACGATCGGCTCGCCGGCGGTTACGGCATCGGGGCGACGTCGTGGCTCGCGCTCGGCGCCGCCGTCAACTACGAACGTCATCTCACGGCGCCCCAAATCGATTACCAGACCTTCGGCGCCGACGCCGGCGTCTATCTCCGGCCGTTGGCGGTGGCGCCGGATTTGGAATACGCCGCCGGCACCGTGGCGTTGGGCCTGACGGCCCGAAACCTGGTCGCGACGCAAAGGGACATCTTCACCGGAAGATATCGCGAACCCGTGCGCGCCAGCGCCGGCGCGCTGTGGGCCCGCGACGTCGGCCGCCACCGGCTGGCCCTGACGTTCTCGCTGCCCTTTTCGGAACCGTCGGCGGCGGCCGTCGGCTGCGAGTTCGTCGTGGCGTCAGTATTGGCGGCACGCGCCGGCGCCGTCGGCACCCAACCCGTGGCCGGCGTCGGCGTCAATACGGACCTCCTCTCCTTCGATTACAGCTTCGCGACCCGCGAGTTCGGGTCGTCGCATTATTTCTCAATATCGGTCAACCCCGGCCGCCGCATCCCGAGCCGCGGCGAACGCCGCCGCCAAACCGAAGAATGGCTCGCGGAAGGCCGAAGCTACTTCGAAACCGGGAATTACGAATTGGCGGCCCGGCGGTTCGCGGACGTATTGTACTGGGACCCGCACAACCGCGCGGCGCGCCAATACTGGATCCGGGCCAGGTACCACCTGCATATGGCCGCGGGGGCCGCATCCATCGAAAAGAAGGAGTGGGAACGGGCGCGGGAGGATTACCGCAACGCTTTGGCGGTGGTTCCCCAAGACTTCCTGGCCACCGAGTCGCTGGAGAGGGTCGACAAACTGGAGGAAGAGGAGACAGCCCGCGAAGCCGAGGATGAACGCATCGCCGAACTCCTCTCCCGGGCCCAGTATTACCGGCGCCGCGGCGCGTACCGCCCCGCCATAAACATATACCGCGAGATCCTGGCCGCCCACCCCGACCACGACCGCGCCCGCAACCTGCTGGCCGAAACGCAACGGCTGCTCGCCGCCGCCACCGAAACGGCCGCGGAACCGACGCCCGCGCCGGAAATACCGGCCGACGTGGTCGAAAAATACCGGGAGGCGAGCGCCGTGCTCGGCCGCGGCGGCGTGGCCGAAGCGGCCCGCGCACTCTTGAACATCGTAAAACAATATCCCGATTACGCGGCCGCGCGGGCGAAGCTGGTCGAGGCTTATCTCTACCAGGGCCTCGACTTCTACTCGCGGGGGTCGCTGGCCGCGGCCATCAGGGTATGGCAGCAAGCGCTGGCCCTCGACCCGGGCAACGAAAAGTTGCAACGCTATATAAAGAAGGCGGAAACCGAAATCGACCAAATCAGGTAAGGCGCGCGCGCCGGGCGTCGCGGCCGGCCGCGGCGAATTTTAAAGGTGGTTGCCCCTTAAAACAATGCGAAGATTGATAAACATACTGTCGTCGCTGCGGACGAAAACCGCGGCCGTAGCCGTCGCGTTCGTGCTGACGCTGGTCACCGTCACGGGCTTTATCGTCATCCGCCACGAGAGAGTAGCCCTGACGCGCGAAGTCGAGTTGCGGGTGCTCGCCCAAGCGCGCAGCATCGCGGCCTCCTCGGAACGGACCATGCTGGAGCCCGACCCCGAGTTGACCTTCCAAAAGCTTTTGCGCGAAATGATGTCCCGCGACCCGGATATCGAAAGCATCGTGGTCGTGGACCGCTACGGCACGATCCTGGCCCACCCGGAAGTGACGAAAATAAGGACCCATTTCAGCCCGCCCCGGGGCCTCGCGCCCGTCCCCGACATCGAATATCTCGACCCCGAGGAGTCGATCGCGGAGGGCGAGGACATATTCATCGTAAACGCGCCCATTAAACGGACGTACGAAGGCCAGGTCTCCGACATAGGCCGGGTCTACATCCGCTCCTCCAAGGGCAAGATCGAAAAAGCCATCGGTTCGGCTCGTTTCCAGATAATAGTCATCGCGGTCATCGTGAGCGCGCTGGGCAGCGTCGTAGCCGTCATCCTCTCGGGCTTCGTCACCACGCCCGTAAAAAGACTCGCCGAGGGCGCGAGGCGCATCGGCGAAGGCGACCTCAGCGTCCGGGTAAAGGTGTCCGGCCGCGACGAAATCGGCCAACTCTCGTCGACGTTGAACGAGATGACCTCCCGCCTGGCCCGGGCGCGCGAGGAACTGGTCGAGAAAGAGCGGATGTCCAAAGAGCTCGAGATCGCGCGCGGGATCCAGCAGAGCCTGCTGCCCACGGTATTCCCCGAGGTGGAAGCGGTGGAGGTGGCCGCGGTATGCGAGAGCGCCACCGAGGTGGGCGGCGACTACTTCGACCTGCTCGCCATCGACCCGAGGAGGGTGGGCGTGGTCATCGCCGACGTATCGGGCAAGGGGGTCCCCGGCCTGTTGGTCATGGGCGTCGCGCGGAGCGTCATACGCGCCCAGGCCCGCCAGCACCTGTCGCCCCGCGAAGTTCTCATCCGCGCCAACGACATCATCGCGCCCGACATCCACAAGGGCATGTTCGTCACCGTGCTGTATGGCGTCCTGGACGTCGAGCGCCGCACCTTCAGCTACGCCAACGCGGGGCACAACCCGCTGATTATCGTCAAGAAAACCGGCCCGGTGCCTTACGAAATAATCAAAACGCAAGGAAGGCCGGTGGGGTTCATGGCGGGGACCTTTTTCGACGACCGCCTCGAGGAGGCGACGCTGCCGCTCGAGGAGGGGGATACGATCTTCGTCTATACCGACGGCATTATGGATTCCCTGAACAAGAACGACGAGGAATTCGGCATGGACCGCCTGCTCGAGACGTTGGCGGAGAAACGGGCCGCGCCGGTGCGCGAGATCACCGACGCCATATTGCAAAAGATCGCGGCCTTCGTGGGAGACCGGCCGCAGCAAGACGACATGACCATGCTCGCCATTACGCTCAAGCCCCCCGGCGCGCCGGCCAAGGCCTCGCTGGTAGCGGCGGCCGCGGCTTCCGCCTCCGGCGAAACGGCACCCTAGCGCCCAAAAAGTAAAATGGCCGAACGGGAATACCAGTTCCGCATCAAAAGCGCCATCCCGCAACTCGAAAAAGTGCGGAAGTGGGCTTCGTACATCGCCCACGCCCTCGGCTTCGACGAGCGCGCCGTGTTCGAGGTCGAGCTCGCCATCTACGAGGCGTGCGCCAACGTCATCGAACACGCCTACGCCAACAACCCCAACCACTACATCGACGTCAAGCTGGCGGTCGAGCTCGACAAACTAGTCGTCACCATTCGCGACGAAGGGGGCGCCTTCGAGCCGTCGTCGTTGAAAGATAAAGACATCGCGAAAATCATCGAGACCGAACAGGACGGCGGCCTAGGGATGCACATCATCGAAGCCTGCATGGACGAGATTCTTTATCGCCGCCAGGGGGGGGAGAACATCCTCGAGCTTATAAAATACCTGCCTTCCATCCCGCGTTCGCCCCAAAGAACGCCATGGCCAAAGAACTCGCCATAAGAATAGTGAGGAGAACGCCCGACGGCATCCACGTCTTTAAGGTCGCGGGCGCTTTGGGAGTAGAGGGTTCCGCCGGGATCCAAGGCCTGCTCGACGCCTGCCTCAAGGAAAAGGTATACCGCATCGTCCTCGACCTCGAGGCGGTGGATTTTATCTCCAGCGCCGGGATGGGAGCTTTTCTATCCGCCGTCGGCGAGATGCGCAAAAAAAACGGCGACGTCATCTTCGTCAAGATGCAAAACAAAATCCTGGCCGTTTTCCAAACGCTGGACGTGCTCGACTACTTCATCGTCGCCGACGACGTCGACCAGGCGGTCGAACGGTTCCGGGGAGGAAAGCTCCCCCGGCCGCCCAGCCTGGAGGAGCTCACCGGGGCCACGACGGAAGCGGCGGGCCCGTCGGGACCGCGCGTTACGCACGCGCTGTTCGCGCTCCTCGCCGCGTACGCCGACATCCTGGGCGCCGACCGCGATATCAATCGGAAATTAACTCAGATCGTCGACGTGACCGCGAATTACCTCGCCTTAGGGCAATGCGCGTTCGTACCGCTGGACGAAGACGTCGGCCTGGCCGCGGCGGCGGCGCGGGGCGACTTCCCGCCGGCCGACGACGACGTCAAATCGTCCTTGGCCCGCTATCCGCCCGGCCAGGGCATAATCGCCGCGGAAGAACTCGCCTCCCGCGACAGCGGCTTAGCCAAATGGGCCGCCAAAAGCGGCGCCCGGTTCCTACTGCCGCTGGGGCCCGCCGAAAAAGCGATCGCCGTACTGGTGGTGGGCGAAAAAAAGGACGGCCGCGCCGTCACCCACGACGAGAAACGCCTCCTCCGGTATCTGGGGACGTCGCTCAACCTGGCGCTCGACAGGCACTTGTCGACGGGCCGCCCCGGCGGCGAGTCGCCCGGCGCCGCCAAAGAGATCGGCCGCAAGGTTATGGAGATGGAGACGCTCTTCGCCGTCTCCCAAAACCTGGCCGAAGCCCTCGAGACCGAAAAAATGCTGCCGACGCTGCTCATGATGGCAACGGGGCAATTCAGCACGGACCGGGCGGTCGTGTTGCTGTGCGCCCCCGACGGCAGCTTCGAGGTCGGCGCCGCGCGCGGCATCGACGCCGAGACGCTGCACAAGCTGACGCTGCCCCCGCTGGGGCTGGCGGAATTAATCGACGCCCAGGCCGGCCCGGCGCTCGTCGGCGCGCTCGCCGCGGAACTCGAAGACCGCGACCGCCGGCAAATCGAGCCTTTCGTCGAGCAAGGCATTGCCGCCCTCGCCCCCATGCGCTTCAAAAACCGTTTAATCGGGATCGTCGGCCTGGGAACGAAGATAACCGGACGGGCTTTCGGCGCCGACGAGCTCCGCCTTTTGGGCGCGCTGGTGAACCTCGCCGCCGTCAGCATCGAGACCGGCCGCCTGGTCGCGAAGACCAAGAAAAACTACGGCGGCCTGGTGCGCGCGCTCATATCGGCCATCGAGGCCAAGGATAAATATACGCGCGGCCACACCGAACGCGTAACGCTCTACGCCTCCGCCCTCGCGGACGAATTCGGCTTGAAACAAGACCAGCGGCAAGACCTGCTCTTCGGCGCCGTGCTTCACGACGTCGGGTATCTCGGCGTCCCGGAGGAAATTCTAAAGATGCCCGACGGCATTACGGAGGAACAACTCGCCGAGCTGCGCCGACACCCCTTGATAGGCGTCAACATTCTGCAAGACATCCCGTTGCTCCGGAACGCCGTCGCCGTCGTCCGCTACCATCACGAGAAATACGACGGCTCGGGTTACCCCGACGGCCTCGCCGGCGAGGATATCCCCCTCCTCGCGCGCATCGTAGCCGTGGCCGACACCTTTGACGCCTTGACGACCGACCGGCGCTACCGTAAGGCCCGCTCGAAAGGGGAAGCCGCCGAGGAAATAAGTCGCCATCGGGGCGTGCTATTCGACCCGGCGGTAGTCGACGCCTTCCTGCGTTTATGTGAGACGGGCCGCCTCGACGTCATCAAGACCAAACGCCTAAAGCAAGAGGTTTAGCCATGCCGAAAAAATTCGCGGCCGTAGTAACGGTTACGGCGGTTTTGTTCCTTATGACGTTCTCCTTCCCCGGCCGCCCCGTAGCCGACGAGGAAAAAGGGGAAATCGAAGGCTGGCTGGAGCGGGGCAACGAGCTCGCCGCCAAGGGGGATTACGAGGGCGCGCTCGCGGAGTACCGGAAAGTATTGGCGAGCGACGAGCGCAACGCCCTGGCCCACAATAACCTGGGCATCGTCTACAAACGCATGGGCCTGTATATGTCCGCCATCGAAGAGTTTGAGGCCGCCCTCGACGGCCTCCCCAATTACTTCAAGGCGTATAACAACCTCGCCAACGTCTACTTCGAGCGCGAATACTATGACGACGCCATAAAATACTACAACAAGTGCCTGGCTATAAAACCCAACTTCGCCGACGCCCACTGGAACGTCGCGCTGGCGTACGAGAAAATTGGCGAAAAAACCCGGGCGGTGCGGCACTTCAGGAAGTTCATGGAGCTATCCGACTCCTCCGCCTACGTGGCGCTGGCCCAACAACATATAGACGAATTGTCCGCCAAGCCGGAGGAGACGGCACCCGAAGCCGAGGTAACGACGTACGGAGAAGACGCCGTCGATGTCATCGAATAAAAGCCGGCGGCCCCGCCCGGGTTCGGCCGTCGGGCGCCGGTTGGGGATTTTCGGCGGCGCTATAGTTTTGCTCGCCGCGTACGCCCCGGCGGGCCGCGCTCTCGGGCAAACCGACGCGCCCAGGGACGCTTATTCGACCGCCGGCGAACAGGCCCCCGCCACCGGCGACTTGTCCCTGCTCACCATCGACAGCTTCGCCGCCGGAACCGAATACCAGCCGTTCCCGCCGGCCGAAGTCCCCTTCGACGCCTGGGCTTCCGCCGACGACAAGCCGCTGTGGCTGCCGCTCGAGCCGGAGGGCCCGGCCGGTACGTTCGACGCGCTGGCGGTGAACGGAGACGAACTCGAGCGCTACGCGCGCGCCAGCCTGTTCGCCGGGGGCTACGGCGCGGGCGAAAAACGGTGCGTCATATTGATGTACCACCGCTTTCAGCCGTTCCCCGCCAATAAATACGAGGTCTCGTACGGCGATTTTCGCGCCCAGCTCGACTATATCGCACGCAACGGTTACGAGGTCATACCCATCGACCAGCTGGCCGACGCGCTTCAAACGCAAGACCCGGACCTCCTGCCGCCGCGCTCCGTCGTTAT
>CAZLXP010000114.1:0-7809 GCA_964563535.1 uncultured bacterium | reverse complement strand
GCCGCCGCCGTACCTGACGTTGTAACGCCCGGCCGCCAGGACGACGACTCGCTCGTTAATGTCAACATGTTCCACCGCGGCGGCCCAAGCCGGATCTACCCGGTTAAGAGCGTCTAACGTCTTTAGCGCGCCGACCACTTCGCCGCGGTCCACCTTTTTGCCTAAAACGTCGCCGGCCGCGCGGAACCGCGTACCCACGAGTACCGGCAAATCTTCATATCCCGCCGCCATCGGCTCCAGCACGACGCCGTCGGCCGCGACCTTATATAACGTGTTATTCAATATTAAGGCCGCCGCCGCCGGCCGTTCTTCCACCGTAATTACGACCTCCCCCGGCAACCGCCGACGGATGTCGGCGCGTAATATGCGGGGGTGGCGGCAAAGGGCATCCTCGGCCTTCGTCAGGTCAGCCCAAAACAAATTATCGCCGGCTTGCAAACCTGCCGCCGCGAGTACTTCTTGCGCCGTCATATACGAAGTCCCTCTTACCGTATATCGGCCCAGCCGCCAGGGCGAAGACGCAGCCGACGCGTAGACGAGCCACGCCGCCACGAAAGCCGCCGCCAAAACCGCCGCCGCGGCCCCTAAACGCTTCTTAACGGCGCCGGCGGCCGGCCGCCGCTTCCGTCGCCCCGGTCGCCCGAGCCGCGCCGCTCGCCCCATATCCGCGTTATCAATCATTCCCGAAGTCGCCCACGAGTTGGATTTCGAGTTCTAACGCTACGCCGTATGCGTCCCGGACCTTCCTCCGAATCTCTTCGATAAGGCCGTAGATATCGGCGGCGACGGCGCCCCCCTCGTTTACGATGAAATTGGCGTGCTTGGTCGAGACGACCGCGTCGCCGCGCGCCAACCCCTTAAGGCCGGCCTTATCTATCAATTCGCCGGCGGAAGGGCCCTGGGACGGGTTCTTAAATACGCAACCGGCCGACGCCAAGCCGACGGGCTGGGTTTCGCCGCGCCGCGCCCTGTACCGCTCTGTAAGCTCGTATACCCGCCTCGCGTCCGACGGCTTTAGCCGGAGCGCCACTCCCGTAACCGCCAACGGGCCCGAAACGGGAAAACGGGCGAAGCGGTAGCCGTGCTCGACGTCGCCTCCGCCGAACCGCTTAGGCGAACCGTCGGCCGCGATTACGTCTAGGTATTCGACGAAATCCCACATCGCGGAGCCGAAGGCCCCGGCGTTCGTGCAAACCGCGCCTCCTACCGTACCCGGTATCCCCACGGCCCACTCCATTCCGGACAAACCGACCTCGACACAACTGCTTACCAGCGACGGCAACAGGCGCCCGGCTCCCACGACTACCTCGCCGTCGTGAATCGAAACATGCGCCAACGTATGGCATATCTTGAGGACGACGCCGTCGAAGCCGGCGTCGGCGAAAAGCACGTTGCTGCCGGAACCCAATACGAAGACATTCTCCCCCGACGCGAATACTTCGTAAACGTCGCCCACCGTGGCCGGGACGACGACGTACTTCGCCGGGCCGCCGACGCGGTACGTCGTATGGCGGGCGAGCGCCACGCCCTCCGCCACGGAGCCCTCGACGCGGTCCTGCCACCGGCCGGCGCCGCCGTCAATTGGTAAGGAAACGCAATACATCCTCGGCCACCTTCCACACGTCTCCCGCCCCCACGTGTACGATCACGTCGCCCGGCCGCATCACCGCCGCCACGCGGGACGGGATGTCGGCCTTGTTCGGAATGTGGTGCACGTCTTTGTGCCCGAGGTGGATAAGGCCGGCGACGATACCCTCTTCCGAAACGCCCGCGATGGCCACCTCTCCCGCCGGATAGATGCCGGTGACGATCACGACGTCGGCCGGCGCCAGCGCCCGCGGGAAATTTTGCAGCTGGTCGCGGGTGCGCGTAAAACGGTGCGGTTGGAATACGGCCACGAGGCGCCTCCCCGGGTAAGCCTGGCGCAACGCAGCCAACATCATCTCTATTTCCCGCGGGTGGTGCGCGTAGTCGTGCATCACCGTCACCGAACCTTGCACCTGGCCCAACCGTTGGAAGCGCATCTCAACTCCTTCGAATTCGTCCAACGTTTTTCGAACCGTCTCGAAACCTACGCCTATTACGAGCGCGAGCGCCGCCGCGGCGCCGGCGTTCAAGGCGCTGTGTTCGCCGGGCAAATTTATCGTCAACCGACCAAGTCGTTCACCCCTCAACGTCAGCTCGAACGACGTCTTAAGACCTTCGCCCACGACGTTCGAGATGACCGCGTCGCATCCCGGCGCCGTGCCGTACGTCATCGTAGGCTTCGAGAGGCGCGCCATAATACTCGCGACGCCGGGGTCGTCGGCGCATACCAGATTCAGGCCGTAGAAGGGGACCTTATTTAAAAATTCGGCGAAAACCTCGCGCACGCGTTCAAAGGTGCCGTAATAATCCAGGTGGTCCTCGTCCACGTTGGTGCATATCGCATATATGGGCGAGAGCTTCAGAAAAGAGCCGTCGCTCTCGTCGGCCTCGACGACGAAATATTCCCCCTCCCCCAACTTGGCGTGCGTGCCGATGCGGTTCAACCGGCCGCCGATGACGAAAGTGGGCTCCAGGCCGCCCTCGGCCAAAAGGGTCGCCAAAATCGACGTCGTCGTCGTTTTGCCGTGGGTGCCGCACACGGCGATTCCTTTCTTCAACCTCATCAGCTCGGCCAACATCTCGGCCCGCGGTATGACGGGGATGCGGCGGCGCCGGGCCTCGAGCACTTCGGCGTTGTCGGCCGGTATCGCGGCGGAGACCACGACTACCTCGGCGCTGCCCACATTCCGGGCGGCATGGCCCTCGTAAACATTTACGCCCAGGCCGCGCAGGCGTGCCGTAACGGCGCTCGGCCTGATATCGGAACCGGATACGTCAAACCCCAAGTTGTTAAGTATCTCCGCCAAGCCGCACATCCCGGCGCCGCCTACGCCGACCAAATGGATCTTCCTTACCGGCCCGAAATCCATCACGTTTTTAATCCTACCAGCGCTAACGCTTCCGCGGCGACCTGGTTGGCCGCGTCAGGCCGGCCGAGCTCGCGGCTTGCCCGGGCCATCGTGGCCCGACGGCCGGCGTCGCCCTCCAGCTCGACTATAAGCGCCGCTAACGCCGCGCCGTCGAGGTCTTCATCCTCGACGACAATCGCGGCGCCCTCCTGTTCCACATAGGCCGCGTTGCGCCGCTGATGGCCGTGGGCCGCGAAGGGATAGGGTACCAGAACCATCGGCTTGCCGAAGGCCAAGACCTCCGCCATGCCGCCCCCCGCGCGACACACCACCACATCCGCGGCCCGGTAACAGTCGTAAATTTGGTCGAAGAAGGGCCGAACGACGAGGCGCTCCGCCCACGCCAGCGGCACCTCGAGCGCGGCGTCGTCGCCGGTTTGAACGACGAACTGTAAACGCAGGCCCGCCAACTCGCTTAGCGCCGCCCTCGTCGCATCCACGAGGCGCCGCGCGCCCTGGCTCCCGCCGAAGACGAACACGGTGAACGTCGCGGCGTCGAGGCCAAGCCGCGCGCGGGCGCCGGCTGCGTCGTCGGCGTCGCGGACCTCGCGTATGGGATTGCCGGTGACTACGGCTTTGGCGCCGCCGGCAAGCCAATCCCGCGACGGCTCGAAGGTTAGACAAGCGAGGTCGGCTACGCGCGACAGCAACCTGTTCGTTAAACCCGGTATGATGTTTTGCTCCAAAATCACGGTGGGTATTCGCTTGAGCCACGCCGCCGCGACCACCGGGGCGCTGCCGTAACCGCCGGTCCCGATTACCAGCGCGGCCTTAAGTTCCCGTAATAAACGGCCGGCGCGAGCCACGGCCCAAAAGAACCTGATGGGCATAACGAGGTTGCGCGGGTGCAAACTCCGCTCGAGCCGCGGCGCCCGCAAAACGCGGTATCCGTAAGATTTTCCGGCCAGCGCGCGCTCCTCCACCGGTCGCCCGGTGCCGACAAAGGTGATGGCCGCTCGCGGCGCCAGGGCGGTTATCGCCTGCGCCGTCGCGAGGCCGGGGAAGAGATGGCCGCCGGTTCCGCCGCCGGCTATGACGACGTCGATTCTTTCTTCGATTCGCGTCATTTCGTCATACGTAATCTACGAACGTCCCGCTCAGCGACGCCGGCGGAAAGTCGCGCCGGGCGTAGCCAAAGCCGCTATCGACGCCGGAACGCCGCGCGATATTGACCAAAATGCCGACGGCGGCGAAGGTGGCGACGAGCGACGTCCCGCCGTAAGAAATAAACGGCAGCGGGATCCCGGTCGTAGGTATTAACCCGGTAACGACGCAGAGGTTCACCGCGGCGCCCAAACCTATGAGCGTGGTCAACCCCGCCGCCAAGTACCTGCCGAAGACGTCGCCGGCCCGGGCCGCGGTCTTGAAACCGGCCGTAACCAAAATCGCGAACGCGGCCAACACCGCGGCGCTGCCGACGAAGCCGAACTCCTCACCCAATATGGCGTATACGAAGTCGGTGTGCGATTGCGGCAAATAGAACAGCTTCTGGTTGCTCGCGCCCAACCCTTTTCCGATAAGGCCCCCCGAACCCAGCGCGATCAGCGATTGTATGATCTGGTAGCCGCGGCCCCGGGCGTAACGCCACGGGTCGACGTACGATATCAGCCGCGAAACTTGATATTTATGGGCGGAAATCATGATTCCCAAAAGCGGAGCCACCAGCGCTCCGGCCCCGACGATATACCTGAGCCGCACCCCCGCGAGAAAGAGCATAACGAACGCCGTGGCGGCGATAAGAAACGCCATGCTGAAATCGGGCTGGGCCGCCACCGTCGCGAACATCAAAACCACCGCGCCGAGGGGGAGCCATTTCTCGTACGGGGTTTCGAGTTGCCCGCGCCGGGTGACGTACTTCGCCAGCGCGAACACGGTCGCCAATTTCGCGAGCTCGGAGGGTTGGAGGAAGAACCGGCCCACCTTGAGCCACCGGTGAACGGGAGCCGCGTAACTCCCTACGCCGACGACGAGCGTCGTTGCCAACAACGTAACCGAGATAATCGCCGCCGGCCACGCGAGCCGCTGCCATAAATGGTAATCGACCAGCGCGCAAAACCCGCCGACCGCCAGAGCTACCGCCAAATTGACCACGTGCCGTTTGAGGAAGTACATGCTGTCGCTTTCGTATTTCACGTACGCCAGAGCCGCGCTCGACGAAAAAACCATGAGTACGCCCACCGTAGCCAGCGCGAGCGAAACTATCACCAACGTCCAGACCAACGAACGCCGCATTCCCTAACGGCCCTCCCCCATTAGGTCGGCGACGGCCCTTTTGAAATCGTCGCCCCGTTCCTCGAAGTCGCGGTATTGGTCCCACGACGTACAGGCCGGCGAGAGCAGCACGACGTCGCCCGGCCGGGCCAGCGCCGCCGCCTTCGCCACCGCCTCCTTTATCGTATCCGCGCGCTCGAGCTCGACGACCCCTTCGAACGCGGCCGCGAGTTCGTCCCGCGCGGTACCGTAAAGTATCGCGACCCTGACCCTATCGCGAGCCGCGGCCGCCAAAGCCTTAAAATCGCCGCCTTTCGACTTGCCGCCCGCGATCAATACTATCGGCTCGCCGAAAGTCGCCAGCGCCGTGAGCGCGCTCGCGACGTTGGTGGCCTTGGAATCGTTAACGTAACGCACGCCCCGCACCTCGCCGGCGAATTCGAGGCGGTGCGGCAACCCCTCGAAATCGCGTAGCGCTTCCGCCACGGCCGCCGCCGGCACGGCCATCGCCAACGCCGCGCAAGCGCCCGCCATGGCGTTCGAGAGATTATGGGGCCCGGGCAACCGGATGTCGCGAACCGGCATCAACGTCCCGCGCCGCCCGCGGACGTCGTACGCGACGTCGTCCCCGGCGACCCATACGCCGGGGCCCGGCCCTGCGCTCCGGCCGAACAACAACACCGACGCCCCGAGTTGGTCCCGATTGGAGGAGGACTCGTCGTCGGCGTTGAGGACGGCGTAGTCTTCCCGCCGCTGGTTCTCGAATAGACGCCACTTCATTCCGTAATACGCCGCCGGCGAGCCGTGCCGGTCCAGATGGTCCGGCGCGAGGTTGAGCAACACGGCCACCCGCGGCCTGAACGTTACGGCATCTTCCAGTTGGAACGATGAAACCTCGGCCACGACCGCCGCGGTCGGCTCGAGGTCCGCCACCACGGCCGTGAGCGCCACGCCGATATTGCCGGCGACGACCACCTCCTCGCCCGCGCGCCGGAACATCTCGCCCACAAGAGCCGTCGTCGTCGACTTCCCGTTGGAACCGGTAACGGCCACGACGCGGTCGGTGACGAGTAGCCGATAAGCCAACTCCAACTCGCCGATGACCTCAAGTCCTCGCTCGCGCGCGGCGACGATGAGCGGCGCCTCCCAAGGAACGCCGGGGCTCCGGACGACGAGGTCCATATCCTCGAGCAACGCCGGGCCCTGTTCGCCAGGGCGCAGTTCCACGCCGGCGCCGGCGAGCGCGGCCGCGCCCGCGTCCAATTCCTCAAGCGGTTTCTCGTCGCAACCGACGACCGTGCCGGCGACGGGGGCGAGAACCGTCGCCGCGCCGACGCCGGACCGACCCAACCCGACCACTAAGACGCGGCGGCCCCTAAAGGCCTCCAATTTATCCGAGAATCCGCTCACCTTATCTTTAGCGTCGAAAGGCCGATGACGGCGCAAATCGCCGATAACAGCCAGAACCGAACGGTAATCTTCGGTTCCGCGAGCCCCTTCAACTCGTAATGGTGATGGAGGGGCGACATCTTGAAAACCCGCCGGCCGCCGGTGGCCTTGAAATACAAAACCTGGATTATAACCGACAGCGTTTCTACTACGAAAGCACCGCCCACGACGACGAGCAGGAGTTCTTGTTTTATCAGAATCGCGACGGTACCTATGCCGCCGCCCAAAGCCAGCGCGCCGGTATCGCCCATGAACACTTCGGCCGGGTAGCTGTTGAACCATAAAAAGCCCAATAACGCGCCCACCATAGCGGCCATATATATGGTGAGCTCGGCGCCGCCCGTCACGTACATTACTTGCAGGTACCCCGAGAAATTGACGTGGCCCACGACGTAGCACATGACGGCGTACGCCGCCCCCGAGAACAGCATCGCGCCGGCGGCCAGGCCGTCGAGGCCGTCGGTTAAGTTCACGGCGTTGGTCGAACCCACGATCGTAATCATCACGAAAAGGATATAGAAGGCGCCCAGGTCGACGGCGACGTTTTTAAGGAACGGGAACGTCAACCAGGTCGTCATGCCGTTGTCGAGCGGGAAGAGATAAACGAAAAGGCCGATGGCGAGCGCGAGTACGGTCTGGCCGAAAAACTTCCACCGCGCCAGCAGCCCCAGTGGTTTTTTGACCACGAGTTTCAAATAATCGTCGACGAAACCCATCGCCCCCAACGCGACCGTCACGAGGAGAATGGCGAGCACGTACCGACTCGTGATATCCGCCCACAAGAGCGTCGGTATAATTACGGCAGCCAGGATCAGAAGGCCGCCCATCGACGGCGTCCCCGCTTTATCCAGGTGGCGCCGCGGCACTTCGTCGCGTATGATTTCTTCGACCATCTTGCGCTTGAGGAACCGGATTAGCGGCGGCCCCAAAAGGAAAGCTATCAAAAACGCCGTCACGGCCGCGTACGCCGCGCGGAACGTCACGTAGCGGAAGAGATTGAGCCACGAGATGTCGGTGTGCAACGGGTACAGCAATAGGTAGAGCAAAAGTTAACCTCCGTCGACGTCTACGCCCAACGTATCCAGGATATCCTCCAACCGTACGGCGCGGCTGGCTTTCAAGTCGGCGGCCAGCGATGCAAGCTGTGCGCCAG
>CAZLXP010000113.1:0-8059 GCA_964563535.1 uncultured bacterium | reverse complement strand
CCCAGCCCCGTTGGAATGGATGTCATTGCCAATGATCTCGCCGTAGTCGCCCGCCGTGCCCGCGGCCGCCGAAATTATTACCGTCGCGACTAAAAATTTTTTTGGTCCGGAGCGCATCGGCGTCTTCCTTCCAAAATTCAACTTTTGGGAAAGCCAAGTTTTTCCGCCCACGCCGCCGGGATGCGGACCGGCCGGCCGTCGCGGCCGCGCGCGGCGTGCACGGTATACCCCTCCGCCAACACCTCGTCGCGCCGCTTGATGACGTAGTCGAAGCGGACCTTCGCCCGGCCCGCGGCGGCGACGGAAGTCTCGACCGTTAGCTCGTCCTCGAAGCGCGCCGGCGCGCGGTATTTACAATAGGCCTCGGCCACCGGCATATAAACGCCCGCGGCCTCCATCTCGGAATAGGGTACGCCCTTACGTTGAAGGTAAGCCACGCGGCCGTCCTCGAAATACGCCAAATAGTTGCCGTAATATACGACGCCCATGGCGTCGGTCTCGGCGTAGCGGACGCGGAGGGGGGTTACGACGCACTCGCGGCCGGCGCTCCCGCTAGTCGCCGTCACCCTTCCCGCCTTCCTCGAAGAACCCCATCGCGAGGAACTTTTTGCGGCGGTCCTCGCGGAGGGTGTCGCGGGACATCTTTTCCAATTCCGCCAGGTGCCGCTCGAGGGCGTCGGCCAAAAGCTCCGCGGCCAGGTCGTAGTCGCGGTGGGCGCCGTACGCCGGCTCGGCGACGATCTCGTCGATGACGCCGAGGTTCATCAAGTCCTGCGCCGTGATCTTCATCGCGGCCGCGGCCTGCGGGGCGTACGCCCGGTCCCGCCACAGGATGGCGGCGCACCCCTCCGGCGAGATGACCGAGTAGTAGGCGTACTCCTGCATCAAGACGCGGTTGCCGACGCCGATGCCGAAGGCGCCGCCGGAGCCGCCCTCGCCGATGACGGCGACCACGAACGGCACGCGGAGGTTGAACATCTCGAGGACGTTGCGGGCGATGGCCTCCGCCTGGCCGCGCTCCTCGGCGCCGATGCCCGGGTACGCGCCGGCGGTGTCCAGAAACGAAATTACGGGGAGGCCGAACTTATCGGCCAACCTCATCATGCGCAGCGCCTTGCGGTACCCCTCCGGGTGGGGCGAGCCGAAGTTGTGCGCGATCTTGTCGGCGGTCTTGCGGCCTTTCTCGTGACCTATCCAAACCACTTTGCGCCCCCGGAACCAGCCGACGCCGCACACGATGGCCTGGTCGTCGCGGAAGAGGCGGTCGCCGTGGAACTCCAGCGGCCTTTCGATAAACCGCCGGACGTAATCCATGGTGTAGGGACGGTCGGGGTGGCGGGCGAGGAGGACGCGGTCCCACGCCGTCAGGTTGGCGTATATTTCGGCGCGACGCCTCTCAAGTTCCTCTTCGCGCGCGGCCACCTCGGCCGCGGCGACGGCGTCGCCTTCCGTCGCCCCGGCCCGCAGCGCCTCGAGCCGTTCCTCCAACGCCGCGAGCGGCTTTTCGAATTCCAGCACGACCTTCTTCGCCCCGACGGCCATGTCCGTATGTAACCCTTTAGAACGACCCGATATACGTCAGGTAGAGCATGCGGGCGTACGCGCCCTCGTCGCCGAGAACTTCGACCTGGTTTTCGAGCAGGTTCGTGAACCAGAACTCGAGGTTGAAGTTTTCGGTAACGCGCCACCGGACGCCGGCGTCCAGGTAGCCGCGGCCCATGCCGAGCGACTTCGGGCTGTTGTCGTTAAGGCCCACATCGTACGTTCCCAGCAACATCAAATGCGGGCCCAACGACTTCTCCAACCCGGCGAAGATGTCCGGGTCGCTGTCGTCCTTGTCCTCGATTACGTTGTAGGACCCGCCGAGGTGCAGGCCCAGCGCGCCCAAAAGCTCGAGCTCCTGGGATAACACGAGGTAGAAACCCTTGGCTTTGAATTGGTAGCGGTCGTAGTACACGTTTTGGCCCTCGCGGTGGGGGTCGAATTCGTAGTACTTCCCGTGGCCCTGGTCGTCGTAGCCGACGGCTACGGCCGGCATGATGGGGCCGCCGTTGGTGATGCGGAATTTGGCCTGAAATCCCGGTCGAGGGTTCATCGTCGGCGCGGCGCTGCCGAAGACGTCGACGCCGCCGTACGATATGCCGACGGTCAGATAATCCAGGACGCCTATTTCGCCCCGCACGACGAACGGCTCGACGCCGATGCCGGCCGCGTATTCGCCGCGCAACCGCGCCCAGGCGGTGGGGTTCTCGATAACCCAGGTTTCGCCCTCGGGCACGAAGTCCTCCTGGGCGTGCGCGGCCGCGGCCATCGCCGCCAACGTCAAAACCCAAAGCGCGGGCCGCATCCCGCGGCCGACGTTCACCTTTAAAAACCTGCGTAGCATAATCGCGGCTCCCGGGAAATGTTTTTCGATTAATAACTTACCGCCGACGCCGAGTCAAGCCTAATCCTTGGCCTCGCCCTTACCCTCGGGCCTAACGGTCAAGCGGACCTGCTTGACCCTCCGCGCGTCGGCCGCGGTCACGTAGAAATCGAGGTTCTCGAAGGACAGCCGCTCGCCGGTCTCCGGCACCTTCCCGGACAACGACGAGATAAAGCCTCCCACCGTCTCGTAATCTTCTTGGGGGACGGCGACGGCGAGCTGTTCGTTCAACTCGCCTATGTCCATGCGGCCGGCCACGAGCCAAACGTCGTCGCCGACCTTCTCCAAAAGTTTCACTTCGGCGTCGTACTCGTCGTGGATTTCGCCGACGATCTCTTCCAAAACGTCCTCGAGGGTTATCAAACCCGCGGTGCCGCCGTATTCGTCGACGACGATGGCGAACTGCACCTTGGCCGAGCGAAACTCCCGCAAGAGCTCATTTACCCGTTTGGATTCGGGCACGTAGAAAGGCTCCCGCAGTACGGACCGCAAGTCTCCCCCCGTGGCCTCGAGTTTGAATATATCCTTGGCGTGCAGAATGCCGAGCACGGTGTCGGGAGACTCGTCCACCACCGGGATGCGGGAAAAACCCCGCTCGACGACGACGCGCTTTATCTCGTCGAGGGGGTCGCGGATATCCACCGTTACCATCTCGACTCGCGGCACCATTACCTCGCGCGCGACCGTCTCGCGAATGCTGAAAATGCCGTCGATCATCTCCCGCTCTTCCTGGGCCAAGCGGGCGCCGCCCCGGGCCGCCGCGGCCTCCACCTCGGCGGCGGGCGACACGGCCGCGGGGTCCACGCCGGCGCGCGTCACCTTGGCGAGCGCGACCGCGACGACCTTCGCCCCCCGCGTCAGCGGGAACAACAAGAGGTAAACGAACTTCGCCACCGGCGCGAGGAAGTAACCGACCAGCTTCGCCGCGCCGTGCGGCAATAACACCCGCGACACCGCGCGCACCACGTAAAGCGCGGCGGCGCATATCAACCACGCCGCGGCCAAAGGCAGCGCCGGCAGCTCGAACGCCAAAAACGACGCCGCCGCGTACGACGCCGCGATCAACAAAAAAACCTCGACGACGAAGAGCGCGTTTAGTACGGGCCACGGCACCCCCGGCCTCCGCGCCCCCTCGCCCGCCGAGCGGCGGTCGCGGCCCGCGTTCACTACCACCGCCGACCGCGCGCCGACGAAAGCTCCGTACGCTACCAGTAAGCCTACGACCGTTATAAATGATGGAGGTTCGTCCACTGACATCGCCCTCGCCTTATCCTTCCGGCCTTAAGTGAATACCCAAAAACAGAGGGCCGTAACGCCGACCCCCAACAAAGCGCCGGCCGTGACTTCGAGAAAGGAATGTATACCCAAACGCACGCGCGACACCGCTATCGTCAGCGCCAGGATAAAAGTTATGGCGGCTATGAGCGGGTGCCGACTTAAAAGCGACACGGCGGTCCACAGGCCGAAGGCGGCCGCGGCGTGGCCGCTGGGAAGGCCGCCGCGCAGAAACGTCCCCTTGCCCGTAATCGCTTTCAAGACCAAGACCAGCAGGACCGTCAAGCCCAACGAGACCAGCGCCACGTGCTCGGGCGTCCGCCGTACGCTCACGATGGTGGTCACGATGGGGCTCTTGAGCGCCTCGAAGAATATAAGATAACCTACCAGCACGGCGTTCAACGTCGCGAACAGGACCGCTCCCGCGGCCACGTCCTTGGCGACGCGCGCCATCGGATGGTACCGGTCGACCTCCAGGTCCAGGATAACTTCGAGCGAGGAGTTTATCATCTCGGTGATAAGGACCAGCGCGATCGTTATCAACAACAGTATGAGCTCGGTCTTGGTAATGGAGAACCATAGGCTGGCGAACAGAACCACGGCCGTAACGACGAAATGGATCTTGACGTTGCGTTGGGTGCGGAGCGCGTATACGATGCCTTCCAACGCGCTGTTGAAGGACCGCGCGAGGCCGCCCTCCCGCCAAAATAAGGCCTTTTTCGCAGATCCCTTCTTCTTGGCGGCGGTCACGCCCAACTCCTAAGCGGGCCCGGCGATGAGGTCCCTCGTCGCCCGGTCCATCTCGGCGCGGCCCCGGGCCGAATCGTCCTCGAGCCCGGCCAAGTGGAGGAGGCCGTGGGCCACGAGCACGGCGAGCTCCTCGTCCAGCGAAATACGCCCTCGTTCCGCCTGCTCCCGCGCCCGGTCCGCGGAAACGTAAACCTCGCCCCACAGCCATACCTCATCCGGCTCCGCCGGGTCCCGCCCTATGGGGAAGGCGAGGACGTCCGTGGGGCCGTCGCGGCGGCGGTACTTCCGGTTCAACTCGGCGAGCAAAGCGTCGTCCGCTATCGTGACCTCCACCACCGCCCGGGAGGGGACGCCGTAGCGCCGTCGGTAGCGCGCGATCAACGCCTCCAGGCGTCGCCGGCTAGTTCGACTTAGTTTCGGCGGAATGCGTAGACAGATATGGGACGACGTATTGTTGGCCATCCTCGGGGTACGTGGGTCGGATATGGAATATGCTGTTTAGGGCTTTTATCAAACTCTCTTTCACGACGTGGACTTCCGCCAGCGTGAGGTCGCAGGCGTCGAGTTGGCCGTCGGCCAGGCGGCCGCTCACGATCTTCTCGACCAACGAACGGATGTTGGTGGGCGTCGGCTCGTCGAGGGAGCGCGACGCGGACTCCACCGCGTCCGCCAACATAACGATGGCGGAGACCTTGCCGTGGGGTTTGGGCCCCGGGTAGCGGAAGTCGTCCTCGGCCAATACCCGGTGCTCGTCCAACTTTAAGGCCTCGTGGTAGAAGAACGAAATAAGGCTCGTGCCGTGGTGTTCGATCACGGCGTCGATAATCGGGGGCGGGAGGCCGGCTTCCTCCGCCATCTTGGCGCCCTGTTTGGTGTGGGAAGCCACGACCAGGCTGCTCATCTGGGGGGACAGGTGTTCGTGGCGGGCGTTCTCGGACCCGGTGTTTTCGGCGAAATACGCCGGCGCCCGCAACTTCCCGATGTCGTGATAATAGGAGGCCACGCGCGCCAAAAGGGGGTTGGCGCCGACCGCCGCCGCCGCCACCTCCGCCAGGCTCCCCACCACGATGCTGTGGTGATAAGTGCCCGGTGCCTCCAGCAACAGCTTGCGCAACAGCGGTTGGTTGAGGTCCGCCAACTCGAGCAACTTGAGGTCCGTCACGACGTCGAACGTCATCTCGAACAACGGCAGTAGTATCGCCAATATGGCCACGCTGGCCGCGGCGAGTACCGTCCCCCACCATATCTCCTCGCCGACGTCGCGCCACGGCGACATATCGACGAGGCCTATGCCTACCGCGGCCGCGGCCGCGGCGAGAGCGATGCCGACGAAAACGCGATAGAAGTCGGTGCGGCGGCGGATGTGCGCGACCAGAAACACGCTCGCCGACGCGGCGGCCAACGCCATAAGCGTCGGCCGGAAGGCCACGCCGGCCATTACGCCCGATAGCACCGCCAGCGTTATGGCGACGACGAAGCCGAAACCCACGTCCACCAAGAGCGTTATGAGCATCGCGCCCAAACAAGCCGCGAATATATATACCGCCAACGGCGAATAATTGATTAAAATAAAAGCTAGTACCCGCGAGACGAAACACGACGCCACCAGGACGACCGCCAACATCCACCAATAGCGAGGGTGCGCGCATAACGACGGCCTATAACGGAAGAAGAATATCCCCACAAGGGTGAGGATAATCGCGACCAACAACGACCGGCCGCCCAAAGACACGGCCAGATTTCTTATCGTCCTACCGGAATAAAGCGCCGCCACCGCCCGGATCTGAGCTCGGGTTATGACCTGGTTGCGCTCGACGATCTTCTCTTTCTCCCCCACCCAGCGCTCGACCGGGTCCACCGCCGCCCGGGCCTGGCGCCGCCGCCGCTCGGTCTCGGCCTCGTCGTATAAAAGATTCGGTTTGACGTTCAACGCCACGACCTCGGCCACGGCCCGCCCCTCGTCGGGGGTAAGCGACGTGTCCTTGGCGGCCAGCGCGCGCGCCCGCCCCGCGGCCGTCGCCGGGCTCAGAAGTTCGTCGGCCCCCACGATGGTTTCGCCCTCCCCCTCCCGCTCGAGCAGCGTCGCCGTCTTCGCCAAACCGCGGCGCTCGATTTCGGCCGTATCCAAGATGCCGTCCGCGAACAGAGCCGCCAACAACTCGGACGCCCGGCCGCGGACGGCGTCTAAAACCTCGGGCTCAGCCTCCAATAAAAAAACCAGCGTCTCGGGGCTGAGGGCGATACTCAGCTCCTCCACGAACGCCTCTCGCTCGCGGCCCGTCTTGGCCGCGTACGTATCGGCCAACTGGCGCATTATGACGAAAAATTCGGAAAGTTCGTCTTGGGCGATGCCGGCGATATCCGGGTTCGCCCGGAAGACGGGCAGCACCCGCGCGGCCGCTTCGTCCTGCTCCCGCCGCAGCGCCGCGCGGTCCTTGTATACCGCGAATTTGTAAGGGGCCGTAACGTCGGTCTTGGCTATCGCCCCCTCCGTAAGCTCGGGCCGACGGAAGAACTGGCTCGGCGTCACGAGGACCGAGAGAACCACAAAGGTCCCCAGGCCGATGGCGGCGCGGTTGGCGTTGAGACGGCGCCACGGCCTTACGGCTTTCCTCTGGCCGAAGCCGCGGGGCCGGCCGCCCAAAAGCCGCCGCACCCTCACCTGAAATCTTTTCCCTAATGCCACGCCGATCCCTTACTCTTCCGCGGCGGGCCGGCCGCCGGGCCGGCGCTTCCCGGCCCGCGCCGCCAAAGCCCGCCGGTCCACCCGGTGCTTGGCCTCGTACTCGTCGTACGCGTCCACGACCCGTTGGATTATGGGGTGGCGCACGACGTCGCGCCGCGTAAGGTAAACAAAATCTATCCCTTCGAAACCCTTCAATACATCCTGGACTTCGACCAGGCCGGAACGGACGTTCTCGTCGAGGTCGATCTGGGTGATATCGCCCGTCACCACCGCCTTGGAGCCGAAGCCGAGGCGGGTGAGGAACATCTTCATCTGTTCGTAGGTAGTGTTTTGCGCCTCGTCCAGGATAACAAAAGATTCGTTGAGCGTCCGGCCCCGCATATACGCCAACGGCGCTACCTCGACCACGCCCCGTTCGATGAGCCGCATCGCCCGGTCGAAATCCATCATGTCGTGAAGGGCGTCGTAGAGGGGGCGCAGGTACGGCGCGACCTTTTCGGTGAAGTCGCCGGGGAGGTAGCCCAACTTCTCGCCCGCCTCCACCGCCGGCCGGACCAACACCAGGCGCCGCACCTCCTCCCGCATCAACATATCGACCGCCATGGCCATGGCGATATAAGTCTTACCGGTACCGGCGGGGCCGATGGCGAAGATTATGGTGTGGTCGCGGATGGTGTGCGCATACGCGCGCTGCCCCGCGGTGCGGGGCCTTATGAAACGGCGGCGCGACGGCACCGGTATGGCCTCGGACAAGAGCTCGGCCAGCTCCGTCCGGGGGTCGTCCCGCAGCGCGTCGAGGGCGTAGCTGATCTGCGAACCGGTGGCCTCCGGCGCCCCCTCGCAAGATTCCAGCACCCGTTCGAAGAGGTCCGCGGCGCGGTCCACGGCCTCTTCGTCGCCGCGGATAACCAACTCGTTGCCGC
>CAZLXP010000112.1:0-8315 GCA_964563535.1 uncultured bacterium | reverse complement strand
CCGCGCCCGCTACCACGCCGCTCAGCTGCCGTTGGCGTTCGTCGTCGAGCTCGGAGGCCACGTCGTCAAGGAGGAGAAGGGGCGGGTCGCCGCGCTTTTGCGACAACAGGCGGAATTGGGCGATGCGCAGCGATAGGGCCGCGGTGCGCTGTTGGCCTTCGCTCGCGAAGCGGCGCGCGTCGCGGCCTTTTACCGTTAGCTGCAAGTCGTCGCGGTGGGGGCCGACGAGAGTTTGGCGGCGGCGGCCCTCCTCCTCCCGCACCCGGTTTAACTTACGCTCGAGGTTGGCCGCGACTTCGGTTTCGTCGGCGTCGCCGTCCCAGGGTACGGAGGGGACGTATGCTACGGCGAAGTTTTCGTTTTCCGGGGCGAGCTCGGCGTAGGCCGCGGCGGCCGCGGCCGCCAGCGCGCCGGCCGCTCTGGCCCTCAGCGACGTAAGGCGCGCGCCCGCGCCGACGAACTCGTAGTCGTAGGGTTCCATTTCGGCGCGCGGCGCCCCCCGGGCCAAGAGGGCGTTCCGGGAGCGGAGGACGGCGTAGTAGCGCTGGAGGGTGTAGAGATATTCCCGGCTCTGTTGGCCCAGCCAGACGTCCAGGAACCGCCGCCGCGCCGCCGGCTCGTCTTTGACCAGCGCGAGGTCGTCGGGGGCGAAGGCCACGACGGCGAGGGTCCCGACGTAATCTATTAAGCGGCCGACGGTTTCCTCGTTGACGGCGGCGATTTTTCGGGAACCGTCGTAATCCAACTGCAGGGTCTGCTCGCCGCAGCCGGTTTGTATCGCGGCGCGCACGGTGAGCGCGCCCTCGCCGCGCCGGATGAGGTCGCGGTCGCGCCCCGTCCGGAAGGAGCGGCCCAACGCCAGGAAGTGAAAGGCCTCCAGCAGGTTGGTCTTACCCGCGCCGTTGGGGCCCACCGCTAAAATTAAACCGGGCGGCGCCGTTACGGTCGCCTCCCGGTAGTTGCGGAAATTTATCAGATGGAGCTGGCTCGCGAACAAAGCAGCTCACCGGCCCGCCGCTAAATTTTGATGGGCATGAGGATGCAGAAGTGTTTCTCGTCGCCGGTGCCGCGGAACGAGCCCTGCTTGGCCGGGTCGTTGAGCTGGTAGATCACGTCGTCGCCCTCGAGCGAAGCCACGATCTCGTGGAGGAAGGCCGGGTTGTAGCTCACTTTGAACTCTTCGCCGTCGTAGACGCACGGCAGCGGTTCCCGCGCCTCGCCCACCTCGGCCGTCTTGGCCTCGACCTCCAGCTGGTCCTTGCGGCAGGTGATGATTATCTGGCGGTTGTTCTCGTCGCACATAAGCGCCATGCGGTCGACGACGTCGAGGAACAGGCCGCGGCCGACGCGAATCTCCTTCTCGAAGGATTGGGGGATCACTTCCCGATAGGGGGGGAACTTGCCCTCGGCTTGCCGCGTTACGAACCGGAAGTGGCCGCAGTCGAATAATATATGGTTCTCGCCGAAGGCGATCTCGACCGGGTCGTCGTCGGCCAGCACCTTGGAGAGTTCCGCCGCCGCTTTGCTGGGAAGAATAACGTCCACGATGCCGCCCATTTCGATTTCGGTCCTGAGCGACGTATAAGCCAACCGGTAACCGTCGGTGGCGACGAAGCGGACCTCGTTGCCCTCCGCCTGGATGCAGACGCCGTTGAGGGCGTAGCGGGTGACGTCTTCCGCGGCGGCGAAGAGCGTTTTCTTTATAAGCGTTTTGAGCGTAGCTTGCGTAAGGGTCAACGCCTGTTCGGCCGCGACTTCCGGGAAGACCGGGTAATCGGCGGCGTCGAGGCCCATAAGTTTGAAAGTGGCGCGGCCCCCTTTAACGGTGGCCTGCGTGCCCTCCACCGCCACTTCGACTTCGTCAGCGTCGAGGTGGCGGGCGATATCGACGAAGCGCCGGGCGGGGAGCGTCAGGCCGCCCTTGTCCGAGACCTCGGCCGCGACCTTGGTTCGGGCCCAGAGGTCGATATTGGTACCCGTAAGCTCGACGCCGTCGGCGTCGGCGATAAATAGTATATTGCCGAGAATGGCGAGCGTACTCTTGGGCGGAACCGCGCTCTGCGCGATGGCAAGCGCGTCCACCAACTCTTTTCGGTCACAGCTGAACTTCACCGTGGCCTCCCTTAGCGTAGTTTAATTAATTTAAAACGCCGTGATTTACGGAAAATATTAACACCTCGGCGTTCGCGTTGTCAATTGAATTCTAGGGTTTTACGTCGGAGAGGATGGCCGTCTTGAGGTCGTTGAGCGCTTGCGTCATCGCCGCCCGGGCGGCCTTGTCCTTTTCCTTTTTAAGCCGCGTTCGTAGCGGGTCCATGGCGCGGGCGTCGCCGATGGCCGCGAGGCTGGCCGCGGCGGCGGCGCGGACTTCCGGCCGTTCGTCCCCGAGCGCTTCGCTAAGCGGCCTTACCGAACGTTCGTCGCGCACAACGCCCAACGCCCGGGCCGCGGCGACCCGGGCCCGCCAGTCTTTGTCATTTTTAAGGTTGCCGATGAGCGGCTCGACCCCGGCGGCGTCGCCGTAGGCGGCGACGGCGGCGCAAGCCCGCGCGCGAACGTCGGCGTCGCGGTCGGCCAGCGCGGCCACAAGCGGCCGGAAGGCCGCGGCGTCACGCAACCGCCCCAGCGCGTAGGCGGCGGTGGCGCGCCGCTTGGCCTTTTTATCCGCCGTTAACGTGCGCACCAACCGGTTGGTTACGTCGTCCGATTTGAAATGCACCAGCGCATCCGCGGCGGCCCAGCGAACGTCGTCGTGGCCGAATACCGCTATGAAGCTCGCGGCCGCGCGCGGCTCGCCGTAACCCTCGAGGGCGCGAATGGCGGCGACGCGCACCGGCCCGTCCAGTTTTTTATTCTCCACCGCACCGGCCAGCGCGTTGAACGCTACGGCGCTATCCTTGATTTCCGCCAACGCTTTCGCCGCCGCCACCGCGGACGCCGTGTCATCGCTCGCGATGTACGCGGCCAGCCGGTCCGCGCCCCAGCTCGCGTCCGGCGGCCCGGTTTGCGCCAACGCGGCCGCGGCGAGAAGAATTAACCAGCCGACCTTGCCGACGTTACCGCTTGGTTTCGCACCCATATCCGCGGTGATTTTGGTAATAATTACCTTTTAAGTCAAGAAAATTTTAGCGGCCGGGCGTAGACGTATCGCGACTATATTTCGGTTTGCGTTCTCGAAAGGCCGCTTTCAACGGCGCGGTTATCCTAATGAACCTCCCCGTCGGGTCGCCTCCTCGCCAGGTACCACCAACGCCGCGCGAAGGCGCCCACGTAAAACCTCCCCGAGACCACGCAGACGCCGACGAATATCCCCCATACCGCGCCGCCGGCCGCGTCCAGCGGGTAGTGGACGCCGACGTAAACGCGCGAGTACGAGACGACGAGCGCGACCGCGAAGAGCGCCGCGCCGACGCGCTTGTATTCCGTGAAGACGACGAAGGCGAACGCGAACGTATTGGCGGCGTGCGCCGACGGGAACGACGGCGACGGCGCCTGCTGCGGCAAGAGCAGGCGGACCGTCTCGAGCGCGAACGGCGGCCTCGCCCGGGCGAAGAGCGGCTTGAGGAACCTAACCGTCGTCGCGTCCGAGAGGGCGACCGCAATCGCCGCCGCGATTATGCAATAAAGCCCCGGCCGGCGATAACGCGCCGGCAGGTATATGGCCGCGAGGGCCCCGGCGCCGAGGTAGAAATACTTATGCGTTATGACGAGAAAGACGCCGTCGAATGGCGGCCAGGCCAGCGTCTGGTTTATGAGGGCGAACAGCGCCCGGTCGACGTTGACGACGACGTCCGGCATCATCTTTCGCCCCGCAGCGTCGCGAGCGCTTCGAGCGCGGCGGCGTCGTAGGGGTCGAGCGCGAGGGCCCGCGTCGCCGCGTATGCCGCCGCCCGGCGGTTGCCGTCCTGGAGCTCGAGCCAGGCCAGCGCGTCCCAGACGCCGGCCAACGGCGGACAAAGCTCGAGCGCGCGAGCGAACTTGGGTCGGGCGGCGACGAATTCCCTCCGGTCGTATAGTTCGACGCCGTCGTTGTAGTATGCCAGCGCCTCGTCGACGACGGCGTAGGCGCGTCCGGTATGGCTTTCGTCGTAGAAGCCGCCCTTCGGGGCCGGCCGGGCAAACAGCGGCGACGGCGGCCCGAGCTCCGGCGCCTCGCCGCCGGGGACGCCGACGAGGAAGACGCGCCACGATACGGTCTCAAAGACCGGCACGAAGTGCTCGAGGCTGGCCGGTTCGAATTGCATCAGGTACGCGCACGACTTAGCGCCGACGCTGGTTGCGGCGCGGGCGTAGCGGATGGAATCCGGGCCGCGATTCATGACGAAGGCGGCGTGGTAGGCCACGTACGTGACGTCGTACTTCTCGCACACGCGGTAGAATTCCTCCTCGCCGCGGAAGATGGCCCCCCAGCACTCGTCGACCCTGGCGCGCATACCCGGCGCCTCGTAGATGGGGTGGAGAACGATGGGGGTGCCGGCGTACGTCAAGAGCGTCGCCGAGACGGCGATGGGCGCGAGGACCGCGGTCTCGTCGCGGTCGGGCAAGTTGCCGAACCATCGTATGAGGCGCCACTCCTCGTCGCCGACGTTGGTGGCGTATCCGCCCTCCGATTCGGCCGCGGCCTCGAGGAGCGACGTCCAGGGCCAAGGCCGATACTCGTACCGGAACGCCTTCACCGCCTCGAGCGGGACGACGACGGCCGGTATCAATAGCCAGGCGAGCGCCCGGCGGCTCAGTGCCCGGCGGCCGAACCCCCCGGCCAGGACGGCGACGAAGAATATGAATACGACGCTGAAGCGGTTGTAGCCGGCGTAGAGGAGGCCGAGGACGACGAAGAAGGCCAGCGTCGCGGCGCCGAAGTAGCCGGCGGGCGCCCGGAAGCCGCGGGCGAATTTCTTGAAATTCCGCGCCAACGGCGCCGCGGCGACGACGAGCGGCGGCCCCAGCATCGCGGCCGCGGCCGCGAGCGACGGCGAGTTGGCCGGGCCGGTCCATATCTCCCGCGCCGCCAGCGGCAGCGCCGTGGGGTCGGCCGGCTTGACGCCGAGGTACCGGATTTTATAAAAGACCATCGTATAGATGTGGGAGTATTCGCCCGCGGCGGCGAAGGGGCGAGCTATGCCGTAGGCCACGGCGAAAAATAAGCCGAGCGCCGCGGCGCGTTGCCACCACCTAAGCCGCCACCGCCGCGTTACCAGCGCGGCCGCCGCCACGGCACAGCTGAGCGCGAAAGACGGCGACGCCAGGAAGACTTTCTCGCGCAGCGCGGGGTGTATATACGCGACGGCCGCGGCGACGACGAGCGCGGCCGCGGCCCGGGCGACGTTCTTGGCCTCCGCGGACGCCAAAGCGGCCGCCGCCAACGGCAGCACCGCGAAAAAATAAAGAAAAGAGGACGCGTGCCAGCTCACGAGGGCGACGGCTAAGGCCGTGGCGGCGCCGATGAACCAGCGCCACCCGCCCCCTTGCACAACTCTCGCCTGGCAATATAGAGCAAAAAATAGCACGGGGAGGACGAAGTCTTCGCGGAGGTAGTTCCCGCACGTTCGTAAATATATCGGCAACGCGAGGGCGTATACCACCGCCGCGAGCAGCGCGCCCGGCCGCGAATCGAAGGTGCGCCTGGCCCATAGGTAGACGACGAAGAGCGAGAGGCTGCTCCAAAGGCAGACGTGCCACCGGAGGAAATTTTGGGGGGGGACGCCGCGGACGAGCGGCCCGAGCAGGCGATACGAGAGGCCGATAAATGCGTCCTGGGTGAAGAAGAAGGACCGCGCCGTATCGACGCCCTCGGGCCACTGGGCCGCGCGGTCGAGCGCCGGTATCGGTTCGCCCAGCGCGAACATCCGCATGTAGCGGAAGCGGAAAGCCGGGTCCGAGGTGAAATACGCGCCGGGCGCCCAGTGGTATAATTTGACCGACACGACGACGACGTATAGGGCCGCCAATACGACGGCCGCCGCCAGCGCGGGCTTGCGCCGAACGAGGCTTTTTAATCCGTTTAAATAACGCAACTTATTGACAACCCCGGTTTCGCGAGCCGCCGGAGTTTAGCATATGCGCGCCGCGGCCTCAACCCGCGTAATAGGAACGCCGCGGAGGCGCGTGGGCATTAACTATTATAAGGTTGACACCGCGGCGGCGCTTAGACTATCATAGGCGCTGCTCGATACGAATATAATATAAACGGCCCGGCGCCGCTCAGGAGGTCCACGCGTATGACGGAGAACATGCTCGAGTTCACGGATAGCAACTTCGAGGCCGAGGTCTTGCAATCCGAAAAACCGGTCCTGATAGATTTCTGGGCCGAGTGGTGCATGCCGTGCAAGATGATCGCGCCGGCGGTGGCGGAGGTCGCGACGGCGAACGCCGCGGCCCTCAAGGTCGGCAAGGTCAACGTCGACAACAACCCCGGCATCGCCTCCAAATACGGCATCCGGTCGATACCGACGCTACTCATCTTCAAGGACGGCCAGGTGGCCGAGAAGATGGTGGGCGCGGTCTCCAAAGATACCATTCAGGAATTCGTAGATAAGGTCAAATAGGGGGCGGCCTCGCCAATAAGCGCAAGGGGAGGGCGACTATAACTAACGCGAAATTGCGTGCGCACGTAACGGGGCGAGCCGCAAGGTTCGCCCTTTTTTTGCGTTGACAACGGCGCCCCGCCGGAATATGATAGCGGGGATAGGAGGGTTTTATGGCCGAGGCGAAAATCACTAAAGCGGTTAGCCGTTTCTTAAAAGAAGTTAACGCCGAGACCGCGACGGGAAAGGCGAGCGAAAAGTCTTTCTACGTCGCGGTTAATAATTTCATAGTGGCGTGCGGCGAGAAAATAACGGCGCACCAGGAGCAAGCGGGCGAGGCCGACAAGCCGGACTTCGCCGTAGACCGCGGTAAAAACCGCATCGGCGTCGTTGAGGTCAAGGAACCGCAAATTTCGCTCGTAGAAATCGAAAAGGCCGCGGCCGCCGGAAGGCCCGAGCACAACGCCGAACAATTCAACCGTTACCTCCGCGAGTACGACAACCTCCTTTATACCAACCTGCTCGAGTGGCGCCGTTTTACGAAGCACGAGCGGGCGCCGTTCCAGACGGCCGTAATAGCCAACTTGCGTTCCGACGGCAAACTCCACGTGAACAAAGACGGCGTGGCCGAATTCGAGAAACTTATCGACGCGTTCCTCGGCGCGCACCCGGAGCCGCAGACGACGGCCCGGGGCCTCGCCCTCGAAATGGCCCGCCTTACCCGGGTCCTCGACGAGAAGACGCAGACCGCGCTGGCGGACGGGGACCCCTACCTGAAAAGCCTTTTCGACGTATTCCAGGCTGAGCTTATCCACGGCCTAAAGGCCGACGAGTTCGCCGACATGTACGCGCAGACCGTCGCCTACGGCCTATTCACCGCCCGCATTATGCAGGGCGGCGCCGGCGATTTTAACCGGCGCGTCGCCGGCGAGCAGCTGCCTAAGACCAACCCCTTCCTCCGGCGCGTATTTAAGTCGTTGGTGGACGCCGACAATATGCCGCCGGCGCTCGTTTCGATCGTAGACGAGCTGGCCGAATTGATAGAGGCCGCCGACGCCGAAGCCATAGCCGCGGAGCTCGCGGCCTTCGGCCAGAAAAGGCGCCGCGGCGAGGAGGTCGTCGAGCACGACCCGATAATCTATTTCTACGAGCACTTCCTCCGCGCCTACGACCCGGCCAAGGCCAAGAAGCGCGGCGTCTACTACACGCCGCTTCCGGTCGTTAGTTACATCGTCCGCTCGATAGACGAGCTGCTCAAGAGCGAATTCGGCCTGCCACTCGGCCTCGCCGACCAGAGCGTCATCATCCTCGACCCGGCCTGCGGCACCGGGACCTTCCTCTACGACGTCGTCCGCGTTATCAACGAGCGCATAAGCCCTCGCGGCCCGGCCTACTGGAAGAACGAGTACGTCCCCGGCCTCTTGAAGCGCCTCTTTGGCTTCGAGCTGTTGATGGCCCCCTATACCATTGCGCACCTTAAGCTAGCGGAGTTGTTGCGCGATACCGGTTACGAGTTCGCGGAGGGCCAACGTTTGGGGATATACCTTACGAATACGCTGGAGAAAGCTGAACAGCACGTCGAGCAAAAGATGCTACCGGGTATAATGGGGGCGATTTCTAAAGAAAAGGAATTAGCCGATAGCGTTAAGGCCGAAGAACCGGTAATGGTTGTTTTAGGAAATCCGCCTTACGCTCTCTACGGCAGGATGAATATTAACCCTTGGATATCGAGTTTATTGGATGACTATAAAAAAGGGCTTCGAGAGAAGAAAATAAATATCGACGACGATT
>CAZLXP010000111.1:0-8448 GCA_964563535.1 uncultured bacterium | reverse complement strand
GGTATTTGGCGTTGTTATTAACGATTGCCGCGGCCGGGGCGTGGGCCGACGGCGCCGGCGTCGCGGCCGCGGAAGTCGGGTGCGGCTACGTCGGCGGCTTGGCCGCGGGCCTGGCCGGCATACCGGCCGGGAACCTGTTCACCCACGACGATTTCGCCGGCGGCGGCCTGTGGGGCTTCTTTGTCGCCTACCCCGCCGGCGTAGGGCTCGGCGTATACGGCGCGGGCGAGTTGTGGGGCGACGACTCGGCGAACGACGGCGCGAGCGTCGCCACCGCCATCGGCGCCTCGTACGCGTCGGCGGCGGCGGGTTATTTAATTAAAAAGTACAAAGGGCTACTAATAGGTATGCTCGTCGCCCCCGCGGCCTCGACCCTGGCCTATAACGTCGTAAAGAATTCCGCCCGCGAAACCTTGGAAGGCGAGGTCGCCCCGGTCCGCGGTTTTTACGCCTACACTTCGTTCAGCTTCTAAGGAGACTCGAGCTATGCCACCGCGCTTTATCCTCGCGCTCTTAATAATCTCCGCCGGTTCGGCGTCGGCGATACTGGAAGTCGGGCCGGCGGTCGGCTTCGACTCGCGGCCGCCGGAAGAGGGCGACGCCGTCTACGGCCTATCGCTGGCGATGCACGTCGGGCCGGCGTCGGTATACGCGCGCGGCGCGCTGATGCCCACCAGCGCTCAAAAGGCCGGCGGCGGCGCGTACGTGGACGAATGGGAACGGCGTTACTACAGCGCGGACGTTACGCCGCTCGTGGCCGTGGCCGCGAAGGAAATCGCGCCCGTGGTCGGCCTCAACTACCGCCAAAGCCGGTTTAAGGATTACGATTACGAGGGGGGCGAGCGGCAGAAGGGCATACCCGCGCCCTTCACCTATACCGACGGCGAGACGACGAGCCGCCGCGTCCTCGCGCTGGGGGGTTTAAAATTCGCCGGCGACAAGGGATTTTCGGGTGCGGCGTGGGGCGGCGTCGGCGCCGTATTCCAAAAGCGCGTCGGCCTGGCGTGGACGCGGACGGCCCCGCCGGAACCCAAATATCGGGAGTGGTCCCTCGACGCCGAGTGGAAGACGCTCGAGTTCGCCGCCGCGGCCGTCGCGACGTACCGGGTGGCGAGGTTCTTCGGCATAACGGGCGGATTCGAGATTACGAACCGGGTCGCGACGGTCGACGGCGCCAACGCGCCCGCGGAACGCCCGCTCGGATTTACGTTGTTCTTCGCCCCGGCGCTACTTCTATAAAATTACGAGATGTTCAAGGCCGTAGCCATCGTCGTCAGTATGGCCTGCGCCGCGGCGGCCGCGCGGGCCGGCGAGCCGGGCGGGACGCCGGACGCGCTCTTCTTCAGCGAGGCCGCGGTGGGGGGCGCGGTGGGCGTCGCGTTCTTCGTCGCCGCCTACGCCGTCGGCGGCAACCCCAAGAAAAACGAAGACACGACGCGCGAGACGGCGTCCTACGCCGTTTACGGCGCGGCGCCTTTCGCCGCGGCGCTGGGCGTATACGTCGTCGGCGAGACGTCGGGCCACCGCTCCGCCAACCGGGGCCTACTTCTTTTGGCTACGGCGGGGACTTTCTACGGCCTGGCCGGGGCCGCGGCCGGCGTGGCCTACGCCCTGACCGAAGAGCACAAAGACGCCGGCGCCTTGACCGCGGCCTTCTATACCGTCATCCCGGCCGGCTTCGCCGCCGCCGCCGCCTACAACGCCGTCAAGGAACCCTATTTCTACGAGATACCCGGCTATTCGATAAAAATCGAACCGTCGTTCGGCGTTTGCCGCGCCGGGGAGAGCGGCGAACCCGTCGCCACGTGCGGGGTGGAGGTATGGTTTTAAATAAAAGCGCAACGGCACTCGCGGCGGCCGTTGCGCTCGCGGCCTCGGCTTTCGCGGGCGAACCGGGCGGCTTCCGCCCGGGTTTGTATTTAGGCGAAGCGGCCGCGGCGTGCGCGCTTAGTATCCCCGTTACGGTGGGTGGTTTTTATTTGGTAGAAGCTTCTTCGTCGCTTTACGGCGGCGCTTATGATTGAATCGACGAGGGCGAGCCGTATTGGCCCGGCCTCATAATTGGCAACAGCGCGGCTTTCGGATATCCGTTCGCGGCTACTTTGGGGACTATGGGGATAGGCGAGGGCTTCGGCAGTACGTCCTCGAACCAGGGAACTGCTTATCTTTTGTCGTCTTTAGCTTCCGTGGGCGCCGCGGCCGGAGCCGGTTTCGGCGGGGTCTTGCTCTTCAACGACGTTGACCACCACCGCCGTTTCTGGCGCGGCGTTTTTTACGGCGTAATACCCAACGCGTTTCTCAACGCGTACGTTTACAACCGCGTTAAAAAATCCGAAAGCGGCAACTCCTCTTCGCGCTTCTCGGCGACGCCGTACGTAGCCGCGTACCGGCTGGGTCGCGGCGAGGCGACGCCGGTTTACGGCCTATCCTTATCTTTTTAACATGAAGTCGATTCCCATCGTCTACTCCCCCCGATACTTCGCCGACCTTAAGGGGCACGTCTTCCCCATCGAGAAGTACCGCCTGATCGTCGAGCGCCTCGAGGCGGAGGGCATCCTGGGCGAGGTGGTCGAGCCGCAACCGGCCACCCGCGAACAGCTCGAGCTGGTCCATACCCCCGAATACCTGGACGACGTCCTGGCGGCGCGCTGGACGCCCCGCACCGCCTCCTCCGAGATGGCGCTGACCCCGGAGATAGCCCGGGCGTTCTTAATCGGCGCCGGCGGCTCGGTCGAGGCGGCGCGGCTGGCGCTCGCGCGCGGCGGCCCGGCCATGAACGTCGGCGGCGGCCTCCACCACGCCTTCCCCGACCACGCCGAGGGTTTTTGTTACATCAACGACGTCGCGCTGGCGGTCCGGGCGATGCTGCACGAGGGCCGGGCAAAAAAGGCCGCGGTCATCGACTGCGACCTCCACCAGGGCAACGGCACCGCCGTTATTTTCCAAGGCGACCCGAACGTCTTCACCTTCTCCATCCACGAGGAGCGCCTTTACCCCGTCAAACAAAAGAGCGACCTCGACGTCGGCTTGCCCTCCTTCGCCGGCGACGACGTCTACCTGCCGCCGCTGCGCAAGTACGTCCCGTTCGTGCTCGACGAACACCGGCCCGAGGTCGTGGCGTACGTGGCCGGCGCGGACCCCTACGCCGGCGACCAGCTCGGGACGCTCCAGCTCACCCTCGAGGGGTTGATAGAAAGGGACCGCGTCGTGCTGGGCGGCTGCCGGGACCGCGGCATCCCGGTGGCGATATTGCTCGCCGGCGGCTACGCCGCCCGGACCGACGACACGGTTACGATTCACGTCAACACGTATAAAGTCGCGGCGGGTTTGCTGTAAACGCCGCCTCGCCCCCGTAAAAAAAAGGGAGCCCGCCGGGGGCTCCCTTTTTTCCGCTTATTAAATCGTACCCCTAGCCGCCGACGCGGCGGTAGCGGAGGATTACGCCCTGGTCGCCCACGGCCCACCCCTCGCCGCCGTTGCACAGCACGACGCCGTTGAGGTTGACGGGGGGCAGCTCGAGCCCTATCCGGCCCCACGAACCGTCCTTCACCCCCAACATCGTGCCGTCGTTGCCGCAAGCGAAAGCTGCGTCGTTTGCGGCGTCGAGGCCCTGGAGAGAGGCCGTCGCCGGCGCGGGCACCACGCGCCAGGACGCGCCGCCGTTGTAAAGGATAACGCCGTCGTCGCCGACGGCGTAAACGCCGCCGCCGCCCAGCGCGACGCCGTGCAGCCGCTCCGGTGTCGGAACCGCCACTTTGCGCCAGCGGCCGCCGTCGTAATACAGCACCGTGCCGGCGTCGCCCACGGCCCACGCCGTGCCGCCCTCGGCCGTCGCGACGTCGCGGAGGTCCGCGGTGACGCCGGCGAGCGAAACGTCTCGCCAACTCTCGCCGTCGCAGCGGAATATTACGCCGTGGTCGCCCACCGCGAAGCCCGTTCCGCCGCCGTCGAAGGCCACGCCGTAGAGGTCATACCCGGTGAGGTGAACGGTGTTATACCACTGGCCGTTATGGTAGCGGACCACGACGCCGTCGGCTCCCACCGCCCACCCGGAACTCCCCGTCGTAATCGCGACGGCGTTGAGGTCGAGGTCGGTGACCGAGCCCTGGTAGAAAGACCACCTGACGCCGTCGTAGTGCAGAATCTTCCCCTGCGCGCCCACGGCCCACACGTCGTCGGGCCCGGAGGCGTCGACGTCCCGCAGGCTCACGCCGCCGGGCATGGGCCCCCGAAACATGGACCACAGCGAGATATCGGCCGTATCGTCCTCCGCGCACGCCAGCATCAGCGCGACGGCGAGCGCGGCCCCAAGCAACGGATAAAGTCTCATAGCTTACCTGCCCCCGCGGCGAGCTATCTTGGCCAGCGCCCGCGCGGCGAAGTCTACCTGTTCCTCGTCGTTAAAATAACCGAAAGAGAAACGGACCGTCCCGGCGTCGATGGTACCCAGGGTCTGATGGGCCAACGGCGAACAATGGAGGCCGGTCCTTACCATGATGCCGTATTCCGCGTCGAGCGCGTGGCCGACGACCGCGGGGTCCATTCCCTCCACCCGCACGGAACATACGCCGGCTTGCCGCGTAAAATCCCGCGGCCCGTAGTACGTCACGCCGGGCATGTCGTCCACCGCCGCCACGAAACGGGCCGCCAGCTTCGACTTGTGGGCGCCCACCGCGGCCGGCGTAACCTCGGCCAGGAATTCGCACGCCGCTTTCAACCCCGCCAGGCCGACGGCGTTGTGCGAACCGGCCTCGTAGAGGTCCGGGAGATAATCCGGTTGGTACGTATGCCCCGAGTCGGTGCCGGTGCCCCCCTGGTATAGAGGCCGGGGTTTCACGTTGGGGCCGACGTACAACACCCCCGTACCGAGCGGCGCCATCAAACCCTTATGGCCCGGAAAAGCGAGGAAGTCCGCGTTAATTTCGTCGACGTTTATGGGTATGGCGCCGGCGCTCTGGGCGGCGTCGACGAGGAAAGGCACGCCGCGCTCCCGGCATATGGCGCCTACCGCGGCGACGTCGTTGACCGCGCCGCAAACGTTCGACGCGTGGATGACGGCCGCCAGCCGGGTCCGGGGCGTTATCGCCCGGGCCACGTCGTCGGGGTCCAACAACCCCTCGGCCGAACACCATACGTACGTCACCTCTATGCCGCGTTCCTTTACGAGATGGTTCAAGGGCCGAGCCACCGAGTTATGCTCCATCGACGTCGTCACGACGTGGTCCCCTTCGCCCAGCCATCCCCACAAAGCGATATTCAAACCTTCGGTGCAGTTCAACGTGAATATTATGCGGCGCGAGTCGGCGACGCCGAACAAACCCGCCACCGCCTCCCGGGTATCGAAGATCAACCGCGACGCCTCTACCGCGCGGCGGTAACCGCCGCGGCCCGCGCTCGCGCCTATATTTTCCTGGTAGGAGACCATGGCCTCCAGGACGGCCGGCGGCTTGGGCCACGACGTCGCGGCGTTATCCATGTAGATATCGCCTTTTTTTTGCGCAACGGCTTCCATAGCCATACCCGGGCGGGTCTCGGAATAGATTGAATTCTACCATACTAGTCGCACACCGTCAACCCGCAGGGTGTTAAACGGCCTATTTCAGCTTGTGGTAAAGGGGCGTTTGTGCTATTAATTAGTAAATACAGGCCGTAAGCCGTTTCGCCGATAATGGCCGAAATCGAGAAAATACCGGTCCGTACGCACGTTATAGGGTACGGCGACAACATATTAGAAGTAGTCGATAAGTACACGCGGCCGGTACGAAAGGCCGGCGATACTATCCTCGTAACGTCTAAGGTCGTAGCGTTGTGCCAGGGCCGGACGGTGCCCTTTGACGACCTGCGGGTAGGTTTTTGGGCCAAAATCCTATGGCGGTTCGTATCGAAGCCACCGTACGGTTTCGGCGCCGTGGGCATTCCGGAGAAGATGCAGGCCGCGATCGACCTGGTGGGCTTGCCGCGCGTATTGGCGGCCGCGCTTTGGTCGGCGGTAACGAAATTTTTCGGGCGGCGAGGCGTGTTTTACGAAATTACGGGCCACGGCGTAGCCGAGATCGACGGCACCCGCAAGCAGAGCTTTGCTCCGCTCATTCGCCTTATCGTATACGGGCCGGCGGAAGGCAACGCCCTGGCGGAAGCGATTAAGGCCAAAACCGGGTGCGAAACCGCGATCATAGACGCGGGGGACTACGGCGATTGCGACTGCTTGGGGTACTCCGCCGGCGCAGACCGCCGGTGGGTGGAGAGGAGCTGCGACGACAACCCGCTCGGCCAGCAGCTCGAGCAAACGCCGGTAGGCCTGTTAAGAGTTAAGGGATAAAAATGACGGCCGAAATCGAGGAATACGTCAGGCTCGTCGAGAACGTAATCCGACGGTATTCGGGCCTGGAGCCCGGCGAATGCTACAACGACGAACAACAGTGTTGGCGGTTCGCCAAAGGTTCGGTCGATATCTACGTGATGCTGTTGGATATCGCCGGCGAACCCTACGTTAACTTCGCGACGCCCATTATGGCCGTGCCGCAATCCCGGCGCGAGGAGTTTTTCGAGCGCCTCCTGAAAGAAAACGCCCAACGGATCGCGGTGAAATTTTCCATCCGGGAGGGCGTGGTGTGGCTGGAAATAAATCGTGAAATGAGGGGCCTGGGCTTCGACGAAGCGATGAGATCTCTCGTCCGCGTGGCGGAAGTGGCAGGCGAGTTGGACGAGGTATTGGTCAACGAATACGGGGATACGTGGGACGGTTAGCCGCGGTGGACGCATACGAGGCTATTTTAACGCGGCGTTCCATCAGGCGTTACGCGCGCCGAGCCGTTAGCCGCGAACAGCTCGAGAAGATACTCGAGGCCGCCCGGTGGGCGCCCTCGGCCGGAAACCTCCAGCCGTGGGTCTTCGTCGTCGCGACGTCGGCGCAAACGAAAGCGGCCCTCGCGGCCGCGGCATACGGCCAGGGGTTCGTAGCCGACGCGCCGGCGGTGATCGGCGTGGCGGCGGCGCCGCCCGAGGATTCGGCCTACGGCCGGCGCGGCCGCGAACTATTCTGCCTCCAGGACACCGCGGCCGCGGTCCAGAACGCGCTCCTCGCGGCCCACGCCCTGGGCCTGGGCGCCTGTTGGGTAGGCGCCTTCGACGACGACGCGGTCGCCCGGGCGTTGGACTTGAAAAAAGGCGAGCGGCCGGTGGCGCTCATCACGGTCGGCTATCCGGCGGGGGAGGGGCGCTCGAGCCGGCGGCCGCTGGCGGCCGTGGTGAGGTGGATGGAGTAACGCGTGTCGGTATACGGCCACGTCGCTATCGGCGCCGCCTTAGGTTCGCTGACCCCCCACCCGGCGGCGGCATTGGCGCTGGGAATGTTGGCGCACGTACCCGCGGACCTCGTCTCGCACCGCGACTTTAGCCGCTGGGCGGAACTTTTTATGGCGGCGGCGGCGTTGATTTTGTATACTTGGCTCGGGGATTTTAAACTTACCGTGGCGCTGGGAGCCGTCGGCGGCGCGTTACCCGACGTGGAGAATTTAATACGCCTTCGCGCGGGCGCCGGGGCCCGGAAATTTTTTCCCTCCCATTCCGACGCGTTCAAGCACGGCGACGCGAGGCCGGCTTGGGACGTGCTGGTGCAACTCGGCGTCGCGGCCATAACGGCCGCCTGGGTCGTCTGGGCGCCCGCTTTTTGGTAACGGCCCATGGGACCGGACGGCGGCGCGTTACGAACTTTTTTAGCCGACGCGGCCTTGGGGCGGTTGGCGCGTTATCTGCGGATGCTGGGGTACGACGCGGCGTACGTCGAAGGCCCCGACGGCGCCGCAGCCTTGCGCCAAGCGCTCGCGACGGGCAGGACGCTTCTCACGCGCCGGCGCGACTGGGCCGCGCGCGACGACTTAGAAGTTTTCCTCGTGGAGGACGACGACGTCCTGGCGCAACTCGCGGCGGCGGCGCGGCGCTTCCGGCTGGGGTTCACGGCCGACGCCATGACGCGCTGCATCGAATGCAACGAGCCGTTGCGGACGGTTTTGAAAAAGGACGTGTGGGACCTTTTGCCGCCGCACGTGAGGAAGACGCAGGAGACTTTCGCCCGGTGCCCGAGCTGCGGCCGGGTCTATTGGCCCGGGACCCACTACGCCCGGGCGGTGGCGAGGCTTCTCGACGTCCTGCGGCAGAGCCGCTAACGAAGGGGCGGCCCGCAATATGGCCGGCGACCGTACCACCAAAATCGTCATCCTGCTCGTCGCGGTAATAGCGACGCTGGCCTTGGCCTGGGTTTACGTCAACCTCGGCCTGAAATTCCTGGCGCCGGGGTTACTGGTCTTGGGCGTCCTGGCGTTGGTCCTTTTCTTCCGCGACGTAAAGACGCCCTTCTTCTACCTGTTGGTCATTTTCCTGCCCATCTTCGTCGCGCGGTACCTCGTCCCCATCCCGTCTCCAACAGTTATGATTTCCCCCTTCCTTGCC
>CAZLXP010000110.1:0-8588 GCA_964563535.1 uncultured bacterium | reverse complement strand
ATAACGGAGGAGAAAGCCCAGGCCGACGAGGCGCTCGCCAAGTTGACGTACGGCGCGACGTTCGAAGAGGTGGCCCGGGAACTTTCGGTTTCGCCCGACCGACATACCGGCGGCGACGTCGGCTACACTACGCTGGCGGCCCTCCCGCCGGAAGTGGCGGCGGTCGTGGAAGCCCTGCCGCGGGGCCAGACCAGCGGCATAATCGGGACGGCGTACGGTTTCGAGATCGTTATAGTGGTGGCCGTGCGGGAAGCGAGGCGCCGGCCTTTGGCGGAAGTTCGGCCCGATATCGAGGACGTGCTCCGCCGCGAGCGCGAAGATAAAGTCTATGCCGGTTGGTTGGAGGAATTGCGGAAAGGGGCTAAGGTCTCGGTCGACGCCGCGGCCTTAGCTGAATTATGAGGTCGCTTAAGCTTCTAGGTGGCGCGGTCATAGTCGCCCAGGCGGTGGCCGGCGTATCGTTGTCCGCCGGCGCGGCCGGCGCGGAACGCAAACCGGTGGATGGGATCGTGGCGGTGGTCAACGACGACGTCATCCTGGCGAGCGAGTTGGGCGAGGAGGTATCGGTACGCCTGTATCAAAAGGGGGCGGCCGGCGGGAAGGTAAGCGACCTGCGCGCTTTTACGGCCGAGGTCTTGGCGTCCATGATCGACGACCTCCTCTTAATACAGGACGCGGACGAACGCGACATCGTCGTATCGAAAGACGATATTAAACCCTATCTGGACGAAGAACTCGCGCGCATCCGGGGCGCTTTCGATTCGCAGGAGGAGTTCGAGGCGGCGCTGGCGCAGTACGGCATGACGGAGAAAGAACTCGTCGTACGATACCGCAAGGCCCTCCGCGACCAATTGAAGATAAGGCGCCTTATGGACGTGGTCCTTTCGCCCCGGGTCGACGTGCGCGAGGAAGAGATACGCGCCTACTACGACGGCCACCGGGGCGAACTCGCGCTTCCTACGTTCGTTACCTTGCGTGAGGTCGCCGTCGCCAAACAGCCAACGGAGGAATCTCGGGCCGGCGTTAAAGGCAAGCTGCAGCGGCTGAGGGACGCGGCGCTGGCCGGCGGCGATTTCGCGCCCCTGGCCCAAGAGTTGGCCGCCCAGGAAGGGGGCGATTTCGGCGCCTCGTTCGAGTTTAGCCCGGGCGAGGCGGTCCCGGCGCTGGAACGGGCCGCGGCGGGTTTAAGGCCCGGCGACATTTCGCCCGTGGTCGAGGGTTCGGACGGCTACTGGGTGGTGCGTCTTTTGGGTATCGAGAACGACCGCTGTGAGGTCCAATACGTTCACCTCAAGGTCGCCCTTACCGACGCCGACGTGGCGGCCGCGCGGGCCAAGGCCGAGGCGGCCGCGGCGGCTTTGGCCCGGGGCGAACCTTTCGCCGACGTCGCTGCGGCCTACAGCGATAACAAGGAGACCGCGACCGCCGGCGGCCTCATCGGCGACGTGGCCGTGTCCGACTTAGAGGGGGAAATGCCCGAAGTCGCCGCGCCGCTGGCGAAGCTTTCGCCCGGCGGCGTCACGGCCGTCATCGAGCGGCCGGAAGGCTTCTTTATCCTCAAGCTCGAAGACCGGCGCGAGGGGCGCGACGTCTCGTACGAGGAAGCGCGGGACACGATCAAGAAGACGCTGACGGCCCAGAAGATGGTGCTCGAAAAAAAGAAATACTTGCAGGAACTTACGGAAAAGGCGTACGTCAAAACCTTCGAATAAGTCGCGGTGCGGCGGCGTAAAAATAAAGCAGGCCGCGCGCCTGCTTTTATAAATGCGGGTCGGGTAACGCGTCTTATTCCAGGTTCGGGACCAGCAGTACGGGGATATCCGTTTTGGCCAGAATCTCGCGCGAGATGGCGCTCGAGATGTCGCCCCGCTCGTCGAGGCCCAGGATGATCAGGTCTACCTCTTCCTCTTGCGCCGTTTTAGCTATCGTGTCCGTCAGGCGGCCGATGCGGAGGATGGAGCGGATCTTGGGCATCGCCCGCTGACGTTGGAAGATGGCGAGGGCTTGTTGGCCGTCTTCGTACTCGTCCTGGCTGTCGACGACGTGTAATACGACGAGTTGGGCGTTGGCGCGGGAGGCGATGGCCACCAGATAGTCGGCCTTCTTTTTGGCCGGAACGCTTCCCGCCGTCGTAACCATTATCTTCAAAGGCTTTCCTCCTGCGACGTCTGCCGCTTGCTTTTTATTTATTTTACGCGAATAGAGCGCCGGCGTCAAGTAATAACGTAAAATCGCTCCCGACGAACCGCGGTTGAATTGCCCATGGGTAAACCGTACGTAGCGCTGTTGTGGCATTTCCACCAACCGCCCTATGCCGACCCGCGCACCGGCGGCCGCGAGCTGGTTATGCCTTGGGTGCGGCTCCACGCCGCCCGCGACTATTACCGGATGGGTCGACTCGTCGCGGCCTACGACGACCTGCGCGTGACCTTTAACTTCACGCCGGTCTTGCTCGCCCAGTTCGACGCCTACCTCGGCCACGGCGCCGCCGACCGCCTGATGCAGCTCTCCCTCCGCGACCCGGCGAAGCTGAGCGCCGCCGACGCCGACGCGCTGGTATCTTCCGCTTTCGACGTCGACTTCGAACGCGTCGTCAGGAGCCACCCGCGGTATTTTAAACTTTACCTGAAACACTCCCGCCGCGAGTCGTTCGCCGCGGCCGAGCTGACCGACGCGGTGGCTTTGTTCAACCTCGCCTGGGTCGGCGAGCTATTTCGCGAGGGCGCCGTTGCCCTCGACGGCGGCGCCGTCGTCGACTTGACGCCGCTGTATGGGAAGGGCGGCGGCTATACCCGGGCCGACGTCGAAGCCGTGATCGCCGCCCAACTCGATATTATGCGCGCGGTCGTCCCGCTGTACGCCGGGCTGCAACGCGAAGGCCGCGTCGAGCTCTCCACGACGCCGTTCTACCACCCCATCCTCCCGCTCCTCCACGACTCCGACCTCGCCATCGTCGACCGCCCGGGCGCGACGCTGCCGCGGCGTTTCTCGTGGCCCCAGGACGCCCGCGAGCAGGTCGCGCGCGCCGTAAAACTTTTCGAGGAGAAGTTCGGCGTTAAGCCCGCCGGAATGTGGCCCGCCGAGGGCGCGGTAGCGGAAGAGATAATACCCTATTTCGACGAGGCCGGCATAAGGTGGATAGCGTCGGACGAGGGCGTGTTGGCGCTGTCGGGACGGCGCGATTACGACCCGCGGCGGCCCGAGGCGTTGTCGGGGCCGTATCGCGTCGGCGACGGCGACGTCGCGATTTTCTTCCGCCACCACGGCCTCTCCGACGCCATAGGTTTCGAATATCAGCGCTGGGACGACGGGGCGGCTGCCGCGGCCGATTTTTGCGGCCGCTTGCGTTCGTTCTTGGCCGCGGCCCGGGCGCGTTCGGTCCACGACGCGTTGGCCACCGTAATTCTGGACGGCGAGAACGCCTGGGGCGCTTACCCGCGCCAGGCGGTGCCGTTCCTCACGGAATTATACCGCCGCTTGGCCAAGGGCGACGTAGCGCGGGCCGTAACCTTCGGCGAATACCTCGCTGGGGCGCCGAAAAGAGACGTCGCGCCTCATCCGCCGGTTACGCTCGACCGCCTCGAGCCGCTCGCTTGCGCCTCCTGGATCGACGAGGCGGGCTCGCTTCCGGGCAACGACCTCGGGACGTGGGTAGGCGAGCCGGAGGAGAACCGCGCCTGGGAACTCTTGGGCCAGGCGAGGGAAATGCTCGAGGGGTCGGGGGCGCCGGCGGCGGCGAAGGCGGCGGCGCGCGAGTTCCTCTTGGCGGCGGAGGCGAGCGACTGGTTCTGGTGGTACGGCGACGACCAGGGCGGCGGCGCGGACGAGGAGTTCGACCGCCTTTTCCGCGAGTACGTCGCCGCGGCATACCGCGCGCTGGGCGAGGAACCGCCGGCCGCGCTGAGCGAGGCTATTGCGCCGCGGCGCGTCATCTGGCGGCCCGACGCGCGGGTATCGTTGAGGGTCGGCGACCTGCTGGTAGTGGAGTGGCCGCGCGGCGGCGAGGCATACTTCGGCGTCAACGGTTGGCAGCAACCGGCCTACCGGGCGTTGGCGCCGGCTACCGCGGTCATGGCCGGGCCGGCGGGGATTTTTCGCGCGCCGCTGCTTAAAATAACCGGCGACGTCCGCCACGTCGAATTCACCTTCCGCGACGCCGACGGCAAGTGGCTGGGCCGGGATTTTTTCATTCGCATCGGTTAAATATTTGTTATAATTTAATAACCACCGTCGAAAGGGATGGCTTATGATCGAGTATCAATACCTCCTCGTCGTTCTGCTGGGCCTCGTTATGTTGGTGGGCGGCTTTTGGCTCGCCCAAGCGTCGAAAGTCAAAGCCCTTCGGATTATGGGGCCGCCGGCAGGCGTCGTGGGCCTTATCGTCGTATTCATCGGCATTCTGTTGACCTGCGTTCCCGGTTTCTTTACGTGGTAGTTCCCCCCCTTTTTGAAATGCCGACCGTGGCTTTCAAAACGCTCGGCTGCAAGCTGAACCAGTACGAGACGGAGGCCGTGCGCGCCGGCGTCGAGGACGCCGGTTTCCGCGCCGTCCCTTTCGAGGGGCCGGCGGACTATTACGTCGTCAATACGTGCACCGTAACGCAGCGTAGCGATTACAAATCCCGCCAGCTCGTGCGGCGCGTTTGCCGCGAGCGGCCGGAGGCCCGCGTCGTCGTTACGGGTTGCTACGCCGAGCTCGCACCGGGCGTTTTTACGGCGTTGGGCCCGAACGTGGCCGTCGTTCCCAACGGCGAAAAGGAAAGTATACCGGCGCTTATCGCCGGCGAGGGGTCGGTGCGCGAAGCGTCGCCCGGGCGCCGCGTCGCCCGGTTCGCGGATAAGACGAGGCTCTTCCTTAAAGTCCAGGATGGCTGCGACCACGCGTGCGCCTATTGCGTCGTGGTGGCGGCGCGGGGGCCGAGCCGGAGCCGCCCGGCGAACGAGGTCGTCGACGACGTCCGTGCCGCGGTATCCGCGGGCGTTAAGGAAATCGTGCTGGTGGGGGTAGACCTCGGTTCGTACGGCCGCGACCTGGGCGGCCGGCGGTCGCTGGCCGCTTTGGTCGCCGAGCTGTCGGCTTTGCCCGGCGATTTTCGTTTGCGCTTATCGTCGGTGGACGTATCCGATTTCGAGCCGGCCTTGGCCCGGGAACTTGGCGCCGGCGGCCGCCTTTGCCCCCACGTCCATTTGCCGCTCCAATCCGCCGACGACGGCGTTTTGCGCGCGATGCGGCGGCGGTACCGGGCGGCCGATTATCGCCGCCTGTGCCTCGAGTTGCTCGGGCGCGTCGGCGACGTAGCGCTGGGGGCCGACGTCATCGCGGGCCTCCCGGGCGAGGACGCCGCGGCGTTCGAGAGGACCTGCGCCCTGGTGGAGGAAATCCCCTTCGCGTATTTGCACGTCTTCCCGTACTCGGCCCGGCCCGGGACCGCCGCGGCGACGATGTCCGGGCAAATCCCCGCCGCCGAACGCGAAAGGCGCGCGGCGCGGTTGCGCGAGCTGGCGGCGGCGAAGCGGCGCGCGTACGAGCGGCGCTTCGTCGGTACCGCCCGTATCGCGCTGGTGGAAGAAAGGCGTCGCGACGACGGCGGCGTTGCGGTCGCCTTGACCGATAATTATTTACGTGTGCCGCTAAAGGGTTACGACGGCCCGGGCAACGTCTTCGTGCGGGTGCGCCTGGCCGAAGACGGCGGCCGTTTGGCGGCCTTGTGGGCCGCGTAGCAAGAAGCCAAGGTGATGGCGTATGTTGTATCCTCTTTATAGTTATCTCGAGCCGACGTACCTGTTGTTGATACCGGTGATCCTGTTGGGCTTTTACGCCCAATGGAAGGTGCGGTCAACTTATCGGAAATACGCCCAGGTCGGGGCCGCGGCCGGCATGCCGGGCGTTAAGGTGGCGGCGCTCTTATTGCAGCGCGAAAAATTGGGCGGCGTCGGCGTGGAGGAAGTGGGCGGCTCGTTGACGGACAGCTACGACCCGCGCTCGAGTACGCTCCGCCTTTCTTCCGGCGTGGCGCGGAGCGCAAGCATCGCGGCCTACGGCGTGGCCGCGCACGAGGTGGGCCACGCCACCCAGCATCGCGACCGGTACGCTTTCCTGACGGCCCGGAACGCTATCCTGCCCGTCGCCAACCTCGGCTCGCAGCTATTCATCCCGTTGCTCATCGGCGGCTTTATCTTCCGGTGGGGCTTTCTGATCAACGTCGGGATAATCTTATACGCGTTTGCGGTAGTATTCCAGCTCGTTACGCTCCCCGTCGAGTTCGACGCGTCGCGGCGGGCGCTCGTTATGCTCCGCGGCACCGGCGCCGTCGCGCCGGAGGAAGTGGCCGGCGCGAAGAGAGTGCTCGACGCCGCGGCGCTAACGTACGTGGCGGCGACTTTGATGGCCGTGACGTGGCTCATATACCTGTTGTTGGGGGCGCGGCGAAGTTAAAATAAAAAAGCGCCGCGGCTTAGGCGGCGCCTGTCGGCCGCGGCCACGGGCGTCATCGGTACGAGAGGGCGGTCCCGTCGTCGGCGACGACGTAGATGGCGTCCGGCCCCACCGCCGGGCTTGACGATATGCCGGCCGGGGCGTCGCCCTCCCACTTTATTTCGCCGTCTTTCGTCCCGACGGCGTATATTTTTCCGGCCGCGGTGCCCGCGTATAGGAAGTCGCCGGCGACGGCGGGGCATCCTTCGACGGCGCCCGCGACGTCGCGTTGCCACAACCGCGCGCCGTCGGCCAGGCGCAGCGCGACGAGCGTGCCATCCCACGTTCCCGCGAATATAGTCCCGGCCGCGGCGGCCAGGCCGCTTATACCCGCGCCGGCGGGGTAGCGCCAGCGGGGCCTGGCGTCCGCCGCGTCCAGCGCGAAAATTTCGCCTTCCTCCGAGGCCGCGACCACCGTTCCGTTTAACGCGAGCGGTGCCGCCGTGAGCGGCGCGGCCGCGTCGTAACTCCAGTTCCGGCGGCCCGCGGCGTCGAAACACATTAAGCGGCCGCTTCGGGAAGCGACGTAAAGGTTTCCTCCCGCCCAACAAGGTGTCGCCCAGACGGCGCCGACGTCGCTCGCGACCCATTTTAACTTTCCGTCGCGCGCGCCTACCGCGAACACGTTCCCGCTTAGCGTTCCGACGAAGACTTTACCGTCGGCCACTACCGGGTCCGCGACTATCTTTCCGTCGGCGGCGAATTTCCATTTCAGGCGCCGGCGCGGAACGTCGAGGGCGTAGAGGTAACCGTCGGCGGACCCGAAGTAGGCCGTATTCCCGGCGACGGCGGCGCCGCCGGCCACGTCGCCGCCGGTCCGATAACGGTAAACGATTTTGCCCCGGGCGGGTTCGATAACGTTAAGGAAGTCGTCGTTCGTGCCCACGAGCAAGTAGCGGCCGGCGAGTACGGGCGACGAAAACGACGGCGCCTTCAGCTCGAGCTTCCATCCGGGCCCGCGGGGGGGCCCGGCGAAATCCGGGCGGAGCGAGGCCGCCCGGCCCGGGCCGCCGCGGTACGTAGGCCAACCGGGGCCGCAACCGGATATAAAAAACGCCGTTGCGGCCGCAACGAGCATAAGGTAGTATTTCCTCGTATACACCGCACGCACTATATCACCGACCGCTTGCCATGTCAACGTTCGCCCGGGCGGCGATAACGCAGGAGTTTCTCGACGACCTATACGGCCGGATCGCGCGCCGTTACGACCTCGTAAACCTGGTCCAGAGCCTGGGGTTGGTGGGTTTCGTGCGGCGGGTGGTAGCGCAGCGCGCGGGCCGGGGGGTAATCCTGGATGCCGGCGCCGGCAGCGGGGACCAGGCCGCGGCGTGCCTCGCGGCCGGTGCCTCGCGCGTCGTATGCCTGGACCGGAGTTCGCGGATGTTCGACGTCGCCCGGGCCAAACTCGGCGCCTACGAGAAAACGGGCCGCGTTAGCTTCGTGCTCGGCGACGTGACGCGCTTGCCTTTCCGGGACGGCGCCTTCGACAACGCCGTCAGCGCTTTCCTCTTCCGCAATATCCCCCGGGTGGACGACGCGGCCAGGGAAGTGAAGCGCGTTATCAAGGCCGGCGGCCGTTTAGCCGTGGCCGATGTCTTCGCGCCGCCGCCTGGTTTTTTTGGGGCGTTGTATAAATCGTATCTCAACGTAATAGTGCCTCTGTGGGGCCGCCTTATCGCGCGGGACGGTCCGGCGTATCGCTACCTGGCGGCCTCGATACGGCATTGTTTTTCGGCGGAAGACTTCGCGGGGCGGCTGGCGGCGGCCGGTTTCGGCGACGTCGCCGCCCGACCAAAATTCGGTGGCGTCGCGTACGTCGTCGAGGCTCGAGCCCGGTGACCCGAAATAATTTAAAATTGGCTCTCGGGTTTTGCGTATGCGTGAGCGGTTGTTCGGGGTCGCGGCGGGCGCCCGAAACCGCGGCCGCGATTCCCTACGGGGAGGACGAGTTCGCGGCTCGAGCCGCGGCGCTGCAGAAGACGTGTGAGCTAGCGGCGGTCTATTTGGGCACGGACGACGCCCGGGCCGCGGCGGTGGTGGAACAGGGGCGGGCCGAGGCGCGGGAGGCGGTGCGGCGGGCCCCGGACGCTTACCGCGGCGCGGTTTTCGGCCG
>CAZLXP010000109.1:0-8910 GCA_964563535.1 uncultured bacterium | reverse complement strand
GATCCTCGCCCGGGCCGCGGCGGAGGACGTTTGTGGGGGATGCGATAAAAGCGAATCCTGTCCCGAGAAATAAAAAATTTTCATATCTTTGTTAGGCGAACCTAACAAATAGACGTGCCTGCGACGCGGAATATAACGGTGGCTTTGGCCGGTAACCCGAACGCCGGCAAGACGTCGGTATTCAACAGGCTCACCGGCGGCCGGCAGCACGTCGGCAACTGGCCCGGCGTCACCGTCGAAAAAAAAGAGGGCTATTACGCATACGGCGGCGGCGCCTTCGACGTCGTCGACCTCCCGGGGACGTACGCCATAGGAGCGTACTCTTCGGACGAGGCCGTCGCGCGCGATTTTATTCTCTCCGGCGAAGCGGACGTCGTCGTCAACGTGGTCGACGGTTCGAACCTCGAGCGCAACCTCTACTTGACGACGCAACTGCTCGAGATGGGCGCCAACGTCGTCGTCGCGCTCAACATGTACGACGTCGCCGAGAACAAGTTCTACCTCGACCTGGGCCGATTATCGAAACTCCTGGACGCACCCGTAATACCGACGGTCGCGACCACCGGCCGCGGTATTGACGAATTAAAGGCCGCTGTCGCCGCGGCGGCGTCCGGGCGCCGCGCCGACCGTCGCCCCGTACGCATAAACTACGGCCACGAGATCGAACCTCACCTCGCGAAGGTAACGACGGCCTTACTGGAAGTGGGCGGCCTCGCGCCGTCGCTAAGCCGCCGGTGGCTCGCCCTCAAACTCCTCGAGGGCGACGAAAAGATAAAAACCCTCGTGAGCGAAGTCCCGGGGGGCGCCGCCGTCGCCGACGACGCCTCGGCCGCCGCCGCCCACCTTAAAAGTATAATCGGAGACGACGCCACCGTCGCCGTCGCCGATTACCGATATGGCTTCATCGCCGGCTTGATAAGAGACGTGGTCCGCCTCCGCGGCCCGTCGCCTACGCGGCTCACCGCTTCCGATAAAATCGACAAGGTCGTAACCAACCCCTTCGTGGGCATCCCGATATTCCTTTTGGCCGCGTTCGGTTTGTTCGAGCTCGCGTTCAAACTCGCCGCGCCCATAGTCGCCGCCTTCCAAGCAACGCTGGGTTGGCTCGGCGCCGCCGCCCGGACCGCTACGGCGCCGTCCCTTTTAACCAGCTTCGTCGTCGACGGCGTCGTCGGCGGCGTCGGCAGCGTCTTAGCGTTCGTCCCCAACATATTCCTGCTTTTCCTCGCTATAGCGGTCTTAGAGGACACCGGGTATATGGCGCGCGTGGCGTTTATCCTGGATGAATTCATGCACAAGCTCAGCCTCCACGGCCGCAGCTTCATCCCCCTCATGCTCGGCTTCGGCTGCAACGTGCCGGCGGTAATGGCGACCCGCACCCTCGAGACCCGGCGCGAACGTATGATAACCCTAATGGTCGTGCCGCTCATGTCGTGCTCGGCGCGGCTGCCCGTCTACGCGCTCTTCGGCGGCGCCTTCTTCGCCCGAGACCGGGGCCTGGTTATCTGGTCGTTATACGTGCTCGGCATTGCGCTCGCGGTCGGCGCGGCTAAGATATTCAGCATAACGCTGTTCCCCGGCGAATCGGCGCATTTCGTAATGGAGCTTCCTCCCTACCGAATGCCGACGCTCCGGGGCGCGCTACTGCACGCCTGGGAGCGCACGCGCGAATTCATCAAACGGGCCGGCGGCATCATCCTCGCGGCCTCCGTTTTGCTGTGGGGTCTGGCCAACCTTCCGCCGGGCGTGGCGTACGCCAGCCGCGACAGCGTCTTGGGGAAGTTGGGCGCGGCCATCGCGCCGGCGTTGCGCCCCGCCGGCTTCGGCGAATGGCAGCCGGCGGTCGCGCTCGTCGCGGGCGTAATGGCAAAGGAAGCGGTCGTCTCGACGTTGGGAGTTCTATACGCCGCCGGCGAAAAGGGACTCACGAACGTTCTCCGTACGGCGTTCACGCCGCTGTCGGCCTACGCCTTTATGGTCATGTCGCTGATTTATATACCCTGCGCCGCGACGATAGCCGTTATCCGCCGCGAGACCGGCTCCTGGCGATGGACGTTATTCGCCGCCGGCTATACTATTATATTGGGTTGGCTGATGGCGACCCTCGTTTACCAGGGCGGCCGGTTGTTAGGTTTGGCCTAAGAAAGGCGACGAGATGTGGGAAACGATATCGATACTTGCCGCCGTCGTTATAGGTGCCGTCGCCCTATTCCTTATTTTCAAGCGCCAGGCTAAGCGCGGCGTGCCGGGTTGCTGCCGCGACTGCCCCTACGGCGCCAACCCGTCGGAATGTACGCCGCCGGCCCGGGCCGCCGACGTCCCCCCCGGATGCGAAAAATTGAAATGAAAAAGCCGCCCCGCGGGCGGCTTTCGACGTTATGTCTATAACCTATCCAGCCCCTCGGCCAGGTCGTCTATCAAGTCGTCCGGGTCCTCTATGCCTACCGACATCCGGATATAGCCCTCGGTCAGGCCGACGTCGGCCAGGTCCTCTTTCGGATAACCGTGGTGCGTCGTCGACGCCGGGTGTTCTATGAGCGTTAGGACGTCGCCCAAGCTGACGGCCTGGACGCAGACCTCGAGGCCGTCGAGCAGCTTTTTGGCGTCGTCAAAGCTCGCGACGTCGAAGCCCACCATGCCACCGAAGAGGCGCATCTGACGTTTGGCCAGTTCGTGTCCCGGGTGGCTCGGCAGGCCGGGATAATAGACTTTCCGCACTTTGTCATGGCCCGCCAGAAATTCGGCGACCTTTTGCGCGTTGGCGCAATGTCGGTCCATGCGCAGCGGCAACGTCTTAAGGCCGCGTAAGAATAAAAAGGCGTTGAAGGGCGACGTCGTCGCTCCCAGGTCCTTGTACGTGCTCGCGCGAATGCCGTTCATGGCTTCCGCCGGCCCCGCCAACATACCGCCGATGCAGTCGCCGTGGCCGCCGATATACTTCGACGCGGAGTGGACCGCGTACGTAGCGCCCAGCTTTATCGGTTGCGTCAGGTACGGCGTCGCGAAGGTATTGTCCACCGCCAGCGGTACGCCGGCTTCTCGAGCCACGTCGGCGACGGCCGCGATATCGACGAGGTGGAGCAACGGGTTCGACGGCGTCTCCACGAATACCAGCTTCGTGTTGCCGCGGATGTTTTTCCGGACCGCGTCGGCCGTCATATCCGTTAAATACGTTACGTCGATGCCGAGGCGGGGGAAATGCTTGGTGAATAACTCGTACGTCCCGCCGTAGAGCTCCTTTTGAACCAGGAAGTGGTCCCCGGCGGAACAATGGTAGAGCGCCACCGCGTTTATGGCCGCCAATCCGGAAGCGAAAGTAAGCCCCGCTTCGGCGCCCTCCAGTAGCGCGAGGTTTTGCTCCAGCTTCTCGTTAGTCGGATTCGAAAGGCGCGTGTAAATATACCCCTTCTGTTCCTTCGCGAAGAGGGCCGCGCCCCGGTCCGCGGTGAAATACGAAAAGGTCGAGCTCTGGTATATGGGCGTGACTACCGCGCCCGTTTTTTCGTCGCAGGCCGCCGCGCCCCGCACGGCGAGAGTATGAAAACCCAGCTCTTTCACAGAGCCTCCCCTGTCTTGAAGGACCGTAGGAGAACCGTCACGATTAATATAAGGCCGCGGCGGCGCGATATCAAGCCGAGCGTCACCTCGTGATGACCATCTTGCGGGCGGCGGTGCCGGCCCCGGCGTCGAGCCGGTATACGTAAACGCCGGGAGGAAGGCCGGCTACGTCCACGCGGACCTCGCTTACCCCCGCGGCGGCGAAACCCTCGAACCAAGTTGCCACCCGCCGCCCGGCGAGGTCGTATAAGTCCAACGAAACTTCGCCGGGGGTCTCGAGCGAGAAAGGTATCGTCGTGGAAGTACGCGCCGGGTTGGGATAGTTCTGGCTGAGAACGAAGGTCTTTTCCCGGACCCACCCCCGCCTGGGGCCGAAGGTTTGCGTCTCGCCGGTTTTGAGGGCGGCCTCGAGCCAATAATCGTACGTGGCGCCGCCGACGACGTTGACGTCGTTATAGGCGAACGACGACGTCTTACCGGTTATCAACTCGTCGTTGACTTTGACCGTAAGCGGCCTGTATCCCCTCAGGTCGACCCGGCGGCGATACACGTTGAAACCGGATAAAAGCGGCGCCCCCGCGCTCACTTGCCACGTAATCCCGAGGCCGGCCGCCGCCGGCAACACGCTGAAGCGCGATATCGCCACCGCGCCGCCGCGCGTGTTCGAGAAAAGGAAGCTTCCCGCCGGCTCGTCCCAATTCGTCACGACGAGGTCCAGGTCCGCGGAATAGACGTAGCCGAATTCGACGTTGCCGCGCCCGGCGCGAGGAGCTCGGGCCAACGATACCCACCCGTCTTCGGGATGAAAACAGAACTCCCCCGCGCTTAAGGGCCGCCCGTCGACGCGCGCGTACGTGAACGCGTGCAGGGGGCGATGCTCGAGATACCAGAGTCTGCGGGCGCCGTCGCCGTCGTAGCGCTCAGCCGCGGCGAAACGGAGGCCGTCGTTGTCCACGTCCCCCCACGCCGCCTGTTCGCATACCAAAGCGCCGCTGGCGGGATAATAGGACCAAACGGGCGACGTGCCGAAAGCGCCGTTCACGTTCTCGTAAACTTGAATAGGCGCCCACCAACCGCCCGCGGCCAGCTCGAGGTCGCCGTCGTCGTCCACGTCGGCTAGCTTCACGCACGACGCGTAATGAATCGCCGCCGACCACGCGAAATCCGCCTCGAGCGTTCCGCCGCGATTCATATAAAGCAAAACGCGGTTGCCCGAATTGTCCGACACGACCATGTCGCGCCACCCGTCGCCGTCCACGTCCCCGAAAGTCAATTGGTTGAACTCGGTAACGAGGTTGGTCCGCCACGACGGCGTCTTCGCGAGCGCGCCGTTTTCGTTGGCAAACAAGTAACACGGCTCGCCGTGCCCCGCGATGGCGAGGTCGAGGTCGCCGTCGCCGTCCACGTCGCACCAGCCGACGTCGTTGGCGTTATAGGCCGCGGGCGTATACCAACTCGCGAACTTCTCGAAAACGCCGCCGTTATTTTTATATAGGCGTACGGGTCCGGGGTCGAAATAGCCCGATACGGTCGCGAGGTCCAGGTCGCCGTCGCCGTCCACGTCTCCCAACGCGCAGGAGAAGCTGTCGTCGGCGTCGCCGTTCGTCCACGCCGGCGACGACGTAAGGCGGCCGTCGTCGTTGCGATACAATTGCTCCACATGAGGGTCGAGGAATCCGGTGATGACGACGTCGAGGTCGCCGTCGGCGTCGACGTCGCCCATATCCAAATGGCCGTCGTAACCCGCGTCCGCGCTCCGCCAGCCGGCGTCCCGTTCCAACTCGCCGCGGCGGTTGTAAAATACGGCGTCGTGTTCCTGGGCCATGTCGTTGCCGTTACCCACGACGAGGTCGAGGTAGCCGTCGCCGTCGAGGTCCCACAACATACCGCCGGTGGCGTAATCCTCGTCCTCGGATTCCCACGACGGCTCGGGCGTAAGCGGGCCCGCCGCCGCCGCGCCGAACGTAGCCGCGGCGGCGCACAATACCGCCAAGATATTTTTTGCGCTCCGCATAACCAGTTTAATTTTCCCGAATTGTTTGAAGTTAGGAGTTGAGCCGAACCTCAGCCGGCGGCCGTTTAAATAAATTTAAGCCTTAACGACCGACTCGGTATCGTTTGGCCGTCGGTAAAACCCGGCCCCGTTCCTGGTTATAAGCCCTCGCGCCGTGCGGCATCTCCCGTCGCCGAAACCCGCGGCGCCTTAGTCGCCGCCCGCCTCAAGCCACACCCGCCCCACGCGGACGTCGCCGTCGCCGCCCGCGAAGGCGACCGCTATTCGTCCCATCGCCGAGACGTCTATGCGCGCTTTCTCTTCAAACTCGAGGTTCCCCCCGGAGGCTTTAGCCTCGAGGTAAAATCGTCGGCGGGCCAGCCCCAAATCGATTCGCGCCGGTTCCCACGCGCCGGGAGTTAGAAAGAATATTTCCTCGTAAAAGGCGCCGCCCTCGTCCGTCACGCGAACCGTCGCCGTAACCCGGTCCGGCGAGTCGTTGTATAGCTCCAGCACGAGGGCCCCGAAAGTTCTCCAATCCCGGAGCGCCGGCGGGAATTCGAAAGTGCCGGCGCGATTCCCCTTGAGGCGGCCGACGAGCGCCGGGCCGCCGGAAACGTTCCCGCGCGGACGCCGCGCCGCCGTCTCGAAACCTTTATCCGAAAAACGGCCGGCCTCCTCGCCCGCGTTTAGTAAATAGCGCCGCAAAAATTGCTTCAATACGAAGTCGCCGCGGCCCCCGGCGCCCGAGGCGCCGGCGTTCTCGTAACCGGGCGCCGCCGCCGCCAACGTCCTTCCGCGGGGGACATAACGCAATTCGTAATTCCCGTCGCGGTCCGTTACCGCGGCCAACGGCCCCACGCGCACGACGGCGCCGGCGACGGCCGTGCCCTCGTCACTTACCGCCCGGCCGCTCACCGCGTTTTCGGCGATGCCCTGACGCCATTCGCTCTTGACTATGGCGAGCGCCCCGGCCTCGCGGGCCTCGTAAAAAGACGTGGGCTCCAGCCCTTCCGCCGCGGGGTGAGGCAGCCGCGGGACGACGCCGGTCGCGAGTTCGTCCGCGTACGCCTCCAGGCCGGCGCCCTTGAGTGTAGACAGGTATTCGTAATCTTCGGCCGCTTCGCGTAAAAGTTTTAACCGGATGCTCGGCAGCGGCTTAGTCAAACCCAACTCAGTCCCCGGGTAAATCAACGCCCCGGCGCCGTTGCCGAACTCGTTGCGCGGGTCGTCCGACAGCGGCTTGGCTTTTTTTGCGGGGAAATACGATACGTTTCCCAACCAGACGACGTCGCCGCCGAAACGCCACAGCGCCCAACCGACAAGGCGATGGTCGCCGGCCGGGCGGTCTATATACCCCGCCAAGCTCTCGGCCGTATAGACGACGGCGACGCCCTCGTCACGCAACCCGTCTAGCAATTCCCGATACGTTTCGCCTTCCTCAAACTTGAACTCGGCGTATTCGGAAAAGCCCCGTTTGGCCAGAAGGCCGCCGGCCCGTTCCGGCGAAAACGCCTTGGCCTCGTCGCCCCCGACGGCCTCGACGCCGTGGTCCCGCAAAAGGGCATAATAGTTTTCCAAAATAGGTTGCGCGGCCGCGGAATCCGGTTCGACGCCGTATAAGCGACACGCGTCGTCGGCGTCCACGCCGGCGACGAAAACGGGCGAGGCGCCGCGGCTTAGCTCGAAATCCCATACCGCGAGCTCGAGCGGTACCGAACGTTCGCCGCCCGACCATTTAAACACGATAACGCCGGCGTATTTCCCGGCCGCCGTACCCGGCGGAACGTGTAGGTCAAACCAGAAAACGGTATTCCGGCCGGCCGCGACGTCGGCGTGCCCTATTACCGGCACGAGAGGGTCGGGCCACATACCGCCGCCCAACCCCACCGTAAAATTCGTGGCCCGGTCGACCGAAGGCCAATTCACGGGAAGGAATAATTCGCGGTAGATGGATATGTTCGAGCCCGCGAACCTACCGCGCGCCCCCTCGAGGTCATATATCTCGAAGGCCACGACGCGCGCCTGGTCGGAGTTTATGACGACCTGGAACGGCTCCCACTCGCCGCGAGCCGCTTTTACGGAAATACGTTCGCCGTCCCAAACGTACGTCTCGGCGGGTGGCGGCGTGTCCGGTTTGACCTTGGCGATACAACCCTCCGCCCAGATCGCGACGTCGCCGCGGGCGCCGGCGCAAAAAGCTAAACATACAAACGTAAAAACTAGCCGGCAGCGCGGACCCAATTCCGAACGGCGCCCCCTTTAGCGAAATAACGCTTTAACTTTTCCCATGCTCGCGGGGACCACGCCCGGGTAAGCGGGTTCCTGTTCCGCGGCCATACCCTTGACTTTGTTGAACCCCGGAAGGCGGAAGACCAGCGAACCCGTCGCCGTATACTTCGCGACGGAGTTCAGGTCGTAAACGGCGACCCACGCCGAGCCGTCGCCGCTGTTGACCGTGACGACGTTCACCATACCGCCCGCGGGGACCGTATGCGTGATGGAGCCGGCGCCGTTCAGCTTGTATAAAGCCGAACCGGCTCCCACCCAACTCGAGTCGTCCCCGTGGTTCACGTCCACGCAGAAGCCGCTCGCCAGCGGCGTGCGGAAGACCACGCTCCCCGCGGTATTGACGCGGACGACATTCCCGCTCTCGACGACGGAAACGGAGTTGTCTTTGGCGTGGGCGGCGCAAGCGCCGGGCGAGCTAAAACCGCCGAACGACGACATTATCGAACCGGCGCTCGAGATGCGGAGTATCACTCCCGCGGTACCGTCCGTCACCCAAGCCGTCCCGTCGCTCGCGGCGGACGATACCCAACTCGCACCCCCCAGCGTCACGTTGGCCGTCTCGGTGCCGGCCTTATCCAGCCGGGCGACGCCCCGCGGGTTATAGACGCGGACCCAACAAGCGCCGTCGCTCGGATTTACGGATATCTGTTCGGTGCTATAGCTGCGGCGGAAGAGCTCTTGGCCTTCGTCCGTCATCTTTACGACGGTATCGCCGTTGACGGTGAACCATACGTTGCCGTCGTTCGGGTCGAGGGCAACGCCGTAGGGATAGACGAAGGGCCCGACCGTTCGCACGACCGACCCGTTCGGCGAGAGCTTGACCATCCTACTGCCCCAGGTATCGCCCACCCAGGCGCCGCCCCCCGTACCGTAGGCCGCCGCTACGGCGCATATCATCAAAAGGACGATTATAGCCCGCATGGCGCAACCTCCTTACGGCGAACTCCGAGCCGTTCTTATCCTTTTTAAAATAACACACCTTACGGCCGTTAGCAATCCGCTTCGTGTCGCAAAATGGGGGGACAAGGGACATGGTACTCACCGGTTTCGGGTTCTACGAGGTCGAG
>CAZLXP010000108.1:0-9022 GCA_964563535.1 uncultured bacterium | reverse complement strand
CAGCGGGCACCGTTCGCCGAACAAGTCGAAGCAGGCGGCGGAGAGCGCGAAGATCGCGGGCTGCGCGTTCTCGGTGGCGACGAGAACCTCTTCCGGGCCGTGGAGCGTTATGGCCTTGAGGTCGCGGCCCAGCGCTTCCGAAACTCGGCCGAAGTACTCGTCCACCAACGGCTCGCGCTCGAAGAGCGCGGCGCCCATGCCCACCTCGGCCGAACCTTGCCCCGGAAATAAAAAAGCTATGGCCATAAATTCGAGTTTACCGTCAATCGGCCGCGGCCGGTTACTCCCACCTGACCAGGTGGGCCGCCCAGGTGAAGCCGGCGCCGAAGGCGACGTTCAGTACGAGGTCGCCCGGCCTCAGGCGTCCTTGCTCCAGCGCTTCCGACAGCGCGATGGGGATGGAAGCCGCGGAGGTGTTGCCGTATTTGTCCAGGTTTACGAAGACCTTCTCGTGCGGTATCTGGAGCCGGTCGGCGACGACGCTCATGATTCGCCAGTTGGCCTGGTGGGGGATGAGGAGGTCGACGTCTTGGCCGCGGTAGCCCGCCTGGTCGAGCACGTCCTGTCCCGCCTCGACCATCGACCGCACGGCGTGCTTGAAGACCTCTCGTCCCGCCATCTTTATATAGTGCAGCCTTTGCTCGAGCGACTCGTGGGTTGGCGGCTGGCGCGAGCCGCCCCCCGGCATCTTGAGCAAGTAACCTAACGACCCGTCCGCTTTCATATGGGTGGCCAGGATGCCGCCGTCGCCCCGGGCGGGCCCGAGCACCGCGGCCCCGGCGCCGTCGCCGAATAGGACGCAGGTATTGCGGTCCGTGAAGTCCATTATTTTGCTGAGGATCTCGACGCCGATTACCAGAATCCGCTCGAAGCGGCCGTTCTCGATAAATTGGCTCGCGATGTTGCAGCCGTAGATGAAGGCGGAGCAGCCGACCGAGGTGTCCAACGCGCCCGCGTTTTTGGCGCCGATTCTGTCCTGGACGATGCAAGCGGTGCTGGGGAAGAAGTGGTCCGGCGTGACCGTTCCCACGATAATGAGGTCCAGGTCTTCCGGGGGAACCCCCGCCATCTCGAGGGCATTTAACGCCGCCGGGGTCGCGAGGTCCGAGGCCGCCTGGTCTTCGCCGGCGATGTGCCGCTCGCGGACGCCGGTGCGTTCTATTATCCATTCGTCGGTGGTATCGACGATCTTCTCGAGGTCGAAGTTCGTAAGCACTTTTTCGGGCGCGTAACGCCCGACGCCCAGAAAGGCGGCCCGGCGGTTTCTGCTAGCCATCGGCCTCCTTCCCGATCTTCTCGGTTATGCGCTCCGTGGCGCCGAAGTGCACGAACTTTTCCGCAACCAGAATGGCGTTCATAATCGCTCGGGGCGACGACTTGCCGTGGCATATTATAACGCCGCCTTTGACGCCCAGCAGCGGCGCCCCGCCGTATTCGGCGTAGTCCCATCGTTTCTTGACGCGCCGGAGCGCCGCCCGCGACAACCCGGCGCCGATGCGCACCAGGAGGTCCCGCTTCACTTCGCTCCGCAGGCCCGAGAATACGATGCCGGGCACCGATTCGGCGAATTTCAAAAGGACGTTGCCCGTAAAGCCGTCGCACGCCACGACGTCGGCTTTGCCGTTTAAGATGTCGCCCCCCTCCACGTACCCGATATAATTGACGGGCGACCGGGAGAGCAGGCGGTGGGCTTCGAAAATCGCCTCCGAACCTTTGGCCGCTTCTTGGCCGATGGAGAGGAGGCCGACGCGCGGCGCTTCGAGGCCGAAGATGCACTGGGCGTAGACCTCGCCCATTATCCCGAATTGGTGCAGGTGTACGCCCTTGCAAAACAGGTTGGCCCCCACGTCCAGGACGACGCAGTGGCCTTCCCGCGTGGGAAACAGGGCCGCGACGGCGGGCCGCCGCACCCCCGGCGCCCGGCCCATCGCGATAAGGGACGCCATGGCCGCGGCGCCGGTATTGCCCGCCGACACGAACGCCTCGCCTCGCCCCTCGCGCACGCACATGGCGCTCACCCTGACCGACGCGTCCTTTTTCTTACGCAGGGCCTCCGCCGGCTTTTCGTCCATGCCGATTATCTCCGAGGCCGGTACGACCTCGATCCGGTCGTCCGGCACGGCGTATTTTCGCAATTCGTTCGCCAGCCGCTTCGGGTCGCCCACCAGCAATATTTCGAGATCGGGCGATTCCTTGAGGGCTTTAACGCAACCCGCGACCTCGTTGGCCGGCGCGGCGTCGCTGCCCATACCGTCGACGACGATTTTCATCTTATGGTGCGGCGTTCGACCCTACGAAATAAAGCCCGCCTAGGCCGGGCTTTTAATTTGGATCGGCTCGCGAACGGCGCCGTCATTCTTCTTTGGGTTTGATTACTTCTTCGCCGTCGTAATACCCGCATTCCGGGCAGACGTGGTGCGGGAGTCGCGCTTCTCCGCAATTGGAGCACAGCACGGGCTTCGTCACCTCGAGCCGGTCGTGGCTGCGGCGATTCCCCTGGCGCGCGTGGGAGGTTCTTCTTTTTGGGAGGCCCATAGCGTTAAATAGTTATTGCCGTTTCGTTTAACCTTCATTATACCCAATCCGTTTCGCGCTGTCAAGCGAAATCGAGGAAAGTTATGGCCGCGCCGCGCTTCGCCTTTTTCTTTACGGTTCGCGTTTGGCTACGCGGAAGGCCGAGAGAACGCGTCGACGGCGGCAGCGTCCTAAAGGTTGGTTGACCCGCGTCGGCCCGGATGTTATTATTAACAAATATGCCGGAAGATTCTCAAGGACGATGGGAAAAGTATTGCCGGCGCGCCCGCGAACGGGGGGCGTCGTGGGCGCGGGTCGTCCCCGCCTCGTACGTCGTTACGGCGCCGTGGGTCCGTTATAAATGCCAGTTCGGTTGCGGGAGCTACGGCGCGCGCCACCTTTGTCCGCCCGCTACGCCCACGCCCGCCGAAACGGCGGCCGTATTGCGTTGCTATCGGAAGGCGATGCTGGTGGTTTACGAGTCGGCCGGCGCGAGCAGACAACGGCCTTTACGTAAAAAGGTGCACAAGGACGTGCTTGCGCTCGAGCGCGAAATTTTCCTCGACGGCTTCTACAAAGCCCTGGCTTTCGTGGCTGGCCCTTGTAACCTGTGCGGGACGTGCGACGTTTCGAAGCCGTGTAAGTTTCCCGGGGAACCTCGGCCCGCTATGGAGGCTTGCGGAATTGACGTCTTCGCCACTTTCGGCCACGCCGGCGTCAAACTCGACGTCGTACGCGACCCCGCCGAACCCTATAAAATATGCGGCATGGTGTTGATTGAATGACAGGCCGTAGGAACGGTTAATATGAAAGTAGTCGTCGCGAAGGTAATAAAGGGCGCGGGGATTTTTATGGCCGCGGGCGTTTTCGGCGCCGGGTGGGAACTATTCCTCAACCGCTTTCTCCGCCTTACCGAGCCGTTGGCCGGCTCATATTGGTTCTGGTCCCTTTTCCACCGGGCCAAGTTTTACGCGCTGCTGGGCGCCGCGACCGCGGCTTTGATGACGCTCGTCGCCGTGGCCTTTTGGGCCATACGGCGGCGGCCGGAAAGGGCAAAGGTGCGGTCGCTCGGGCGCGTCGCGTACGCCGGCGCGTTCGCCGCGCCGCTGGCGGCGACGCCGCTCTGGTTCGTTCTGGCCGGCATCCGGTTGGAATTGCCGCCCTGGGCCGCGCCGGTAATAGCCGTCGGTTGGCTCGCGGCGGCGGTCGCGTTGACCTATCTCATATATCGGCTGGGCGGTGCGTTGGCCCGGGCCGGGAGGCACGTCGTTCGCGCCGTCGCGGCCTTCGGCTACGTCGCGGCGGCGGCCTATGGGGCCGGCGCCGTCATCGCGGCCGTCGCGCGGCCGGCGGCGCCGCCGGGCCTCCCCGACGTCATTATAATAACCATCGACGCCCTCCGCGCCGACAAGGTGGGTCCCCGGGCCGACGGCGTTACGTTGACGCCGAATATCGACCGCTTCGCCAAAGACGCGTTCGTCTTCGCGTCCTGCCGGGCGCAAGCGAGCTGGACGTCGCCGTCGCTGGGTACCCTCCACACCGGCCAATACCCGATGGTGCACTACGCCACCGCGGACCGGCCGCTGGGGACGTCGCAGCCGACGTTGGCCGGGATTTTGCGTCACGCCGGGTACGATACGAAGGCGGTGGTCGCCAACCGCCTTTGCCATCGCAGCTCGGGCCTCGCGCGCGGCTTCGACGATTACCTATACTGGGACCAAAGCAAACTGGTGCGGGCGACCGGGTACGACGAGACCTATTTTTATTACCTCGAGAATCGGATATACGAGAAGCGGAATACGCGGGTCGGCGTCAAGGATAACCACACGACGGTCATAACGGACCACCTGGTGCGGATATTGGGTCAAAAAAGACGAAGGCCGCTTTTTCTATGGGCCCATTACCTCGACCCCCATTGTCCGTATAGTCCGCCGCCGGCGTACGTGGCCGCCGAGGACCGGCGGTTCTTGGACAAAGTCTGGCACGGCGACAAGACGAAGGCCGATTTGCTGGAACGTTTCTACGACGGCGAGGTCCGTTACGTCGACGACGAGCTGGCCCGCGTTTTCGCCGTGATGCCAAAAAACGCGCTGGTCGTGATTTCCAGCGACCACGGCGAAGAGTTCTGGGAGCACGGCAGATACGACCACGGCAAGACGCTGTACGAAGAGGCTATCCGCATCCCGTTGGTCGTCCGCTACCCGGACCGGGTGGGCGGCCTTTTAGACCCGCCCGTGGGTCTAATCGACGTTGCGCCCTCGATTATGGGTTACCTCGGCCTCGACGTGCCGCCGTCCATGCAGGGGCGCGACATCCGCGTGGCCGCGCAAGGCGGCGAGGAGGCCGTCGCGACGTTCGCCGGCTCGAGCATGTTGAAGGGCCAGATACAATATTGCGTAATCTATAAAGGTAGGAAGCTCATCATAGGTTACTGGGACGACTGGTCCAAAGGGAGATACTTCGACCTCGCGAAGGACCCGGGCGAACAGGACCCCATAGGTCGTTTCGACCCTCCGCGCGGCGAGGTCGAGAGCCTCCTCCGGGAATGGATTGAAGGGAACGTGGAATTCTCGAAGCGGTTCGAACGCGCGGGAGTAAGCAACGCCGTCCGCAACCAGATGCGCGCGGTGGGTTACATCAACTGACGTGAGCGAATACGAACCGTTCGTTTCGTTCGCCAGACTTGTGGGCGCGAAAGCCGGGGCGCTGATCGCGGAGAACTTCCTCGGCTCTTTCGGCGTGGAGCGCAAGGGCGCGACCAATCTCGTCACCGAGGTCGACCGTCGCGCCGAGGCATTGATAACCGTGGCCATCGCGCGCGAGTTTCCGTCGCACGCCGTCGTGGCGGAGGAGGGTTCGGCGCGGGAGGGGAGAGGCGGTTGGCGATGGTACGTCGACCCGCTGGACGGGACCAACAACTTCGCCCACGGCTACCCCATGGTCGCGGTCTCGTTAGCGTTGGAGCGCAAAGGCGCCGTCGTCGTCGGCGTAATCTTCGATGCGCTCCGCGGTGAATCCTTTTGGGCGGAGCTCGGCGGCGGCGCGTGGTGCGAGCGGGGGCGGCTGGCGGCGTCGCGGGCCCCCGCGCTCTCCGACGCCCTCGTCGCCACCGGCTTCCCCTACGACAAACACGAGTCGGCCCAAGACAACGTCGCGAACTTCGGCCGGGTTACCAAGCGCGTTATGGGCGTCCGGCGGGGCGGGTCGGCGGCCCTCGATTTGGCGTACGTGGCGGCGGGCCGGCTCGACGGTTTCTGGGAGTTGAAGCTCTCGCCTTGGGATACGGCCGCGGGCGTTTTGCTCGTGGCGGAGGCGGGGGGAAAAGTGAGCCGCATCGACGGCACGGCCTACGTCCCGGGCGACGTCGACCTGGTCGCGACTAACGGCCGCATTCACGAGGCGCTGCGGGAGCTTCTGAAGGTCGAGGGGTGACGGACTTGGTCAAAACAAAGCCTAAGCCGGCGTACGTGCGCGCGGCCCTTTACGGCGCGTTATTCATAATCATTATCGTCTACCTCGTTTGGAAGGGCGGATGCTAAGTGGGTAAAACGGCCGAGCTAACGTTGACGGTAGCCTTAGCCGTGACCGCCTCCGCTTCGGCGGCCCTCACCGTCGAGGAAGCGTTCGATAACCTCGCCCGCGGCACGCTGGCCGAACAGTGCGAAGCCGCGGAGTTCTTGGCGGTATACGGCGACGAAGCCGCGCTCGAGCCCTTGGTCGCGGCGCTTTCGGACGAGAACCCGGAACTGCGGCAGTGCGCGGCTATGGCGCTCGGCGAGTTGGGTTCGGACCGCGCCGTCCCGGCTTTGGTCCGGGCGCTGAACGACCGCGACCGCGCGGTGCAATGGTTCGCTGCCACCTCGTTGGCCAAACTCGGCGAGCCGGCGGTCAAGGCGCTTTTGGAGGAGCTGCGGTCGGACGACGAAGAAGGCGTCGCGGGCGCGGCGATGACGTTGGGGCGCATGCGGGAGGCCCGGGCGGTGGCCCCGCTGCTGGGGCTGTTGTCGTCGCCGGACCTTTACGTGCGGGAACAAGCCATCGAGGCGCTGGTAGCCATCGGCAAACCGTCCATCGGGGCGTTGGTTAAGGCCCTCGGTTCCGACGACCCCTTCGTCAAAAAGAGCGCGGTGGTGGCGCTGGGTCGGCTCGCCGATACGGAGGCCGCCGCGGCGCTGGTAAAATTGCTCGGCGACCGGGACCTCGTCGCCCGCCACTACGCCGTCGTAGCGCTGCGCGGTATGGGGCCGGGGGTCTACGACGTCTTGGCGGAGGCGCTGGCGTCGCGAGACCCGGCCACCCAAAAAGGGGCGTGCGAGATCCTGGGTTACGTCCGCGACCCCCGGGCGATGAAACCGGTGGCGGCCCTGCTCGACGCCGGCGACGAATCCGTCCGATGGACCGCCGCTAAAACCCTCGGCGCCATAGACGGGAAATACGCCGTCGCGAACCTGGTCCGGGCGCTCCAGGACCCGAGCCCCCGCGTACGCGAGGTGACGGTACTCGCCTTGGGTAAAATCGGCGATTTCGACGCCGTACCGGCTTTGAACACGGTAGCCGAGAACGACCCCGACGACGCCGTGCGGGACGCGGCCAAGGACGCGCTCGCCGCCATCGCCGGCTGGAAGTAAGGTCCGAATACGGATGGAATTGCAGGGTAACGACTACTGCTTCGGCTGCGGCGCCAACAATCCCATCGGGTTGCGGTTGCGCTTCGACGTCGACGAGCGCCGGCGCGTCGCCGAAGCGGCGTTCAGGCCGCGCGCGGAACACCAAGGTTACGTGGGTATGGCCCACGGCGGCATTATAGCGGCGTTGCTCGACGAGGCGATGTTGAAGCTCTGCTGGGAACTCGGCATTCCCGCCGTTACGGCCCGACTGGAGGTGGAGCTCAAAAGGCCGGCCCCGATCGGCGAAGAGCTCCGCGTCCGCGGTTGGATAACCCGCGATAAGGGTAGGGTCGTCGAGGCGCGGGCCGAAATCACTAATCCGGCCGGAGATGTCGTGGCCTCCGGTCGAAGCATAGCGGTCGTGGAGGGCGCCCGCCGCTAGCGGGCCCGGGCGGTTGGTCGCGCGGTGAGAATTTTAGGGCTGGATACGTCGTGTGACGAAACGGCCGCGGGCGTCGTGGAAGACGGCGTCCGTTTAATTTCGAACGTCGTCGCGAGCCAGGCCCAGCTCCACGCGTCGTTCGGCGGCGTCGTGCCCGAACTGGCATCGCGCGAACACGAGGTTAACCTGGTCCCGGTGGTGCGGTCGGCGCTCGAGGCCGCGGGCGGCCTGGCCGGCGTTAACGCGGTAGCCGTGACGGTCGGCCCGGGCTTGCAGGGTTCGCTGTTAGTAGGTATGACTTTCGCCCGGGCGTTAGCGCACGCGGCGGCGTTGCCGGTTTACGGCGTAAACCACCTCGAGGGGCATCTCGCCGCGCTGCGGTTGATGGCGGCGCCGCCCGGGGCGCCTTTTGTGGCGCTCTTAGCTACGGGCGGGCACACGGCCCTTTACGACGTCGCCGGCTGGGGGGATTACGGTTTGCTCGGCGACACGCGCGACGACGCCGCCGGCGAGGCCTTCGATAAAGTAGCCCGCCTTTTGGGGATGCCTTACCCCGGCGGGCCGGCGATAGAGCGCGCCGCGGCGGAGGGCGCGCCGGCGTTCGGTTTCCCGCGACCTATGTCGGGGCGAGGTTTTTCGTTCTCGTTCGCCGGTTTGAAGACCGCCGTAGCTTTAAAGGTCAAGGAGTTGGGCGAGGAGGAGGCGGAGCGGCGGCGGGCGGACCTGGCGGCCTCTTTTCAAGAAGCGGCCGTCGGCGTCCTGGCGGACAAAGCGTTGCGGGCGTGCGAAAATTTGGGTCGCGGGAGGCTCGCCGTCGTCGGCGGCGTGGCGGCCAACGAGCGCCTCAGGGAAATGGTCGGGCGCGGCGGCGTCGAGGTTTTTTGCCCCCCGGCTGAGTTGTGCGGCGACAACGGCGCGATGATAGCGGCGGCTGGTTTCCTCGCCGCGGCGAGGGGGGAGTTGCTCGACGCCGAGGCGGACGCCGCGCCCTCGGCCCGTCTGGGGTAACGCCGGCGGAGAAATTATCTTGCGTTGTCAATAGCTTATGGGTTATAATCCCTGAGCGGGACCAGGCGAGCTTAAACGCTTATGACGATATGGGATTTTATCGCCAGGGTGGTAAGCTACCCGGTTTACTTCCGTACCGAGACGGCCTTCGCCGTTCTATTGGCGTTGGTCATCGGCGGCCTCGTTTACTTTTTCTTCAAGTTCAACCGCGACGTATTCCGGACGACCGATATTATCTGGGTGGCGGACGCCGCGGTCGTCCTTTTCATCATAATATTCTCCGCGTCGGTCAGGAATTTCGTAGCCTCGGCGGTTTTAGTCGGGGCGTTTTTGGCGGTCGCGGTGGTGGAAGTCGTATTTTTGACGCGTCGCGGTACGAGTACCATAGTTCTGCGGAAAGACGCGAAAATAACGGTTAAATCACCGGAGGATGTCATAAAAACAGCCAGAA
>CAZLXP010000107.1:3462-9128 GCA_964563535.1 uncultured bacterium | reverse complement strand
GGGGCGATAGTGAGTCGCCGCCTAAGTCAAAGGGGGACGTCAAAACGGGAGCTTCTGTTGGCGGCACGTCGGCGCCGGGCGCGTCGGCGGCGCCGCCTTCAGGCGCGAGCGCTCCGGGCGAAGGATAATCGCCCGTTAACGGCGAGTCGGGGGAGGTTGCGACGAGCGGGCCGAAGGGCTCGGCGTCGGAAGGGGACAGCGGCTCGGTTGGGCCCGCGACGGGCGGGGTGGAAGCCGCGCCGTAGTCGTATTCATACTCCGGATAATCGGGGTGTTGGTAATTACACCAAGTTTCGAGGTTCCAAGGGCTACATGGGCCATCTTGAGGTATACCGTTGGGAGATCCTAAGTAGCCCGAGGTACGTCCCCACATACCGGGGAAGCGGGCCCACCACCAATGGGGGTTAGCGCTAGCGCGTCCTAACCATTCTACTTGGAGATCGGTAATAGGAATTGGGCGGACCGGTTCGATTATATTTTCATCGCACCACTGGCCAAACGATTCACCCACATCTTCAAATACGCCGGGCCGCCAATAAGAACCGCCAGAACAATCTCCGTTTAGGTCGTCCGTGCCTGGGGAACCACGACCGGGAGGAAAATCAAAAATAAATCTACCGCCAACGTAAACATAAGGGTGGGTTTCGCCGTTTACTTGAAGAAGTGGACTGGAGGCCGGTATAGATTTCCTCCTATAGTGGAAATAGTATATTACCTCGTCGAGTTCCGAAGTATTTGGCGAAAGGCCGGATATCCTTACGTTAATGTGTTCCCAGTCGCCTTCGTGGTCGTTACCCCAGTCGTTGAAGGGGTAGAAGAACCAATACTGTATAACCGGCTTCCCGCAGTATTCGAAGATATTGAAATAAGTTACGGGGTCTTGAAATAACTCTTGAGTAACGTAGTCGTCCCAACAATTGTACCAGTATTCCGGTACGTCTTGTACTCTGGGTCCCGGACCGAAAGTAACGAACCAGTCCTCGTTCCAATAAGGCGCCTTCTCGTCGAAAAGCTGCTTCATTTCTTTTAGGTGTTCCGGGTACGGGTAAGGATTCGGATACCATATATCTTCTGGGATGGCAGGTTCTACTAAATATCCCGTTCCTAAAGTGGCGTCTACCGTACACGGGTGGAGAGGGTTGTAAAAGTGCATATTAACGAAAGGCTTGAACCGCTCTGCCAATTCTAATTCTAATGCATCGGGGATACCGTTTACGTCCCAGTCGGTCAGCGCTTCGTCAGATATTACGTCGTCGGAGAATAAGAAATTACCGCCATCTTTCTTTACCACGTGGGCGAGGGTACCGCCGCCTTTTTCCGGTGGAATGTACGTAACGGAGTAGTCGCCAGCTCCGGGGTCCGCGTCGAAATTAGGCAATTTAAATAATCCGCGTACGAGCGGTTGATAATAAGATTGTGGCCCGAATAAGATACGTATAGTCCCCTCGTCAGCATCGTGCGCTACCCCTAAGAGCTCGTAATCGTCGGCTACGTCGGCTATAGAGGGGGTATATACTTCGGCCTTATCGCTCCATTCCATATATCCATGCTCGTTGGTGATATTTACTTCCGCGGTAACCTTTATGCGTTGGTCTTCGCCATAATAAGGCAAATTTATTGCCGCGTAACCTTCGTCGTTGGTATCGACGGAAATTATGCTATTGGGCCATTCAGGCTCCGTCCAGTCGTATACTTTAAATTTTACCATTTTATTCCGGTAAGGGGTCTCTTTCTCGACGAGTTTACCGTTAACAAGTTCGTTATACCTCTTGTATGCGAATACGCGCGCTTCACCCCGGTATGTAACTTGGGCGCATATTTCACCGCACCAAGCGTTGGTATTCAATAATGGCTGCACTCCAAACCAGGGTCCGAAATCACGGCCCTCAATCTGGCCGCCGTTGTAAACCGAAGCTGCCATCAGGTACAACGCACGATGCGAGGGTTTCTCATCGGGATGGTCTTTATAGAAGTTAAGGAGTTGGTCGTTGAACTGCATGAAGAAGTCATTATCTTGGTGAAATACCTTCCACCAGAGGTAACCGCAACCCCGGTACCGCGCCCACATAATGCGGCTATCGACGCCGCAGTCCGGGCTGAAGAACCCCGGCATCCGCGTCGCCATCTCCGGTATATTATAAGCCATAAGGTGCATATACTCGGGCCGTTCGTAAGTTACGTAGTCCTGCTCGTCGTGCCATAGGTCGTTGAAACCGGGCTCTTGTTCCGACCCGGAAATCGCGTTCTGAATTCCTATCCATGCCGCGTGTACCGTGCCCGCGTCGAAGTGGTCCCAATTAGCGTGCCACTCGCCGCGGAATGCGTGGAGCATGCACCGCGTTAACATCCCGCGGTCGGTATCCCGGTCTTCCAGACGCACGTTTGGTTCGCCCGCGCGCCAACGTTTTAGTATAATTAATTCGCGGGGTTGATCGTAAACGCCGCTTTCCGGGAAACGTTCGTCAAGGGTTATGGTAACACCCCGGGTCCCGTTCGCTACGAAAGGGCGTCCGAAAAATAGGTCCCGGGCGAGTTCGTAAACGCCGCTAACGCCGTCGTACACCTCGTGGAGGTGCCACTGAACGTCGGCCCACTTACGCTCCGTCCATCCATCTCCTTGCAGTAAATTCAACTCGCCGTATTCCGGTTCGGAGCTATCCTCGCGGCCCGCCGGCCGCCCGTTTGTCAATACCTCGCCGTTTTTAGTATACCGCACGACGATGTCGCCGTTAGGTTCGGGCAGCTTACGTAGTTCGGACAAAAGGAAGTCGTTTATTTTATCGTAATCCCCGGGCGCCGGGTCCAATACCATCCCTGCCGGATACGCCGGCGGGAGCTCGAGCTCGAGTACCGTACCGTACGCCGCCGTATTAAGAATAAATATCACCGTTAACGTTATTCTCCGCATCTCATCCTCCTCTTATTGATCGTCGGTTAACTTTCATTACCAAAACCCCTAAAATGTATTATTGTACCCTCGCTACCGCCCGCCCATACGTCTTGCTCGTCTATTATAAAAACAGTTAACCAATAAAATCCCCTGCTGCTTTCCGCTTGCGGTTCGTCGTACCTCTTCCAGTTTTCCCCGTTCCAATGGAACGTGGAGTCTCCCACGGCCCATCCATAATCGGAATTAAGAAACTGTGCATCAAAGTTCGCGAACCCACCCCGAGGGAATAAAAATGAGTCATCCTTTTTCCATTGTAAACCGTCCCACCGCCAAGCGTAAGTCTTAGAGCCACTCATCGGCGCTTCTTGCCCTAAAGCCCAACCGGCGGTACGTTTTGCAAAACCTATGCAATTAAGCCAAGTATCTTCTCCTACAGCTTTAGCAAGGGTCCACTCGAAGCCATCCCATTTATATATAGCCCCTCTACTAACGGCCCAACCTTCGCTCGCGTTCCAGAAGAAACACCCACTCCACGACAACGTAGGAAATTCCGTCTTATACCATTTACTCCCGTCGTACCTTAGCGCGTAATCGCCGCCGAAGGCCCAGCCGTCGTCCGGCGCGTTGAAGTGCATCTTGTAGATGAACCGCACGTTCGGAATAGATACCTCCTTAAATTCTGACCCGTCGTAGCGCCACATGTGGCTGACGTAGACGCTGGACGTCCGGTTCTCTATGCCGGCTACCCAGCCGTCGTTCGGGCCGTTAAACCACACTTGCGTTAGGCCGTAGTCGTAGCGGGGGTCCGTAGGGTGAAACTCTTTAAACAATTTCCACCTCGAGCCGTCGTAATGCCATATCTGGTGGCCTGCCACCGCCCACCCGTCGTTCGCGCTGACGAAGTAAATGTCGTTTACCGACGCCAAACACTTCGGCGTCGGCACCCATTCCCACACGCTCTTAAACGGCTCCGGCCCCGTCGGGCCGTCGTCCCGACAAGATACGATTATCCCCGCCCCCAAAACAAAAACCCCCACGCCGGCCCACCGGGCCAACCTGGGTAGAAAATAACGGGGCCTGCGGCTCGAGCCGCGGCGCCTTTCCGCCTTTCCCCTCGTAATTCTAAAACCCAACGTACCCTCGCCTTCTTGCCCCGCTGCCTCTTTTCCTCTAGTTTTTATTATTAAACAAGGCCCTCCCGATGTCAAGTAAAAAATTTTAAATATAATAGAAACGCTCGTATACGACGCCCCGCCCTTACCGCAGCTCGTAGTGCCAGAGGTCGTTGAAGCCGAGCTCGTAGCCCGCGTCCGCCAGTTTGTTATGAATGGCGACCCAGGCGCCGCGGCGCATCGCGCCGAAGTGGTCCCACGTCGCGGGCAGCTCGAGCTCGAGTACCGTACCGTACGCCGCCGTACTCAGAATAAATATCGCCGCTAACGTTATCTTACGCATCTCTTCCTCCTCCTATTTATTCGCCGTTAACGTTCGTTACCAAAACCGTTAAAACGTATTATCGTACCTTCGTCTCCTCCTACCCAAACATTTTTCTCATTTATAATGAATACGCACGTACAATAAAAACCCCTCCCGCCCTCTGTTCGCGGTGTGTAAAAACGTTTCCAGGCTTTGCCGTCCCAATGGAATGTAGACGTGCCTACCGCCCACGCGTAATCCGCGTTCAAAAACCGGACATCGAAATAGTCGAATCCTGCGAAATTTTCATCTTCGCTCCAGGTATTACCATCGTAATGCCATACTTTAGTACGCGGCGCCGACATGGAACCCTCCCCCATCGCCCACCCGTTTTTACGATCCGCAAAGCCAATACAGTTTAAAATGCTATCTACGTACTTAACTACTCCCCATTTTTCGCCGTCCCATCTATGTATCCCTTGCCTGCTAACCGCCCAACCGTCGCTAGCGTTCCAGAAGAAACAGCCGCCCCAAGATAACGTGGGGAATTCGGTCTTATACCATTTATTTCCGTCGAACCGCAGCGCGTAGTCGCCGCCCAAAGCCCAACCGTCGTCCGGGGCGTTGAAGTGTAACGTATATATGAACCTGACGTCCGGGATTTCCACTTCGCTAAAACTAGAGCCGTCGTAGTGCCACATATGACTTACGTAGACGCTGTAGGTACGGTTCTCTATCCCCGCCACCCAGCCGTCATTTGGGCCGTTGAACCACACCTGCGTTAGGCCGTAGTCGTAGCGGGGGTCCGCGGGGCGAACCTCTTTAAACAATTTCCACCTCGAGCCGTCGTAATGCCAGATCTGGTGTCCCGCCACGGCCCACCCGTCGTTTGGGTTTACGAAACAAATATCACGGACGGGTGCTAGGCACTTCGGCGTCGGTACCCACTCCCACACGCTCTTAACCGGCTCCGGCCCCGTAGGCCCGTCGCCGTCGCAGTTCGAAAAATATAATGCGGCCCCAGCTAGCAATGCCGCAAGGCCGCAGTATCTAAGTATTATTTTCATTTTGCAACCCTCGTTCATATTTTTACCGTTATCCCGTCGGGTTCGTTCAGCGTCGCGAGCTTAGCGAAGAAGAATTCCGTAAGCTTCGCGTCGTCCCCGGGGGCCGGCGCTACGACCATATCCGCCTCGTAACCGGCGGGCAACTCGACCTTTAGTACCGTAGCCTGCGTTACTCCCGCTAACGCCAAGAATAAAATCCCCGTTAAGATGTAGTTCCTCATCCCGCGTCCTCCTTGGTTATGGTTAGTGATCATTTATTCCCAAAACCCTTAAAATGGATTATGTTCCCTCGG
>CAZLXP010000107.1:0-3362 GCA_964563535.1 uncultured bacterium | reverse complement strand
TATGGTTAGTGATCATTTATTCCCAAAACCCTTAAAATGGATTATGTTCCCTCGGCCGCCGCCCGCCCACACGTCATTCTCGCTTAGTATAAATATGCATAGGCAATCGAAGCCCTTGCCGTGTTCCGGGGACCACGGCATGTCGTACCTCGTCCACTTTTCGCCGTTCCAGTGCCACGTCCCTATTCCTACGGCCCACCCGTAATCGGACGCCGTAAATTGCAAGTCGTAAAAATTTAAGTAACCCCCGTTCGCGAACCTAAACGCGTAGCTCCGCTGCCATTCTGTGCCGTTACACCGCCACGCGTTCGTTTGTCCCGGTTCCGCGGGTTCACCCAACGCCCAACCGTTATTAGGCGCCGCGAAACCGATGCAGTGTAGAAACGTTTTTGTAGACGTGTCGAAAACTTTATACCACGTGCTCCCGTCCCATCGCCATATCCCCATCATGCTAGTTGCCCACCCGTCGTTTTCGTCCCAAAAGAAAACGTAAGATAAATTACCGCTGTAATACCCCCCTTTGATCCAGCGCACTCCGTCATAACGTAATACGTAATCACCCGTAAAAGCGTATCCATTATTACTTTGGAAAAACCATAGTCTATTTATGCACTTGGATTCAGGGTGGGTTACTTCTAACCATTGGCGACCGTCATAATGCCAAAGCTTACTTTTCAATTTATTTCCGGGTATGACCTCGGCCCCTCCGGCCCAACCATCGTCCGAGCTGTTGAACCAGAGCGACCCGATTGCGATATCGTTCCGCGGATCGGCCGATACGAATTTAGTACTCACCGCCCATTTTAATCCATCCCAATGCCATATCTGATTACCGGCCACGGCCCAACCGTCGTTGGCGCTGACGAAGTAAATATCATTGACCGGCGCCAGGCACTTTGGCGTCGGCACCCATTCCCACACGCTCTTAACCGGCTCCGGCCCCGTAGGCCCGTCGCCGTCGCAGTTCGAAAAATATAATGCGGCCCCCGCGACAAGCGCTCCAAGGCCGCAATATCTAAGTATTATTTTCATTTCTCTACCCTCGAAAAAACTATATACAGTTTAAATTCGGTTGTCAAGTCTTTTTTGAAGGGCCCAGGCCCGCGGCGGCGTAGGAGGTATGCGTTTACAAGGACGCCGACCAGGCCCCCACTTTCCCCTTGACTTGGGCCGGGGCGCCGATTACACTCGGCCGAGGCCAACGCCTATGCCCGAAAAGGCGTTAAAATTTCGCAACACCCTCGCGCTCAAGCTGACGCTCGTCATCGAGGCCGTAATAATCCTAGCCATCGTGACGTTGGCGGCCGTCAACCTGTGGCGGGAGCTGGGCCGCATCGACGACGACGCCCGGGCGCGCATGAACCTTACCGTCGCCCTCATCCAGCGCGCCTTCACGACGCTCGAACGCGACCAGCTCGAGGTCTGGCTCCAAGAGATATACCGCCTCCGCTTCAACACCGCCGACTACGACCTCACCCCCGTCTACGTCCTCGTCCTCCGCGGCCAGGAGGAGGTCGTCGTCGCTTCCTCCAACCCGCGCATCCCGGTGGTGGACGCCTCGGGCCGGAGGCTCGAGCCCCTCGAATATTACAAGATCGACGCCCCCAACCTCGGCCGCGTCAACGCCCACGTCACGGACCCGGCCACCGGCCAGGCGCGCTACATGATAAGCGTCGGCTACTCCGTCGCGGGCCTCAACTGGCTGGTGCGACGCGAGATATTTACCGCGGCGGTCGTCGCGGCCATATTCATCCTCGCCGGCCTGGCGGTCGCCGTCGCGGTGTCGTTTACCTGGACTAAGCCGGTGAAAGACCTGGCCGCGGGCCTGGCGCGCGTCCAGGAGGGCGACTTCGATTACCGCCTCAAGGTGCGCCGCCGCGACGAGCTGGGCCGGCTGGCGCGCGACTTTAACCTTATGGCCGACGGCCTGCGCGACCGCGAGTTCGTCAAGAGCACCTTCAAAAGGTACGTAACCAAGCAGGTAGCGGAGAAGATCCTCTCGCAGAAAGGAGCGATAAGCCTCACGGGCGAGAAGCGGGAGGTGACGGTCCTCTTCTCCGACCTGGAGGGTTTCACCCCCTTTGCCGAGCGCCACGAGCCGCAGGAGGTCGTCGCCCTTCTGAACGAGTATTTAGCCATAATGATCGACATCATCTTCCTGTACGAGGGCGCGCTGGATAAATTCCTGGGCGACGGCGTCATGGCCTATTGGAACGCCCCCCTCGACCAGGACCACGCGCCGCTCAAGTGCACGCTGGCCGCGGTCGAAATGCAGGACGCCATCGGCACCTTCAACAAAAAACTCGTCGCGGAGGGAAAAGAGCCGGTTTACGCCGGCATCGGCATCACGACCGGCGAAGTCGTCGCCGGCAATATCGGCTCCGAAAAGAAGATGGAGTATACGGTAATCGGCGACAAGGTCAACCTGGCCCAGCGCATCGAGGGCCAAACCGACCGGGGCCAAATTCTGATAGACCATACCACGTACCTACACGTCAAGGATTACTGCTACGCGACGCCGCTGGCCCCGAGCCGCGTGAAGGGCAAGAAGGAACCGGTTCAAATCTACGTCCTGCACGCGCTGAACCGCAAGGCCGAGCCGTTCATCGCCGGCGGCCGCACGGACCTCCTGCTCGAGGCGTAGGTCGGACGCCGCCAAAATTAGTATTGACTTGGAAGCCGTAGTCTCCTATACTACGCGCCGGAGAAAGTTTTTATAAACTTTACGCTATATTCGAAAGGAGCAACGGTAAATGAAAAACGCGAAGCTACTATGGGTGATGGTCATTATGCTGGCCGTCGGCCTCGCGCTGTTCGGCTGCGAAAAACTGCGAAAAGGAAAGCCAGCCGAGGCTCCCATCTCGGTCGAGACCGCGGCGAAAACCGCGGAAGCCCCCGCGGCGCCGCCGGCAGCTCCCACGTACGCCCCGGAGAAGCTGGACCTCCTCAAGATGCTGGACGATACGCTGGGCGCGAGCGAAAAAAACCTGGGGTGGGACAACCTCTACACGTCCATCTCGCTCGATAAGGACGTCGAGCTCTTCACCGCGCTGCAGGCACACTACGCCGCCGGCTCGAGCGACCGGAACTTTATTGACAGCTCCATCAAAGACCTGACCAACGTAAAGACCTTCCTCGACGAGAAAATCACCAAGGCCGAAGGCGTCGACCCGACCGGGGTCGATGCCCAAGCCAAGAAGAAGATCATCCGCGACATCCGCGCGCGTGTGCGGGCCATGATCAGCGGCCCGGCCCCGGCCAAGAAGCCCGTCCCGGAGTGGAAGGGCGACCTGCAGAAAAAGAAGTGGGACGAGCGCGGCGAAATGATGAAGAAGAAGTGGGCCGAGCGCGGTAAATAGCGC
>CAZLXP010000106.1:0-9185 GCA_964563535.1 uncultured bacterium | reverse complement strand
GCGCCGTCGGGTACACGAACGCATCGAGGTAGACGCCGTGCCAGCGCCGCGCGTAACGGACCGCGCTCCGGTGGGATGCGGCCACGGCTGCCGGCTCGGGCGTACGCCGGCTGCCGCCGGTGTAATGGCGGACCGGGCCGACCGGTAAATACCATATCCCGCCGCCTTCCCGGCGCAGGCGCCGGCAAAGGTCAACGTCCTCGCCATATAGGAAATAACCCTCGTCGAAGCCGCCTACGGCCTCGAATGCCCGGCGCCGCACCAGTATAAAGGCGCCGGTCAACGCGTCCACCGGCGACGGGCCGCGGCCGTAAAAAGGCGTCGGGTAGTAGCGGTGCGCCAGCGGCGAACCAGCCCACCGCGATTCCTCCACCCCCGAGACCAAAAACATGAGGTTTAATAAATTCGGGAATTTTCGGGCGCAGAATTTCTGAAGGCGGCCGTCCCGGCCTACGAGCTTGGGCCCCGCCGCTGCCGCCCCGGCCTCCCGGTCCAAGAAACCCTTCAGCGCACCCAGGACGCCGGGCGGAACGTCGACGTCGGGATTAGCAAAGAGGAGCAGCTCGCCGCGGGCGCGCCGGGCGCCGACGTTATTGGCCGCGCCGAAGCCGGCGTTCCGCTCCAGGGCGATGACCTCGGCTCCCGGGACGCCGGCCGCCGCCGCGGCGCTGCCGTCGCGCGAGGCGTTGTCCACCACGATAACCTCGAGGCCGCCGTCGACCTCCTGGGCGGCCAACGACGCGAGCGCCAGCCGCAAGAGGTCGGCGCAATTGTAGCTCACGCAAACGGCCGATACCGCCGGCGTCGTCACCTCGAACGCTCCAACTCGCGCGCGAGCGCGGCTACGTTCGCGAACGGGTCGCCGGCGTCGCGGCCCAGGTACGCCCGGGCGAAAGCCTCCCGGCCGGCGTCGAAACGCCCCGGCGGCGACGCGAGTGCGTCGTCGAGCGCGGCCGGGAGGTCGGCGACGTCGCCCGCGCCGACCGCGGCGCCGTACGCCACGTACGGTATGTAGTCGGGCACGCCCCGCATTAAATTAACGTGCACCAGCGGCACGCGCGCGACGACCGCGTCTACCCCTATGCCGGAATGGCTCGCGACGACGGCGGCCGCCTCGCTCAACACGTCGGCCAACGGCGCGTCACGGGCGACGGCGGCGTCGGACAACGCCGCCCTCCGTATTACCGCGTAATACGGCGCTTCCGTTTCCGCGGGGTGGGGGCGGAAGACGAGCCGAAGGCCGCGGCTTTTCGCGTAGGAGGCGCAGGCCAGCGCTACAACCCGGTTCACGTCAGCGTCGTAATTGTTGGTCGCGACGACGAGCGTCCGCGGGGGCGCCGCCTCGGCCCGGGCCGTGCTCGCCCATCGGCGGGCGACGACCGCGGCGTACGGCGAGCCGACGACGGCTAGTCTCTCCGGCGGCGCCCCTCCCGCCACCATCCAGTCGTAACTCACCTTGCCCCATACCGCCATCTTCGTCGAGCTGAGCGGAAGGTAGCCGAAGGTTGGGCCGCCGGTGGTGTGGTTCTGGATAACGAGCGCCGGCGTCCCGTTCCGGGCCGCGAGGGCGGCGACGAGCCGCCCCGTCATGTGGACATCGCTCATATGGACGACGAGCGCCGGCCGCCACCGGCCGAGGAATCGTTCCGTCGCCGTCGCGAACGTCGCGAGCGTCGCCAGGTACGCCTCGGGCCTGAAAGGAAAGTGTTCCCGGAAGAACGGAGCGAGGCCCGGCGCCAACGCGAACCGGGTTAAAAAGCCGCGCCTTTCGAGTTCGCGATACTCCGCCGACAGCGAACGGAGAAGACGGCCGGAGCGGCGCAACGGCGGCAACCCCTCGAGCAAGCCGTCGCATATAATGCCGGCCCGACGGGCGCCGCGCGCCGCCGCCATCGTGGCCGCGACGTACGGCACGTCTCGGCCGTATGCCCGGCAGAACTCTTCGTATACGTCCAGCTCGAAGCGGCCGAATTGCCCCCAAAAGACGGCACCGCCCGGCCGCGTCATGCGCCGCTCGAGACGAGGCGCCGGGGCACCGCTATAAGCCCGGCGCCGCGCCGCCGGAAACATCGCGGGCCAAAGCCGTCGCCGCAACGCCAGGCCGGCGCGCCGGCCTAACCGCCCCGCGCGACCGCCCCCCAGCGCTTCGTAAGGAACGCCGCGCGCCCCCAACGTCGCCGCCAGGAAGGAAGGCCGCGGCGAGCCGTCGTCCGCGAACGCTACCCTCGACGGCCGGTAGGTGGCGAGGATATGCTCCAAAACGAAGTTCAACCGCAACCACGGCTCGAAGAAATGGAAGAGGTCCGCTTGCGCCGCGGCCCCCACCGGTACGCCGTCCCACTCCAGGAACGCGCGGCCGTCCGCTATATTCCAACGCTGGGCCATATCGGAGGCCAAGCGGTAGCTCTCGTACGCCACCGCGTAATCGAGGCCTTCCTCGCCGAGCGTCACGTCCGCCTCGTCGCCTACGTATTCGCGCCACCCGAACGACACCTTCGGCGTATGCGGCCGCGCCCGCCCCGCCGCCGCCAACGTGGCGTCGCTCCACGCCAACGCTATCTCGCGCCCCGCGATAACCTCTCCTTAATTATGGAACGGAGTTTCTCGACAAAACCCGTTTCTCGTTCGACGTAGAAGCCGAAGGCGGCGACCGTCGGCAAGAACAACAACAACCGTACGCCTAAATTAATGGCGTCCAGCGTCGTTCGTTCCAACCCGAACGCCAGATGCTTTACGAGGAACGAGCCGCCGTAAAAAGCGAAGAACAACCCGGCCGCCACCGCCGCCGGCGGCAAGAGTAGATATTCGAACGCCCGCGTGAACGTCCGCGCCGGGAGAGACATCAGGCGCCAGGCCATGAATTGAACCAGACACGCGAACGCGACGAGCCCCACCGACGCCCCGGCGGCCACCCCCACGAGCCCCCAGCCGAGGCGAACTGCGGCCCAAATCAACGCGACGGCGAGTACCAGCGGCCCCGCCTGCGCCGCCGCGATCGAGCGGAAGCGGCCGAGCGCGATGAGTATATGGCCGGCCCCCTGCGCGCCCCCTTGGCACGTTATCCCCACGAGCAGCGCCGCGACTACCGGCACGGAAGGCGCGTACGCCGGCAAAACGTAGCGTATAAACGGGACCATACAAATAACAACTACCCCCCCTACCGCGGCGACTAAGTACGTCACCACCAGCGACGGTTTGACGAGGTACTCTTCGAAGGCGCGCCGGTCGCCGTCGCGCGGTAGGCCGTAGATGCGCGGCGCCATCGCCTGGCCGACGTCCATGGGCAAAAAATACACGAACGTGACTACCGTGACCGCCAAAATGTAGTAACCGACCTCGCGGGGCGAATAAAAATGAATGACCATCAACCGGTCCACCGATTGGAGGACGAAACCCAAAGCGCCGATGCCGGCGAGCGGCAAACCTACCGGCAGCAGTTTGCGCACCATAGGCCAATCCGGCCAGGGCGAAGCCCACGCGCGCGTCCATATCGTACCCACCGCCATAACGACGGCGCCGCCGATGACCAACCCCAAGAAGACGCCGTATAGGCCGTACCAGAACAGAAAGCCCACCACCAACCCGAAGAGTATCGCCGCCTTCACCGCGGTGAATAAAAAGGCGGCGCCGAACTGGCGCCGGGCGCGAAAGACCGTCGTGAAATACGTCTCGAAACGCGTCGTCACCAAAAGGACCGCGAACGTCAAAAGGCCCCAAAATATTACCGCGACGTACCGGCCCCGGGTCGCGAGCGCGTACCCGACGAGCATGGCCGCCGGCGCCGCCGACGTCAACAAGTTAAAAGAATACCCGACTTTGGCGAGACGTTCCGCGTCCTCCGCGGGCCCGTGTTTCGCGGCGTAAGGGATTTCGCGGCCTACCGCGGTCGTGACGCCGAGTTGTAGATACGTGCCGTATTTCGTTATAAGGCCCAGCGCGCCGAGGACGCCGTAGAGGGCCGGCCCCAGATAGCGCGGGATGATTACGCCGCGAACCAGCGCGAGAAGATTTTCGACTACCGTCGCGCCCCACAACTTCGCCGCGTCCGCCGCCAGCAACGTTTTGCTCTCGTCGACCTCTTCGCGCTTCAACGCCGCCTCCGAAGCGCCGCGACGAAGCCGCCGTTGCAGCCGTGGCGGTGCGGCCGGGTGCGAAGGTACGGCCCGTCGCAGACGTCGCCGAATTCATCTTCGCGACAAGGTATAACCGAAACCGAAAGCCGCGCCATTACGTTCTCCACCACCCTTTCGTTTTCTTCCGGCTCGAGCGAACAAACGTTGTAGACCACCGCACCCGCGGGCGCTAACATATCGACGGCCCGGGCGAGCATAGCCTCCTGCTTGGCGCTCGCGGCCGCGACGTCCTGCTCGCGCACGCGCCACTTTACGTCGGGCTTGCGCCTTATAACGCCCAGGTTCGTGCACGGCGCGTCCAGAAATACGTAGTCCGCGGGCGCCAGCGCATATTTCAGGATGTCCGCTTTCCGTATCTCGATATTCCCCAGGCCGAGCCGGGAAGCCGCCGCGGCGCACGCTTTCAACTTCCGCGCGCTGTTGTCCACCGCCACAACTTTCCCCTCCGGGCCTACGAACCACGCGAGCTGCGCCGTTTTACCCCCCGCGCCGGCGCAGAGGTCCCACGCCGTCGCGCCCGCCGACGGCGCGAGCGCGCGCGGCCCGAGCGACGACGCCGGGTCTATAACGACGAACAACCCGTCGCGGAACGCGTCGAGCTCGGCCAACCGCTTATCCCCCAACGCCACCGCCAACGAGCCGAAAGGCCCCGCGGCGACGCTGCAACCGGCTTTCGACAGCAAGGCCGCCAGGTCCTCCCCGCTTACCCTCGCGGGATTCGGGTAGACGTTGAGTGGCGCCGGCGCGTTATCGGCCTGTAATAATTCCTCGGCCTCGGCCGGGCCCAAACGCTCGAGCCAACGCCGCACGAGCCAATCGGGGTGCGAGTACGTCACCGCCAGCCTGGTGACGACGTCGCCCGCGGGCGTGGCCGGCGCGTCCCACGAGGCCAGGCGGCGCAGCACGCCGTTGACAAAGGGGGCAAGCCCCGCGAACGGCGACGCCTTCACCGCGGCGACCGCCTCGTCTACCGCGGCATACGCCGGCGTATGCATAAAAAATAGCTCCGCGGCGCCTACGCGCATTACGTCTAACGCCGCGCCCGGCACGTCCCGGAGCGACCGCGTCGCCGCGCGCTCGAGTTGGTAGTCGAGGAGGCGCCGGTGGCGGACGACGTTCTTAATTATCTCCTCGGCGAAGGAGGCGTCGCGCCGGCCGAGTCTGCGCCGCGCGAGGCGCTCGAGCGCGTCGTCGAGTTTACCGCCCCGCCATACCGCGGCCAGCACGGCCGCCGCCGCGGCCCGCGGCGCGTAAGCGCCGGCCCGCTTCGCCATCTCCCGAGCCACCTTTGGGGAACGTTTAAAACCTCAAATAATAAAAAGCGACCGCGGCGCAACCGGGCCGCCCGCGCGGCTAAGAACGACCGCACGGCGGGCGGCCCGTCACGACGACAACTTTTCCTTCAACGTCGCGATGCTGGCCACCGGCTTGGGGTCCACGCGCCGCAACAGCGACAGGTAATAAGAGACGAAGTCGCCGAAGTAAATGAGCTCGAGTAACGCCGACATATCGTCGGCCGCCGTCGCGCGCACTTCCGTAACGCCCCGGACGACGGGGGCTATCAGCTCGAGCGCGGCGTCCACCTGGCGCGCCTCGTCCCGGCCCTCCCGGGCGGGCCGGAGGACGACGACGTGCAGGCGGCGCGCGACGTCGTTCGGCACTTCGAACGCGACGAGCTCGTTGTGGCATAGCTCGGGGAAAGAGTGGCCCGAGGCGTAGTATTTGGCGTTCTCCGCCAGCTCCGCCCGGCAGCGTTCCGCGGCGACGGCCGCGAGCGGCCCGGCGCCGTAGACGGCGGCGCTGCCAGCCTCGTTCAGCGCCCGCGCCAACGCCTTAGCGGCGTTACTCTCCGACGGCGCGTCGAAACCCCACCGTCGCCGGACCGCCCGCAGATGGGACGAGGTCGCCGCCGCCACCGGGAAATCGAACAGGCCCGACGCGCGGAAATAACCCATCAGGCCGCCGGCCATATATCCCAACGAACAGCGCGGCGGCCGGCCCGCCGGTATCCTGACGCAAGCGAACGACGACGCGCGCGCCATCTCCTCCAGCCGGCCGCCGCTCGTAACCGCGACCAGCGACGCCCCGCGCGCTCGCGCCTCCCCCACCGCGGCTAGGGTTTCGAGAGTATTCCCCGAATACGAGACCGCGACGGCTAGCGTTCCCTCGCCGAGCCAGGCCGGCGCGTGGAACTCTCTCACGGCCGCCGCCGGCACGTCCCATCGCGGCTCCAGGTACGCCACCAGGACGCGGCCCACGGCGCCGGAACCGCCCATCCCCAAAAAGGCGACCCGCCCTACGTCGCCGTGCCGCCCGGCCGCGGCCGCCTCCGCTCCCAACGCGTCGCCCGCCTCCAGTTGCTCCGGAAGGTCGCGGATAAGCGAGGCTACGTCGCCGGCGTCGACCTCGACGTACCGCGACGGTTGGTCCAATATATCCACGTCCGCCACGACGACCTCCTCTACAAACCGAGCAGGTAATTCACTTTTAAGAATACTACCTGGTCGAGCAAGCGCCGGCCGAGGTCTTGGCGCAGGTGCTCTTTATATAACCGCTTCTCGTTGTATACGAGATAAATGTGACTACCCTTGGAGAACTCGTAAGACAGAAGGGCGTTGGTCGCGTAGTGGCCGAGGTCGCTCGACGATTGGACGAAGACCCGCGCCGCCAGCTCGTCCGTGATATTCAATTCGCCGTGAAGCCGATTTATAATGAATTCGTAGCGCGCCTTGGGATGGGTCAAAATTTCGTAGTCGAGGTCGTAGGCGACCGTAAGGCGCGAGAACGGATTGAACGAGAACCCGCCGCCCCAATATTCCAGGCCGAAGTCGAAATGCTCTCCCCACTCGTAGAAGCCGTACGCCGACGACCACTCCTCCAGATTGTAGCCCACCGTGCCGGCGTAGTACCGGTTCTCGAAGCGCTCGCGCGTCGGGAAAACGCGCGTCGGCGGCAGGAAGGGGTGGAACGGATTCAGCGCCAAGAGCCTCAGCGTCTCCTGGCGATAGTTGTGTTCGACCAGGAACCTCGCCGTGACGCGGTTCTCGAAGTAGACGCCGGCCTCGCCCGATACCCCCTCGCGCTGCAACCGGCGGACGTCCTCGGGCGTCGGGTCCTCTTTCGTCGCCGGCGTCTTGTAGACGTCGCCGTGGTTGAGGTAACGTTCGTGCTCGAGATTAGCGTTCAGCTTTTTTATACCCCAACGGTAGACCCACAGGTCGTAATCGGCCCAGCCCCAATATCCTTTGACGTCGTCGTACGGGATATACGCCGTCTTCAAGACGTCGAGGCGGGGGCCCAGGTCGGCGTAGCCCGCGCCCAACGACAGGCCGGAGGTATAACGCGAAAGCGAGAGGTCGAGGCCGCGGTCGGCGAGGCCGGTGTGGTCGTCTTGCACCCGCAGGAACTGGCCGGCGAAGATGACCTCGTCGTTGACCGAGACCGCGGCGTCGGCGCTAAGGGCGTCGTTGTGCCGCCAGCTCGAGCCGCTCCGCCGAACCCCCATGACGCCCGCCGACGCGTACCTCGTGATATCCTGCTTCACCCGGGCCACGGTATAGTTGTAGCGGTGCGGGCCGCCGGGATTCTCCGGGTCCTCCAGGTACTCCTCGGCGTCGAGGCTCAGCGCGTAGAGGTGGGTGGGGCCGACGCGCCCCAGGAACTTGCCGCCGTATTCGATGTCGCCGACGCGCCGGCTGTAGAACGCCAGGATGGGCGTCTCGAAGTATTCCTGCCCCTCCAGAAAGAACGGCCTCTTCTCCGGGTAGAACAGCTCTTCGTCGGTGAGGTTGATGCGGTACGGGTCCGCCTCCACTTGCGCGAAATCGGGGCGGTAGGTGCCGACGGCGGTCATGCTCGGCAAGAAACGCGCCGCGACGTCAAGACCCTCTTTGTGGTCGACGGCGTACTTTTCGCCCTTGGCCAGGTCGCGGTACGAGCCGGAGACGTACGGCTGGACGTCGACGACCGGCCGCGTCCGGCGCCGCGGCGGCGCGTCCATCGTGCCGAAACGTGACACGCGAAATAAGTTCTCGCCCGGGTCCCGCCACACCGTCTGGTCGTCGTCGTGTTTGTGGAAGCGGACGAAATTTACCCCCCACTCATCGTTGAACATGCCGAAGCGCAGCGTCCGAAACGGGACCTTCATCTCGAGCGTCCACGAGTCGTAGTTCACCTTGGCCGCGGAATACCACACGCCGTCCCAGTTCCGGTTCTCGACCTCGCCCTCCTCGGACAAGTAGCCGTCCATCTGGGTGTTGAGGGGGTTGACGGCGAAATAGTAGGCCGACTTGCGGTCGCGAAAGGTGTCGAGGAAGACCTCGAACATGTCGTCGTACCACAGGTTGGCGTCGCGCATCAGGATGCGGGCGACGACGTGGTCGGCGCTCTCCACCTCGCACCGCGCGCCGAAGTAGAGGTACTCCTCGTCGTAGGCGACGTAGACGGTGGTCTGTTCCTCGGCCCACAACCGATACGGCAGGCCGCGGTAGGTGAAACCGGCGGCGGTGGCGGTGGGGCGCCGGGCGGCGTCGCGCCAGCAGCGGTCGTCGAGAACGCCGTCGACGCGGGGCGGGACGTCGGCGTAAACCGCCGTCAGGTGCCCCTCCGGGATGGGGAAGGCCTCGACGCTCTGCTCGTCGCCCAAGCCTTGCTCGCCGCGCGCTCCCGGGGCCGAGCCGATAAAAAAAAGCGCGGCCGCGAACGCCAAGGCCGACCCCGAACGCCGAAAATATCGCGGGGTTGTGGCGTACATAAACTTTATTAATAATATCATACGGCCTTAAGGCGGGCAAGCTAATTTGCCTTAAAATAAAAAGAAAAGCCGCCCGGGGGCGGCTTTTAGGGCGGGACGCGGCGTCAGCCTATTTCGCGACGACTACTTTCTTCACCGCGACCTTATCGCCGGCTTGGAGGCGGTATATGTAGACGCCGGTGGGGACGTTCGCTTGCCAATACGCGGCGTGTTCGCCGGCGGCGTAATGGCCCTCAGCCAGCGTCGCGACGCGCCGGCCCGAGAGGTCGTATACGGCCAGGCAAACTTGGGATGGCTTC
>CAZLXP010000105.1:0-9293 GCA_964563535.1 uncultured bacterium | reverse complement strand
CGAAAGTTACCCCGCCCGCCCGCGACGCCGACGGCTTATAGGGGTTAGGGTAGACACGGACGCCGGCCAGCGAAAGCGCCGGCCCCTCGTCCATCAGGCCCGCCCATCCCGCCACCACCGCGGCCGTAAGGCGGGCGTTGGCCGCTACGAACGCCATGTCCAAATGGTCCATCGTATCGGTGGTCTTATGGTAATGAGGATATCCGCCCTGGTCGGCGTCTTCGTGGAGATACGTCGCGGCGTAACCCTGCTGCCAGAAGGAGTAATGGTCGCTATTGGCCTGGAACGCGTTATTCTCGCCGGCTAATACCAGCTCCGGCACGTATAGCCGGCTCGCGCGCGCCGCGGCGGTATACATCCAACTCGAGTCTTCCTTGTAAATTAATTTGGCGTCGCGCGGGCCGCCGCCGACGTACCCCGCCATATCGACGTTCCACACCGCCCGCACGTCGTCGCCGCGGCCTTTGGCCCGGCGGGCGTAGTCGCGGCTCCCCACCAGTCCCTGTTCCTCGCCCGCGAAGAGCACGAGCCGGGCCGTGCGCTCGAGGTTCGCGCCGGCCAACGCCCGGGCCGTCGCGAGCGCCGCGACTACCCCCGAGCCGTTGTCGTCCGCGCCGGGGGCCAGCCGCTCCGGTTCCTCCGAGATGCTGTCGTAGTGGGCGACGACGAGATACTGCTCGCCGGGGTCGCGGCGGCCGGGGACGTCGCACACCACGTTCTTCCACCCCAGCTCTTTGGGTAAGTTGTCGCGCAGGCTGACCCAGCTCGCGCCGCCGTCGGCGGTATAGTCGATGCAGGAGCCGTAGCCGCAAGCCCAGCCCTCCGTCGCCGAGGCGAAGGAGACGCCCGTCAACGGAAAGTCCGCCGGCACGGCCACTTTGCGCCAGCTCACGCCGCCATCCGTCGTCCGCAGCGCCGCGCCCTCTTCGCCTCCCCCCACCGCGACGCCCGTCTTATTATCGAAGAAATAGACCGCCCCCAGGTAGTCGCCCTTCGCCGCGTCGTACCGCTGGACGCCCCAACTCAAGCCGCCGTCGCCAGTATGCATTATGACGTCGTAGTGGTTGCCCACTACCCACCCCTCGTCGCGCGACACGAAGCTGAGCCCCGTCAGCTCGACCACTTCCGCCGGCGTCTGCGGGTCCGAGAAAGGCGTCCGCCGCCGGACCCACGTCGCGCCGCCGTCGTCGGTCCGCCGGACCTCGCCGTGCCAGCCGACGGCATAGCCGTGCAGGTTGTCCAGGAATTGAAGCTCGAAGAGGGTGTCGCTCATGTTGCTCGGCTGCAGCTCCCAGCTCGAGCCGCCGTCGACGGTATGCAGGATGACGCCGCCGGTCCCGCACGCCCAACCCTCGCTTCGGCTTACGAAGTGGACGCCGGTCAGGTGGCGCTCCGTCGCCTTGGCCATGCGGCGCCAGCTCGAGCCGCCGTCCACGGTGCGCAGGACGGTCCCGTTGGCGCCGACGACCCAGCCGTAGGTCGCGTCGACGAAGAAGACGTCGACTAGCTCCTCCTCGGTGCCGCTCCGTTGTATGACCCAGCTCGAGCCGCCGTCGTCGGTGCGCACGATAAGGCCCGAGGCGCCCACGAGCCACCCCCTCCTCGCCCCGGCCGGAAAGAAACATGAGTCGAAGTCGTGCGCCGTAATGAATACGTCGTAACGCGGCGCCAGGCCGTAGGAGGCGAGGCGGCCGTAGAGCAGGCCGGCGGCCTCGTCCAAATACGGCGAATACGAATAACGCGTCGGCAGCGCCGTAAGGGCGGCGAGGTCCTCTTTGACGTCTTCCACCTTGATGCGGCTCAACAGGTATTGGATGCGGCCGTCGGCGGCGCTTATAGCCGGCGCCGCGGCGGGGCCCTTAAGCTCCGCCACCCGGGTGGGGACGAGGCGCCGCCACGGCGCGCGCAGCGACTTCATCGGCCGGTCGTAGACGAAGCCGTATTGCCGCGCGAGCAAAACCTCGCCCCCGTCCTCGAGCAGGACGTCGCCGTAGGGCGCGAGCCCTTCCGCCCGGGCGCCCTCGACGCGGTAGTAGAAGCGGCCGGCCGCCCGCGCCAGCAGCGGCTTGCCCAGCGCCCCGGCGCCGCCGCCCGCGAATAGTTGTACGCCGCCGACGCGGCCCAGGTAATATAAGTCGACGTCCGCGCCGAAGTCAAAATCGGCCGCGCCGGGCGCCGCGGCCACCAGCGGCCCGTTCGCCGCGCCCGCCGCGCCGGCCAGAACTAAAAACGCCGCCGCGAATACCTTCACCGGCAAGCCCGTACCTCCCGGCGACTTCTGAGCTCGTCGACGACGGCGTAGCCGTTGTGGCTCACGCCTCCCATTTCGACGTGGGGTTTAACCGCCGGGCCGTGGAAATCCGAGCCCGCGGTGGCGACGAGGCCCAACCGGCGCGCCAGCGCCGCGAACGCCCGGCTCTGCTCGGCGTCGTGGTATGAACAGTAGGCCTCGACGCCCGCCAGGCCCGCCGCGGCTAGCCGCGCGAAAATCGGTTCGTCCTCCGGCAAGCGGAATCTGTCGCCCGGGTGCGCGAAGACCGCGACGCCGTTCGACGCCCGCACGCCGTCGACCGCCTCCGCCGGCGACATGCGCGCCACCGGGAAATAGGCCGGCGTGCCGTGAGATAATAAATCCCGGTCGAAGTGGAAGTACGGCGCCGCGGCCTTGGGAGGCCGGCGCAGCGCCTCGAGCAGCGGGTGGGCGTCGTTGGCCGGGTCGTTCAGCACCACGCGACCTATTACCGGCCCTACGGGAGGCTGGCCCCGCGCTTCGCGCACTAATTTCTCGTCGTCGACGACTATGCCCAGTCTCCTCAAATTGGCGAGCCGCCCCGCCGCCTGGCGCAGCCGCGCCTCCGTCAAAGCGGCTATGGCCCGCGTGACGGCTTCCGCCTCCCAATCGATAAAATAACCCAGGACGTGCACCCACCGCTCGCCGAGGTCGCAGGTCAGCTCGACCCCCGGGACGGTCTCGACGGCGCTCGAGGCCCCGGCCGTCATAAATGCCGGCAGGCCGCGCACGTCGTCGTGGTCCGTAAGCGCGACCGCCGCCAGCCCCTTCCCTTCCGCCATGCGGACAAGTTCCGCCGGCGCGTACTGGCCGTCGCTGGAGAAGGAGCTGTGGACGTGTAAATCGACGAGTCGCTTTCGGGCCATCTAGCCGTCACCGAGTTCTTCGGGCGCAACGAATACGACGTCCGGCTTGACGCCGCCCCCCACCGCGGCGACGCCGACGCCGACAAGGGCGCCGTCCGCCGTCAGCAAGCGGACGGCGGCACCGGGGGCGGCACCGACGGGCGCCGCCACCAGGCGCCCGTGCGCCACGTCGGCCACCTCCGGCGGGGACAACCTCGCGGCCTGAAGCTCCGGCAAAAGGGCCGCGGCCGGCGTATAATGCGGCGGTCGGAATATCGCCTCCGCGTCGCCGGCGGTCAACTTTTCCTGGGGCAGCGCGTCGGCCAGGACGTACGGCCCCACCGCCAGCCGCGCCAGGTCTACGACATAAGCACCCACGCCCAGCTTGCGGCCCATGTCCCGGGCGAGCGCGCGCACGTACGTGCCGCCGCCGCATTCGATATGGACGGTAAAAGTGGGCGGCGCCACGTCCTCGACGTCGAGGCGGTAGACCGTCACCGTCCGCGTGGGCGCGGTCACGGCCTCGCCGCGGCGCGCTTTACGGTAGAGCGGTTCGCCGCCGCGCTTGACCGCCGAAAATTTAGGGACCTCCTGCGCTATTTCGCCCACGAACGAGCGAGCCACCGCCGCCAGCGCGTCGTACGTGCCGCGCGGGACCTCGCGCTCGTAGAGGACATCCCCCTCGTCGTCGCCGGTGGACGTCTCGGCCCCCAACTTAATCACGGCCCGGTACTCCTTCTTATAATCCGCGAAAAAGCGCGCGAGCCTCGTAACGCGGCCGAAGAGGACGAGGAGCACGCCGTGGGCGGCGGGGTCGAGCGTTCCGGCGTGACCCGCGCGGTCGGTGCCGAGCGCGCGCCGCGCAAGTTCGACGACGTCGTGCGACGTCGGCCCCCGGCCCTTGTTCACGTTTATAAGGCCGCCTATCGCCGGCGCAGCCATTCCTCCACCTCCGCCAGCACGGCCCGTCGGACTTTGGCCAGCGAACCCTCGACGAAGCAGCCCGCCGCCGCGGCGTGGCCGCCGCCGCCGCGGGCGAGGGCGAGGCCGCTCACGTCCAGCTCTTCGGCGGCGCGAAACGAAACCTTGACGCCGCCCTCCTCCTCGCGAAACAGGATCCCCACGCGGCCGCCGTCCACGCGGCGGGTGAAGTCGACTATCCCCTCCGTATCCTCGACCGACGCCCCGGCCCGCGCCAACGCGCCCCGCGTTATCGTCATGTATACTACGCCGCCCCGGCGCCTCATTCCGGCGAGCGCCTCCCCCAACACGTTCATATAGGCCGGCGGGTAACGTCGGTAGAGCGCGCGCTCGACGTCGGCCGGCGAGACGCCCCGCCTCACCAGGTCCGCGGCCATGTCGAAAGCCCACGGGTTGGTATTGGAATAGGTGAAGTTGCCGGTATCGGTTACGAGGCCTACGTAGAGACACAGCGCCGCCGCCGCCGGCAGCGCCGCGGTCAGCTCCCGCAGGACGAGCCACACCTGGGCGGCGGCCGCCGGGGCCGCGGGTTCAACCCAGCTCAACGCGCCGAAGCCGCGGTTGGAGGCGTGGTGGTCGAGGTTAATGATAGCGCCGCCGTCGCGGCCGAACGCGGCCACCGGCGCCGGCAAGCGCGACTCGTCGGCGCTGTCGAGCGCTACGACGACGTCGCCCTCCCGCCAGGCGGGCGGCTCCCTCGGCGTCAACTCGTCGTAGCCGGGGAGGAAAGCGTAGCGCCGCGGCACCGCCTCCAAGGGCCACACCGCCGCGGCGCGCCCCAGAAAACGCAGCGTATGGGCCAAGGCGAGCACGCTGGCCACGGCGTCGCCGTCGGGCTCGGCGTGGGTCGCGAGCACGAGCCGGGACGCGGCCTTAATCGCTTCCGCTATCTTCCCCGCCGCCGGATAGTCCATCGGCTTCCAATTCTTTGAGGATCTCGAAGACGCGCACCGCCTTCCGGTATTGCTCGTCGAGTCGGAAACGGATGTAGGGGGTCCGCCGCAACCGGACGCGGGCGGCTATCTGCTTCTGAACGAAAGGGCGACACCGCGCCAGCGCGGTCAAACTTCGCGAAACCTGCTCCTCGTCGCCGTAGACGCTCACGTATACGTCGGCGAATTTTAAATCCCGCGACACCCTGGCCCACAACACGGTCACGGCGTGCGCCGCCGGCTCCACGACTTGAGAGGCCAGGATGTCCGCGACCTCTTTATTGATTAAGCGCTCTACCCGCGCGATGCGAAATTCTTCTGGCACGCCGCTCACCGCTCCCCAGGCCGCTCCGGAGCGCGTTTTAAATCTGGACCACTTGTCCCTCGAGCGTCAGGTCGAGGTCGCCGAACCGTCGCTCGAGGTGATCTTCGAACTTGGCGAGCAGCGCGTCCGCCTGGCGCCGCGCCCCGGTCACGCCCGCCAGCGCGACGACCGCGCGCGTCGTCTCGTCTAAGCCGTCGATCTCGGCGACGGCGGCGCCGAACCGCGAGCGCATCACGTCCTTCAAGCTGCGTACCACCATCCGTTTGTCCTTCAAACTGCGCGCGCCCGCCAAGCGGACGGTGACGGTCAACAACGCCACATAGGGCCTCTTGGGTTCGCTCATTTATCGTCGAGGCGACGCGCTATCCTGCGCTCTTCCAGGACCTCGATGACGTCGCCCTCGGCCACCTCCGCGAAACCGCTCACCACGATGCCGCACTCCAACCCCTGCTGAACCTCTTTCACGTCGTCGCGGAACCGTCGCAGCGACGAAATAGCGCCTTCGTATACTGCCTGGCCGCCGCGCAGGACCCGCGCCGCGGCGCCGCGGAAAACGCGGCCGCTGGTCACCATACACCCGGCGACGCGCGTCGAGCTCGAGACGGCGAATACTTGCCTTACCTCCGCCGCGCCCACGACCTCGGTGACGATCTCGGGCTTGAGCAACCCCTCGAGGGCCGCGCGCACGTCGTCGATGGCTTCGTAGATTACGTCGTAATGACGGATTTCTACGCCCTCGTGCTGGGCCAGTTTCCTCGCCTTCGTCTCCACGGCCACGCGGTAGGCTATCAATACCGCCCGCGACGTGCCCGCCAATAACACGTCGCCCTCGTTGACCGTCCCCACGCTGGCGTGGAGGATTTTGGCGCTCACCTCGTCGTTGCCCAATCGGCCCAAGTGCTCCACGAGCGCTTCGGCCGAACCCGCCACGTCCGCCTTGATAACCAGGTTCAATTCCGCCGGGCCCCCCTCCTCCATCCGGCGATACCAATCGTCGAGAGAGAACGCCGGCTCGACTACTTCCTCGACCCCGGCCTCGCCGGCCAGCAGCGCGGCCAGGCTGCGCGCCGTTTTATCGTCGGGCATGGCGACCAGGACGTCGCCGGCGCCCGTAATGCCCTCCCCGCCGAGCACCGAAACCGGCGTGGCGGGACCAGCCTCCTTCACGTTTCGGCCCGCGGCGTCGAACAGGGCCCGCACCCGGCCGGCGCGGTTGCCCACTACGAAAGAGTCACCCACCTTGAGGACGCCGTGCTGCACCAGAACTGTAAAAACCGGGCCGCGGGCGCGGTCGAGGGTGGACTCGATGACCACGCCCCTCGCCCGGGCGCCGGGGTCGCCCCGCAGTTCCATGATCTCCGACTGGAGCGACACCGCTTCCAAAAGCTTGTCCAAGCCCTCGCCCCGCACAGCGGATACCTCGGCCGAGAGCACTTCGCCTCCCCAGTCCTCGGTCGTAACGCCGTGCTCGGCCAAACCGCGCTTAACCCGCAGCGAGTCTGCCTCCGCCTTGTCCATTTTAGTAATGGCCACGACGACGGGGACGCGGGCCGCTTTGGCGTGACTTATGGATTCCAACGTTTGGGGCATGACGCCGTCGTCGGCCGCGACCACCAATATGACCAGGTCCGTAACCTGGGCGCCCCGCGCCCGCATCTGGGTGAAGATTTCGTGGCCGGGAGTATCTATAAAGACGATGCCGCCGAATCGGGTCTCCACGACGGAGGCGCCGATGTGCTGCGTAATCCCGCCGGACTCGGAAGCCACGACGTTCGTTTTTCGGATGGCGTCGAGAAGCGTCGTCTTGCCGTGGTCGACGTGCCCCAACACGGCCACGACGGGCCTGCGGGGGACGAGCTGCGGCGGGGCCGCTTGGGCCTCGACGTCGAAGCCGAACTCCCGGGCCGCTTGCGCCATTTCGTCGACGCTCAATATGCTCACCGTCGTAAGGTCGCGGCGACCTTTGTCTTTAAAGAACCCCTCGACCTTCTCGGTGGAGATGTCGAGCGCAAGCGCGAATTCGCCCAGCGTCTGCTCGGCCCGCAAGCGGACCTTTTTCTTGGGGATAACTTTAGGCTCGGCGGCCGGCGCGGCCTTACCCTTGCGGGCGAAAGCGTGCGACCTCTCCGGCACGCCCCTCTTGGCGCGGGCGCCCCTTTCGACGCGGCCGCGGGGGGCCCGACGGGGGCGCGGGCGGCCCGGCCTATCGGATTTCGCCAGCCGCCGGAGCGCTTCCGGCGGCACGACGGCGCCGCGGTCCTCCAGGATTTCCTTCTGAAACTCCACCCGGACATCGGCCTTTTCCACGCGGGGCACTTTCTTGACTTTGACCGGCTTTTCCTTTTTATCGGGCGCGACTTCCTCCCCCTTGACGGCCAAGGCCGCGCGACCCTCTTCGGCGGCCCCTTCCCTCAGGGGGGCCCCGGCGGCTTCCGCTTCGGCGGCCTTTTCTCCCGGCGCTTCTTTGGCTGCGGCTTCGCCAGCCTCGGCCGCCGCCTCCGCCACTTTGACGGCTTGCGCCGGCGCCGGTTCCTCTTCCGTTTTGCGGGGAGCCTTCTTGCGCAGGCGGGCTTTCCCCGGCGAGGGCTTAGCCATCTCGGGAATGACGACCGGCCTCTTCTCGGGCCCGCGGTCCTTTATGCCGAATAAGTGAGCGCGCAGTTTGGCCTCGTCTTCGGGCGATACCGCGCTATTCGCGGCCTTCGCCTCGACGCCGATTTGCCGGAACACGTCAAGCAGTTCTTTGCTGGTCCGGCCCAACGAATTGGCAATTTCGTGGACCCTTCTTATGGCGGCCAAAGCTTAACACCTCGCTTAGTAACAGATAGGGACGAAACGCTTTTCCGTGTCGGGAGCATCCCGTATCATCCCCGCTTGGAATCCTCCTCTTCGGAGCCGGGTTCGCCGGCGGGCGCGGCCTCCCCGCCCCCTTCGCCGCCTTCCGCGCCCTCGACGCCTTCCGCACCCTCGGCACCTTCCGCGCCCTCGGCACCTTCCGCGCCCTCCGCGCCTTCCGCGCCTTCCGCGCCCTCGACGCCTTCCGCACCCTCCGCGCCCTCGACGCCTTCCGCACCCTCCGCGCCCTCGACGCCTTCCGCGCCCTCGACGCCTTCCGCGCCTTCCGCGCCCTCGACGCCTTCCGCGCCTTCCGCGCCCTCGGCGCCTTCCGCACCCTCCGCGCCCTCGACGCCTTCCGCGCCCTCCGCGCCTTCGACGCCTTCCGTGCCCTCGGCGCCTTCTTTGCCCTCCGCGCCCTCCGCGCCTTCGACGCCTTCTTCGCCCTCCGCGCCCGTGGCACCCCCGGCGCCCTCGGCGCCTTTCTTAGCGGCTGCCGGCGCCGCCTCCATATAATCCTCCGGCTTAGGGGCCTCGAGCCCTTGCTCGGCCAGCTCCGCCAACCGGGCCGCCACTTTATTTTTAAGGCCGACGGCGGTCTTGGGGCCTATGCCGGGCACGGTGGCCAACTCCTCGGGTGTGGCGGCCAATATATCGTCGGCGGTACCGAAACCGTACTCGTATAACGCGAGCGCGGTTTTTTCGCCGACGCCGGGGATGGCGATGAGGAAGTCGTACGACGCGGCGGCCTCGGCCTCCTCGCGCACGGCCAACTCCTCGCGTTCGCGCTCGCTTATGATGTCGAGGTGCCAGCCGATCAATTTGGCGGCCAGCCGCACGTTCTGGCCGCCGCGGCCTATGGCCAGCGAGAGTTGATTCTCCGGAACGACGACGACGACGTGATGGGCTTCCTCGTCTACCTCGAGGCCCGTGATCTGCGCCGGCGCCAGCGCGTTGCGGGTGAATTCTTCCACCGAAGGGGCGAAGCGCACGATGTCCACTTTTTCGCCCGAGAGCTCGCGCACCACCGCCTGCACCCGGTAACCGCGCATGCCGACGCAGGTGCCGATCGGGTCGACGTTTTT
>CAZLXP010000104.1:0-9389 GCA_964563535.1 uncultured bacterium | reverse complement strand
CGGCAGTGCTTCGACCGGTCCCTTTTCGATGGCCGCCGTATCCGAGGGCGACAGCCATATCGGTTACTGCCACGTCGTCGAAAGCACCGCCAACCTGGGGAACGCCGTGGTCCAACGGTTCACCGCGGTGACGGAGGCCCGGCGCGATAAGGCGGGCCAGTTCACGTTCAAACAGACGGTCGACCGCTACGGCAGCGGCGGCGCCATCGTATATTTCGCGGCGAGCGTAACCGAAAAGGACCGGAAGACCGACGTTAAGGCGACGCGGACGGCTAAGGGCTTCACCATTACCGTGACCAAGGGCGAAAAAGTGGAGACGGTGGAGGCGGCCGCGGGAACGTTCGGCATGGTCGAGGCCGAGGAGGCCTTGGCCAAACTCGCGGCGCCGGGAAATAGAATCGAGGTCCAGGCGCTGGACCTCGAGACCGGAAGGGTCAACAAAACCAGGATAGAGTACGTCGCGGACCAGACGCTCGAGGTTAAAGGCGAGAGCGTCGTCACCAAGGTTTTGCAGGCCAAGGGCGGCTTCGGCGGCGCGACTTTCTGGTTCGCGGAAGACGGGACGCTGGTGAAGCGGGTCGGCCCGACGCCGTTGGGCAAAATTACGATGACCCTCACCGACGCCGCGTCCGCCTCGCCTTGATTTAGGAAGCGGCCGTAAGAAACGTCAAAACCCGGGACTACGTCCCGCCGGGCCGCTCCCGTTGGCAGGAGTTGTCTATGACTGACGCGTACACCCCCGGCCTTAAAGTAGTCGAGACGGCCGACGAGAAAAAACATTAAACCATCATCGAAAAGAAGGTACATTAATCTGGATAATCCAGATACACGGTGTTAAGGAAAGTATATATAAAGAATTATAAAAGCATCGGCGAATGCGACGTCGAGTTGAGTAGATTCACCGTTTTAGTTGGCCCAAACGGTGCGGGTAAAAGTAATTTCTTGAATGGTCTTTCTTTTATCGCGGATTGTTTGAGGGATTCCGTAGATTTCGCACTTAGAACGAGGGGAGGATTACAAGCCGTTAGGCGAAAATCAAGGGGGCATCCCTATAATATAACTATACGGCTAGCATTAACGCTAGAGGGTGATACGGACGCGGAATACTCTTTTACTTTGAATACTAAAGAAGGAGAATTCGGAATAACCGAGGAAACGTGTAGGGTTTCTAAATTGTTCGGAGATACTTACGAATTTTCCATTAAAGACGGGATTTTTAAAAAAGAAATCCCAGGAGTAAGGTCTAAACTAGAACGCGACCGGTTAGCGCTTTTCGCCGCTTCCGCAACAGAAGAGTTCCGGCCAGTTTATGATTACCTTACGCGGATGCGGTTTTACTCGATTGTACCTTCGGAAGTGTCAGGATTACACAAGGTCGAAAAAGGCGATTTCTTAAATAAAGACGGGGGGAACGCTGCCGCCGTTCTCAAGAACCTAAAAACGGGTTCGAACGAACCAAAATGGCGTTTAATAACGTCGGTATTGGAGAAAGTGGTCCCCGGCGTAAAAGAGGTATCGTACCAATTACGGGGGGACCAAGAGACTTTATTATTTCATCAAGAAGTAAAGGGTGATAAAGCGCCGTGGGAATTCGACGCTTCAAGCATGTCCGACGGTACTTTGCGGGTCTTCGGCTTATTATTGGCGCTTTATCAACCCGGGAAAACTACTTTTATTGGTATCGAAGAACCAGAAGCTACGGTGCACCCCGCCGTTGTTGAAGTATTGATGGACGTTATAAGCGCCGTTTCTACTGAAAGGCAAATCGTTATTACTACGCATAGTCCGGATATTTTAGATTACCCGGGCTTAACCGACGATCAAATCAGGATAGTCCAAGCCGAACAAGGTGATACGCATATAAACGCGCTTGACTTTAAAACGCGCGAAGTCGCGAGAAAACGCTTATACACTTTTGGCGAATTACTAAAAATAAACGAGTTAACTCCCGAAAAAAAAGCCGCGTCGAGCCAACTCGATATCGGCGGGTCGGAACATTAAAGGGAATGGTTAAAGTTGTACCAATAGTCGAGGGGCACGCTGAGCAAGAAGCTTTACCTGTATTATTAAGGCGGATAATCAACGACCGGGAGTATTTCCACGTAACTATAGACAAACCTTTTCGAATCCCGGCCGGCCAGTATTTTAAACGCGAAACTTTCGAGCGCAGAATTACCGGCGTTTATGAAATACGCGGTGGGGATTGGTTATTAGCATTATACGATTTAGAAGATAAATGCCCCCGCGAATACGCAGACCTAAAAACGGTAGCTAATACGTTTTTACCTTGTAGGTACGAACAGGTATTTGCCGTAAGAGAGTACGAAACGTGGTTTATATCCGTTAAAGAGTCGTTGCGGGGCCACCACAATATTAAGCAGGATTCGGTGTCGCCGCGGGGTTATCTTCGAATTCGCGACGCCAAGGGTGTGTTAACTGATAATATGGAAGGTTCGAACCGCTATATTGAAACGGTTCATCAACCGAAGTTTTCCGGTATATTCCCGTATGAAGAAGCCGCGAACAAATGCCCGTCATTGCGTAGACTGGTTACTGTTATTGACGTTATAGCGGCAAGTTAAGGAAGGTTTTCGTGACTCACGCGTACACCCCCGGCCTTAAAGTAGTCGAGACGGCGCTGATACGCAAACAGCGGCGGCTGCCGCTGGCGGGCGAGGTCCTGGTCAAAAAGGGCGACAAGGTCAAGGCGTTGGACGTCGTCGCGCGGACGTACCTGCCGGGCAACGTCGAGACCGTGAACGTCGCCAATAAACTGGGGATGCCGCCCGAGGATATACCCAAGTATATGCTGGTGGAGGAAGGGGCGCCGGTCGAAGAGGGCCAGGTAATAGCCCGCATGAAACAGCTCTTCGGCTTTTTCACCTCCAGGGCCGCGTCCCCCGTCCAAGGAACGGTGGAGACCATATCGAGCGTCACGGGCCAGGTCATCGTGCGCGAGCCGCCGCTCGAGGTCTCCGTAACCGCGTACCTCGACGGCGACGTCGTCGACGTCATCGGCAACGAGGGCGTGGACGTGGAGTGCGTGGGCACCTTCGTCCAGGGGATCTTCGGCATCGGCGGCGAGGCCCACGGCGAGATGAAGACCGTGGCCACCGGCCGCGAGGACGTCCTCACCGCCGACGACATCGGCCCGGAATGCCAAGGCAAAGTAATCCTGGGCGGCAGCCTCGCCACCGCGGAAGCGCTCAAGAAAGCCATCCAGGTGGGCGTGGTGGGCGTCATCGCCGGCGGCTTCCACGACCGCGACCTCCGCGACTTCCTGGGCTTCGACCTCGGCGTCGCCATTACGGGCCACGAGACGTTGGGCGTAACGCTGGTCGTCACGGAGGGCTTCGGCGAAATGCCGATGGCGCAGGCCACCTTCGAGCTGCTGTCCTCGTGCGAGGGGATACTCGCCTCCATCAACGGCGCGACGCAGATCCGCGCGGGCGTCATCCGGCCCGAGATCATTATCCCGCGCCCCGGCAAGGTCATGGCCAAAATCGGCGTGGAGGAGGGCGACGAGTCCAACCTCGAAGTCGGCTCCCGCGTCCGCGTCATCCGCGAGCCGCACTTCGGCCGGCTGGGCGAAGTCACGTCGCTGCCGGTGGAATTGCAGGTCTTGGATTCCGAGTCCAAAGTCCGCGTGCTGGGCGTCAAGTTCGACGAGGGCGGCGAGGACGTAATCCCCCGGGCCAACGTAGAACTCATCGAGTCGGGGCGGCGTTAATATCCGCCAAAGGATAAGCCTATGAAAAAACTAAACGGCGCATTCATCGTCCTCGCGTTGTACGCCGCGACGGCGCTCGCCGCGGCGGAAAAGGCGGGGGCCCCCGTTTCCGCCGGCGACGCCCCCAACGACCCCGGCGGCGTCGTCATCGTGGCCTGGCAACCCTCGCCGTTGGAACAGGACAAGAGGTTTTTGGTTTACGAAATCCAACGGCGCGGCCCGGGCGAAGCGGCGTTCGTGAAGGTGGGCGAGGCCGGGCCGGGGGAACCTCCCTTCAGGGACCAGGACGCGAAGGACGGCGTAACGTACACGTACCGCGTCCTGGCGCGGCTGGTCCGGGGACCGGCCGTCGCCTTAGGCGAGGCGTCGGCCGCGGCCCGGGGCCAGTGGTATAACACCGACCGGACGAACGTCCTCCTCGGCATCATCTTCGTCACCGCCGTCATCACTTTCTTCATCTTCCGGGCCCAGAAAGGCGCCCACCTCTTCGTGCGCAAGATCGCCGGCTTAGACGCGGTGGACGAGGCTATAGGCCGAGCGACGGAGATGGGCAAGCCTATTCTCTTCGTCACCGGCCTCGCCGACTCCTCGGACATCGCGACCATCGCCGCGATGACCGTTCTGGCCCGGGTGGCGAAAAAGACGGCGGAATACGAGTCGCGGCTCATCGTCCCCTGCTACGACCCCATCGTCATGCTGGTCGAGAAGGAGATGGTCCGCCAGGCCTACACCGAGGTCGGCAAGCCGGACGCCTTCGACGAGGACTCGGTCTTCTTCGTGACCCAATCGCAATTCGGGTACGTGGCCGCGGTGGACGGCATTATGGTCCGCGAACGGCCGGCGACGAACATCTATATGGGAGCGTTCTTCGCGGAATCGCTCATTCTCGCCGAGACCGGCGCCGCCACCGGCGCCATCCAGATCGCCGGGACCGACCGCGTGACCCAGCTGCCCTTCTTCATCACCGCCTGCGACTACACCCTCATGGGGGAGGAGCTTTACGCCGCGACGGCGTACCTGAGCCGTAACCCGCTGTTCCTGGGAAGCCTTAAGGGGCAGGATTGGGCGAAGGCCGTAATCATGGCCGCGTTGGTCGTGGGGACGATATTATCGATCGCTTCCACCGACGCCGGCCTTTATTTCGCTAACCTCTTCAAGACCGCGGCCGAGGCGGCCGGCTAAGGCCTTCCGGAGGCACCTATGCGCAGAGAGATACCGCTCGCCATATGCTTCATCATGGGGGTCGCGATGACGGTCCAGTTCTTCGTCCCCCATCGCTACTCCCAAACGTTCCTGGCGAATATGGAGCGCTGGCTCATCATCGTATTCGTCTTCGCGCTCCTTTTGGGCATCCTCAACCTGATTAAAATCCACACCCAGAAAGTCATGCGCCGCCGGCCCGGTTGGCTCTACAGCATCGTAGCGCTGTTCGGGGTCGCCGCCTCGCTCGTCACGGGCTTCGGCTTCGGCATCGGCGCCGAAAGCCCGTTCATGAAGCTCTACAACTTCGTCCAGATTCCGATGCAGGCGACGATGTTCTCGCTTTTGGCGTTCTACATCGCCTCCGCCGCCTTCCGCACCTTCCGCGCCCGGACGCTGGAGGCGACGCTGCTTCTGGTCGCCGCGGTCATCGTCATGCTCGGGCGGGTGCCGTTGGGGACCTTCTTCGACCGGATACTCCAACTGCCGAGCATCTCGGAGTGGGTTTTGGATTACCCCAACATGGCGGCCAAGCGCGGCATTATGATCGGCGTCGGCCTCGGCGCCATCTCCACCGCCCTTAAAATTATCCTGGGCATCGAGCGTTCGTGGCTCGGCGGCGAATAACGCCGGCGGCACTAGCGCGGAGGTGAAACGTTGGCCTTATACGAAAAATTCCTCCAAATCGACCGGCGATATATCTTCATCTTCGTAGCGCTGGGGGTAGTCATACCTCTGATCTTCCCGTTGGGGTTGGCGGTTAAGGTATCTCCGCCGGTGGAGAGAGTATATAAAGAGATCGAGAGTCTCAAGCCCGGGACGCCGGTCCTGGTCTCGGTGGACTTCGACCCGGCCGTCGAACCCGAGCTCTCGCCGATGACCGTGGCCATCCTGCGCCAGTGTTTTTTGCGAAAACTGCCGGTGGTAATTATGACGCTCCACCCCGGCGGGCCGGGGCTGGCGTTGGACATATCCCACCGCGTCGCTCAGGAGATGCACGCCCGGGAGGGGGTGGACTACGTCTTCCTCGGGTATAAGGCCGGCCTGTCCGCGGTCATCCTGTCGTTCGGCCAGGACCTCCGCATCAGCTTCCCGGCGGACTACAACAACGTGCCCCTCGAGCGATACCCGATGATGAAGAACATCAAAAGTTACAACGACTTCGGCCTGGTCGTTACGCTCTCCGGTTCCACCTTCCCCGACGCGTGGGTGGCGTATGCCCACGAGCGCTACGGCGAGAAGGTAGCCGCGGGCGTTACCGCGGTTATGGCCGCGGATTATTACCCCTACCTCCAGACCGGCCAGCTCCTCGGCCTTATCGGCGGCCTGAAGGGCGCCGCGGAATACGAGAAGCTCATCAACCGGCCGGACCGCGGCCTCAAGGGTATGGACGCCCAGACCATCGTCCATCTCTTCATCGTGTTGTTGATTATCCTGGGTAATATAGCGTATATATTTGTCCTACGGGCCCAGCGGCGCGGCGCGCCGCGGCCTTCCGGCACGGCTTAAATCCGCGCGGAGGTCATAGGATGCACGTCTCACAAGACATTTGGGTATGGGTTGCCGCGGCGCTGACGCTCTGCATTTACTCGTTCTTATATAAGGACAACCCCTTCTATAAATTCGCCGAGCATCTCCTGGTGGGCGTATCCGCCGGCTACTTCCTGATCATCGACTACTATAACAACATCGTACCCAACCTTCTCGTGCCCCTCAAAGACGGCTTCGGGACGCTGTTCGCCCAGGGGCGCTTCACCGGTTCCCTCATGGCCGTCGTCCCGGGCATCCTGGGAATCGTCATCCTCACCCGCCTTTTCCCCAAAGTGGGCTGGGTGAGCCGTTGGGCGCTGGGCTTCTACTTCGGCGCCTACCAGGGCCTCATTATCACCGGCTCGATGCAGGCCTGGATCCTCTCCCAGGTATGGGGGACCTTCGTTAAAAACGGCAACCCGATTTTTTCGCTGACCCTTTTCGGCAATTTCTTCAGCCACCCGGGTTTCGGGAAGATCATCCTGGCGGTCTCCGGGCCGCTGATGATAATCGGCGTCATCTGCACGCTGACGTACTTCTTCTTCTCGACCGAACACAAGGGTTTCGCCGGCGGCGTCGCCAAGATCGGCATCGTCTTCCTGATGATCGGCTTCGGCGCCTCCTTCGGCTATACCGTTATGGCCCGCGTGAGCCTGCTCATCGGACGCATCAACTTCCTCCTCACCGACTGGCTGGGAATCGTGAGCTGATACCGGCGCGCTTGCGGCGGGCGCATAAAGAACGTACGCTCAGTGGCCGGCGGGGTGGCGACAACCTGCGCCGGCCCTGTCGTTAAGGCGGCCCGGGCCGCGCGAAAAGAGAGACGTTGAATCTCGCCGAAAAATTCCTGCGCCTCGACCGGCGGTACATATTCCCGTTCATCGTCGCGGGCGTCGTCCTCCCGATGCTCTTTCCCCTCCACCTGGCCATAACGCCGTCGCCCCCGGTGGAGCAATTATATCGGGAGGTGGAGGCGTTGAAACCGGGGACGCCGGTCCTCATCTCCATGGACTACGACCCCTCCACCACCGCGGAATTATCGCCCATGGCGGTCGCTCTTTTCCGCCACTGCTACGAGCGCCACCTACCGATCGTGGTTATGACGTTGGACCCCGGCGGCGCGGGCTTGAGCGTCGCCCTGCTGGACGATTTCGCCCGCGAGACCGGCGCCCGCTACGGCGTAGACTACTGTTTCTTGGGTTACAAGGCCGGGACCGACGTCGTCATCCTCGCCTGGGGCCAGGACGTGCGCATCGGCTTCCCGACCGATTACTACAATACGCCGCTGGCGCGCATACCGTTGATGCGGCGGGCCCGCACCTACCGCGACCTCGGCCTGGTGATCACGCTCTCCGCCGCCTCCTACCCCGACCTGTGGGTCGCCTTCGCCTACGAGCGCTACGGCGAGAAGGTGGCCGCGGGCGTCACGGCCGTCATGGCGCCCGATTACTACCCCTACCTCCAGACGGGCCAATTCGTGGGGATGGTGGGGGGGTTGAAAGGCGCCGCCGAATACGAGGTATTGATAGGCCGTCCCGGCAACGGCTTCAAAGGCATGGACGCCCAGACCGTCGTCCACCTCTTCATCTTCCTCCTCATCGTGCTGGGGAACGCCGCGTACCTGGTCAATTTACGTCGGCCCGCTCGCTAGCGGAGGCCGTGGACCGTTATCACAATTATATGAAGGTCGCCGGCGCCTTGGCGATGGCGTACGCCGGCCTACAGCTTGCGAGCTGGGCCCTGATGGCCGCGGGGCCGGGCCCTGCCGTCTACGAAATCGCCTCCCCCACCGCCCCCAGGCTCTTCGAGATCTACGGCAGCCGCGTCGCGCACGTCGCGGTCCAGCTCGAGGTCGTCGCGTGGTTCCTGCTGGCGGCGGCGCTGCCGGCTTTCGCGATATACCTCGCGCGGCGAACACCCGGCCTCAGCTGGGGCGGCCTGGCCGTCGGCGCGCCGGCGCTGGTGGTGAGCCTCGTCGGTTACCTGCTGGAGGCGACGGCATATCGGCTGGCCGCGAGCGAGGGGACGTCGCTGTTGGCGCTGGTGCCGCCGGGGGACCTGGTCCTGCTCTTCAACCTGCTGGCCGAGGCGCTCGCGATGCCGATGACGTTCGCGACGTACGCCTGGTTCCTGATTTGGGCGCCGGCGTTTTACCGCGCCGGCTCGCGCCCGGGCCGCCTCGCGGCGCTCGCGTTCCTGCTGACGTTCCTCTTCTTCCTGGCGTCGCTGGCGGGTTTCGCCGCGCACGTGCCGCTGTTGGCCAACGGCGCCATCTTCTTTCAGACGCTGACGCAGGCCGCGGCCTTCGCGTTCGGCGGGATGGCGGTGATGAGAGGGGTGCCGAACGGCGTGGCTCCTTCGGCGGGAACGTGATATAATATTTCGAGGGATTAGAAAAGATGGTTCTCGAAAGTAGAATCGCCGATGAAATCGTAAAACGGATACGCGCCGTCGCGGCGCCGACCCGCGTCGTCCTTTTTGGCTCGTATGCCCGAGGCGACGCCGACGACGACAGCGACGTCGACTTGCTCGTGGTGGTGAAGGATACGCGGTCGCCGCGGGAGTTAGCGATAAAGATCCACCGGGCGCTCGGCGCCTTAGGGAAACCGGTCGACGTAATCGTCGCGACCGAGGACATAATGACCCGTTTCGGCGATATCCCCGGCTTAGTCTATGAAAAAGCCGCGAACATGGGGGTGGAGCTCTATCGCGGTTGAACGGGCGGCCGTTTAATAAACGAAAACCCCGATATCGTTTTTCGCTTGATTTAATCAGTTTTTTAATATATAAGAACCAGAGAAAGGAAAAGCCGACATGGAAAACAAAACGGAAAAGAGATTATTCGAAAAACTAGATTTGATCATAAAACTATTAAGCGTAAGCCTAGCTAATTCGTTAGGCCCGGACGTAACGCTGACCGAACGAGCTA
>CAZLXP010000103.1:0-9601 GCA_964563535.1 uncultured bacterium | reverse complement strand
GGGGAAACTCCCGCTGGCGCCGAGGAAGGTCCCGGGCGAGGCGGCCGGGCGGAACAAGGACGGCACGCCCAAAGGCAAGGCGACGGCCAAGGCCGCGGCGACGGCCGGTAACGCTAGGCCGAGCCGGGTTCGGCCGGGATTTAATAAAACGGCTCCCGCGGCGCCGACGACCACCGCCAGCGTGAGCGCCGCCGCGGCGCCCGAGAAGGCGAACGCCGCCGCCCCCAGAATTACGCCCGCGGCGCCGCCGCCCAGGAAAGCGCCGTATACGCGCCCCGGCTCGTCGCCGTACGTCCTAAACGCGACCCCCAGCGCGAAGCCGGCGAAGCCGAGCGGCAACGCGCCCGCAACGACGTATACGGCGACGACCAGCCACGCGGGCCCGGCCGAACCGCCGACGGCCAGGGGCAAATGGCCCACGGCCGCGCCGGCGATGAAAGCCGCAGCGCCGAAGAGCAATGCGTTCAGGCCCAGCGTGGCGCGCCCGCCGCGGCCCGCCCGCTCGCCGACGGCCGCTACGAGCGAGGCCCCGACGGCGATACCCAAAAAAGAGGCCGCGGCGACTACGACGGCGACGTCCGCCCCCGCCGCGACCGTGAGTACCCTCCGCACGTAGCCGACGAAGATGAACGCGCCGGCGACGACGGCGGCAAGCCCTGAATATTGTGATAGCTTATTATCGTTCATAGTCCAACCAAATGATTAAGCGACCGCCGAGCCCCGCCGCGGCCCCGACGCGCGGAAGAATACGCCCAACGCAAGTACGTAACAAGCCGCGGCCACGAAGAGGACCGCGTTGTGGCCCTCCGTCGCGGCCAGGAGAACCGCGGCCGCCGGGCCGGCGACGGAGGCGCAACCGTTCACCGCCCACGCCCACGGGATCAACGCCTCCTCGCGCGACGCGATAACCGATATGCCGAGCGGGAACGGCATGCCGAGGAAGAACCCCAGCGGCGCCAATTGCGCGACTACCAGCGCTATTCGCGCGCCGAAGGCCCAGCCCAACGTGGCGGCCATTAACCGGTCGGCTAAAAGGGGCAATAGCACCGTAAGCGCCGCCACGACCAGGAAGGGAAGCCACCACCGCTCCCGCAAGCGCACGCTCGCCAAGCTCCCGGCGCCGGAGGCGGCGAGAAGTACCGCCAGCGCCGTCGCGAAGGCGTATACCGGATGGCCAAGGTAAAGCGTGAATTTCTGGATCAGCGGTATTTCGATGAACATAAAACCTACGCCGAGCAACAGGAAGTAAAGCGCGAACGACCACTTGCGCCCGGCGCGGACCTTCCGCCGCCGAAAGAAATATACCGGCGCCAGTATTAGCAACGCCGAAAGAACCGCGGCCTCCAGCAACGCGAACAGAAGAAAAAATTGCGCCGCGTGCGGGACCGCGACGAAATTCGTCCCCTCTATAAAGCCGGGCGGCGCCGCGACCACGGCACCGACGTAGAGGTTTCGCCACTTAGAGGTCAGAAAATAAAACGGCTTATCGTCGTCCGGCGGCCGGACGTCGTAGAAGTACCGCCGGTAGAACCGGGCCTTGTCTTTTTCAACCAGGAAGCCGGAGAAATCGTTCAAGCCCCGCAGGAAGGCCGACGAGTATAACAGACGGTAGCCGTCGCGCCGGGCGCCGCCGTCGAACGACGCGAGCTCGGCCGCCGTAAAGGGACTGGTCTCTATAAAAAGGCGGGCCTTACCTTTCCAGTCGCGGTAAACCCTCTCGTACGCCCGGGCCCGAACCGGCTCCCCGGGAAGCCACAGCGGCTCGAATTTCCCGGCGGCGAGGGCCTTCAGCTCGTCGACCTCCGCGGCGGTGAAACCGCCGGGCTTCACTACGACGTTGGCCTGGAAGCCGTTGGTGAAGATCGCGATGCAATTCGCGGGGTCGGATTCGCCTTCCGCGGCTAGGGCGTGGTACGCCAGCGTGACCAGCCTTAAAGAATCGTGCCCGAAAGTAAAATAATTACGTACCACGGTAACGACGCCGCCCGGCCGCAGGCGGCGATAATAATCCTGGAACGCCTCGACGGTATAGAGGTAATTTTCGGAGAGGGCGTGCGCGCCGCACGCCGCCGCGGTGAAGGTATCCACCAGCGAAAGTTGTATGAGGTCGTAGCGCCGGTCCGAGGCGCGCACGAAGGACCGCCCCTCCGCGGCGTAGAGCGACACGTCCGGCCGATGGAAGAGGCCGCCGTTGAGGTCGGCGTAATATTTTTTATTTATGGCGACGACCGCGGCGTTGAGCTCCGCCCCATCCACCCGACGGGCGCCGTACTTCAGCGCCGCGAGGACGTCGACGCCGCCGCCCGGGCCGATGATGAGAACCTCCGCCGGCGACGTCAACTGGTACGATAACGCCGGGAGGTAATATTCCAAGAAGATTAATTTATCGAAGTCGCCGTCGAACCGGATGATCGGCGTCTCGGCGCCGCCGTCGATGGCTATCCACTTCACGTCGGGATAAGGGCCTCGGAAGTGCGTGCTTAAACCGCGGAAGGCGCCCAGCGGCGCGGCTTCTTTCCCGTCGCCCTCGGTCAGGACATCCACCCGGCCTAGCGCGTTCCAGTAGCTTTTCTCGACGCGGGCCCCGGCCGCCGCCGCCACCACCGGCAAAAATTTCTGCGGGGACGGCTCCACGTAGAAGAGCGCCGGCGCCGCGGCGGCCGACGCCACCGCCGCCGCCGCCAAGGCCGCCGAGGCCACGACCCTTTTCGGCCGGAAACCGCCGAAGGCCGCTGCGGCGCCGGCGGCGAGCACCGCAATCGCCGCCAACGTCCCGGCCCCGCCTACGGCATTCATCGCCCCCACCACGGCGAAAGCGCCGGCCGCGGCGCCCAAGAGGTCGAAGAAATAAACTTTGTGCGCTCGCCCCGGGTAGGTGCGAAACGCCAACGCAAAAGTGAAACCGGCGAAGAAGAACGGCGTCCCGGAAATCACATAGTAAGCGACCACCGGGAGGTGGGTATCGAGCGACAGGAGCGAACGCCCCAAATTCGCCGGGAAGTGGCCCACGGCCGCGGTCCCCACGAACGCCGAGGCACCGAATCCCAGCGCGCACGCCGCCATAGTTTCGGGCGGCTCTCGGCCGACGCGCGCGCCGGCGGCGGCCAGCACCGCCCCCGCCGCCCCTATCCCCAACATCGCGACCGAGACGACGACGAAAGCCATATAGGGCCAGACCATCAGCGAATATACCCGCGTCAGGTAGACCTCGAGCGCCAGCACCGCCGTGGACAGCAAAAAGATGCCCGCGTAGATGCCGCCGCGAACTTCCATCCCGGCGGACGCTTCGCGCGTATCCATCATCTCAAATTATACCCGGCACGTAGCGTTTCGTTCGCCGCATATAATCGGCGTACCCGTCCATATTGAGTTTGAGCAGACGTTCCTCGCGCCGCGTCCTCACGACGACCGCCCCCCAACAAAGCGCCGTAAAGAACCACGAAACTTTGCAACACAACATAAGCGCCGCCCCGGCCGTCAATATAAACCCCGCGGTATACAACGGGTGGCGGATATGGCGGTAAACGCCGGAGGTGACGATCCTTTTGTCCGCGGCCCGGGCGTCCACGTAGGGCGTAAAGGCCGCGCCCAGCGCGCGGTTGGCGATATACGCCAGCGCCCCCGAGCCGACGACCAGCGCCGCCCCCGCCAGGTTCAACGCCGGCCACTGCCGCGGCCTCAATACGACGTATTCCAAAAGCGGCATCACAATCGCGGCGAGCGACGTCCAGGCCAGCAGGTGACACGTGGGGTCGAGAAAAATCCTCACGACGTCGGCTAAGGCGCGACGCGGCCTGCCGGCCGACGTTAAAATCCGGGCGGCGACGACGGCGGCTATATATGCCAACGCGAGCCACATCCGCGACTACGCGCCGGCCTCCGCCCGCGCCGGCGCCAACTCCTTCACGCCGCGCAAATACTCGAGCAGCGTCTTAAATAGCGAGAAGACCGTCTTGGGCGTAAAGGGTATCTTCTCGATCCTCGTCTTCCAGCAGTAACCGTACCACAGGAAGAAGGCCAATACGAACAGGCGATTGGGCCTTAAATTGATGAGACGGCGGGCGAGCGGCCACAGCCACGGGAACTCCGCCACGACGCCGAAGAACTTATGGAGATTTTCCACTTGCCGCGTCGTCTTCTCGTCGCCCCACGCCAGCATAGTATTTATTTTGTTGGTCTCGGGCACGTCGGCCAGCGAGCCGTCGTAATATCCCCCGGCGACCGCCCGCTCGCCGAGCTCGGTCCTGGGATAGGGGTAAAATATCGACGACCAGGCGAAGTCGGGCCGGCAGGCGACGTTGAGGGCGAGGGTCTTCTCGTCGACCGCCACCGGGTCCTCCACCGGCAGGCCGCACAGGTTCTGGGTCGCGACGCGGATGCCGCGGCGCCTGAGCAGCGTCACCGCGGCCTTAATCTCGTCGTCGGTGTGGGGGCGCTTGAGGACGTCGCGCCGGACGCGCTCGTCGCCGGCCTCGACGCCCATCCAGGCCGCGTGGCAGCCGGCGGCCTTGAGTAAACGGACGTTGTCGGCGTTCACGAGGTCCACCCGGACGTTGCACATAAACGGCGCCCCCACCTCGCGCGGCAATCTCTCCGCGAACTCCTCCAGCCACGCGCGCTTGTGCAACAAGAACGTATCGTCGTCGATTTGCATATAGCGCAGCGGCCACCGCGCCTTCACGTGTTTCATCTCCGCGAGAAGGCCGTCCACGCTGCGCGCGCGGCAGACGCGCCCCAGGCCCCGGCACATGTCGTTGAAGCGGTGGTTGAAGCAATAGGTGCAGCGGAAGACGCAACCGCGCATCGCGAAGAAGATCTTCGTCGGGTGGTCACGCAGGGCCGCGTCGCCCTCGTATAATATCCCGCGGTCGGCGAAGGGCAGCGCGTCCAGGTCTTCCACCAGCGGCCTCAGCTCGTTCCGCACGACGGCGCCGTCGCGCTTCACCCACAGGTTGGCGACGCCGCCGTAGTCGCGCTCTTCCGCCAGCGCGTCCGCCAACTCGACGACGGCCTCCTCGCCCTCGCCGCGGCACACGACGTCGACGCCGTCCTCGTAGATCATCTCCGGGAAAAACGTCGCGTGGGGGCCGCCGAAGACGGAGACCCCGCGATAGTCCTCTTTCAAGCGCCGATTGACGTCGAGGAGGTACTGGTGCTCGCCGGTCATAGCGCTGTAGAGGAGCGCCGCCGGCTCGAGCTCGCCAACCATTTGGCGCAGCCGTTCGACGCCGAGGCGTTGCGCCCGGGCCAGCGCGACGCCGTGCCCCGCCCGCTTAAGCGCCGCGGCCAGCATCATCACGCCGTAGCGCTCGACGAGGGCGGTGCCTTTAATCACGAATAGGAGCTTAGCCGCCATGTTCAGCCGCTCGTAGGCTAAAAAAGCCGCCGCAAAACACGGCGGCCGGCGTTAAACACGGTTCTTAACCATTAATATTTCGGGGAATAACAACTACAAATTACGGGAATCTTTTTAATTTTATGAGGGTACTTATCTGAGAATAAACAGTGGACCTTTCGCCTTCTTTCGAAATAGGCACCTACCTTTTCTGCTATTTCGATATTCTTGGTATCCCTAGCAAGCAAGTATATTCTCGAAACTGTAAGATTATTTAAAATAAATTGGAAAGCATCTATATACGGCTTAACCCCTAGCGCCTCCCTAGTTTTTTTACGGGCAATTAATACAATAGCCACTTTTATAAAATATTTATCGTGGTATAAGTCCACGTCCTCATCCGACCCTTTATTAGCTATTTCTCTCGTATACTCTAAAAACTCCGCTACTTCCCTTCTAACCCTATTAAGGCGCGAAGGATCGGCAATCTCAGTATAAAACCTACCTAACCTTTGGATTTCGTAGACGAATAGCCTAGTAAATAAACCCTCGTTCTCTAGCCGCTCCATATAACTTATGTATTGACCTACTAACGTTTCCCTTTCTACCGGGTCTTTCAGATGTACCATATAAAAATCTTCTAAAACGTCTCGTTCCAACGTTTCTTCAACTATCCTTTTGGCAGTTACTAATTTTGCAGCCTCGTACGGTGCCTTCCCAAGAAAAACCCTCGAGAACCTAAGAAAAGTTTTATTCAGTAATAATATTGTAGCATTTATTATATTCGTACTCCGGTCCTCTGATTTCCTAACCCTAAGTACAACGCTACCGTCCCTTAATAATTCAGCTTCGGATTCTTCTTTAACTAATTTCAATGTTACTTTTTCCGGTAAAACCCGGTCTGCTTCGTTGTTTATACCCCTTGCTGAAAATTCTAGAAACCCTTCTATTTCCTTTGCCGCGCGGATCTTTCTTAATTTATAAAAACTTATTCTAAACCAACTTAATACTCTTAATATATCTACTATTAATAAATCCCAATTCTTATGTAATAATTGAAAATATATAATATAAAATATAACCCCAATGGTTATTAGGCCCCCGCCAGGAACTATTATTATATATATATTAATCCCCATTTTCTTGGGTAATTTCCTCCAAAATATTTAAACAACTTTCTTTATCACAGCAAACTTTTATACTTCCCTCTACCGGTATTATCGCAGCTAAGTTGCTTAGTTCTACCAAACTTCCACATAAATAACACTTTATCTCCGAGTTTTTTATGGATTCGAGTAAATTAATAGATTCTAAGTAACCTTCGAGGTCTTCATCGTAAACACCCTTAATTTCTATTTTTCTCTTACCCATTTTATTTCTTAATCCTATTTCGGAACGTTCACCGCTTTGGGCGTCATAAAGCCGATGAGCAGCGCCGCCACCACGCCGCCGAAGGCCCCCTGCGCCGCCGCGGCCCAGACGAAATCGTACAGCGCGAAGGCTAACGTCGCGCCCGCCACCGCGCCGGTCAACACGAAGGCGCCGAACTGGACGTTCCACCCGCGTTGGATGTTCGCGCCGGTAAGAGAACCGACGAGTTTTATCATTATCAAGTTAATCGCGACGACGACCGCGGCGCCGACGAGAACCGCCGGCAAGTTCTGCGTAAAGCCCTCGGCGGTGAAGATCTCCAGGTTGATGAACTTCATGAATACCGCCGCCAAGGGCGCCATCACCGCCATGGAGGCGAACGAGAACGCCCCCTTGAGGTAGCCGGTCTCGGCGCGCAGCGTCCCCTCCGCCATCATCCCGGCGCCGCCCAACGGCGACGGCGCGCACGACGTCGTCGCGTTAATCATGTAGGCCGACATCACGATGGCGAGCTGGGTCCAGCTTACGAGGCCGAAGCCGGCGGGGCCGAAGAGGTAGAGCGTCGGAACCAGCGCCGCCGTCAAGATGCGCGAACAACTCAGGGGCATGATGGTCTGGATCTGAACGAAGATGGCGAGCATGCCGGCGATGCCCAATATGCGGAAGTCGGAGAGCGCCTTGAGCAAACTGCTCAGCGCGTCGAAGCCGCCCGTCAGGTAGAGCGAGCCCGCGGCCAGGAAGCCCGCCGCCATCGCCGTCACGGGCATAAGTAAAATCCCGGCCATAAGGTCCGTGAGCTTCACCCGGCACAGGAGCATTATAAGGAGGCACGCCGCGACGAGGACCGTCTGCACGGGGTATTTGCCGAACGGTTGGAATATCGCGACCAACAGCGCCACCGCGAAGATGACGAGCGAGACGTAGCCGCGCGTCGGCGCCGTGGCCTTGGGCGCCGCGGCCGCTTGACCGGGAGGGGCGTCGCGCAGCGCCGAGTCCTCCGGGTAAATTTTGGTCGTGATTATCTTGAGGAACAGCGCCATGAAGGCGGTGCCGAGGAGAAGCGCGAACGATTGCGGCCCGCGCAAGATGCCGAGGCTCGCGGTCGCGAAGTGCGCCCCCAGGAAGCCCTCGCCGATCTGGCCGACGCCGCCGATGGGCGAGGGACCGCACGAGCCGAAGGCGTTGCGCGCGAAGGCGCCGATGAGGACGATGAGTTGGCCTTTGGAAACGACCCTCATCTCCTCGGGGCCGAAGGCGAACAACAGCGGCAAGAGCGCCGCGCCCAGGATGCGGCCGCAGGGCAGCATCGCGATGAGCGGCAGGTTGATGAGGATGACCATCGCGCCCGGAAGCCCCAGCGGCGTCTTCTTCAGCCACTCGATGATGACTTTAAGGGCGTCGAAGCCGCCGGAGGCCGTGAGCGCGCCGGCCAGGAAGAGCCCCGCCAAAAGGGCCGTCAGGGGGTGAAGGATTATGCCGCTCAAAAGCTCGCTGCCCAAGAGGAGCGCGCCCGGGCGCCCCTCCGTCGGCAGCCGGTAGAAGACGGCCACGACGACGTTGAACAACGTGATGAGGATTAAAACCGTTTGAATCGGAAGGTTTATCTTCCGGAATAAGGTGAGGATAAGGACGACGACGAAGACCGCGAGGGTAACGTATCCTATTATCGTAAAAGCCATATGGGGATGTTAAGCCTAACCTCTGGGGTCGGGAGTTCTTTACGAACGGCCGCTTTGAGCGAACTCGTCCGCGCATTCCCGGCGGGGCGCGCGCGCCCGCCGCACGCCGGCGCCGACGTAATAACCGCCCGCGGCCGTCGTGACCACTACGGCGTCGCCGGCCTTAAAGCGACAAACGCATTGCGTGCAACCGGGAACGGTAGCCTCCACCACGCGGCCGTCGTCGAGCTCGACCTCCGCGCGAAGGGGCGCGAGGCCGAAGGCGCCCTCGGCCGCCACGAACCGACGCAGCCGGCCCGGCTTCCCCGCCCGCAGGCGGTAAACCTCCAGGCCGACCATCGCGCTCAGGAGGAGCGCCGCGGTCCCGTAAAATAATATGCCGTAATCGCCCGTCACGCGTCAGACCTCGGCCATAAAAACGCGCGCCGCCTTCGGGTCCGCGACCAGGAGGTACCCGTCGGCCAGCGCGACGCCGCGCGGTTCCTTTAAACCGCTTAGACCTTTTACCGGGCCGAGCTTGCGGCCGTTTTTATCGAAGACGAAAACTCGAGCCGCGCCGGCGTCGGCGACGAAGAGCGTCCCGTCGTCCGCGGCCGCTATGCCGGCAGGCTCCATCAATGCGCCCTGCCCAAGCGTCGCCGCGACCTTGCCGTCGAGGGTGAAAACTTTCACGACGGCGTGCCCGGCATCGGCCACGTAAATACGCTTGTCGGCGTCGGCCGCGACGTACCGCGGCAGCTTCAAGTCCGTGGGGCCGTCTCCCAGGCCGCCCAGTATAGCCCGCGCCACCGGCTCGTCGGAAGCCAACCTCGTACTATACAGGTCGATATATTGGACGCGATGATTTCGGGTATCGGCGACGAGGACGCCGGCCTCGTAGCGACAGACGCTCTTGGGTCGGAGAAACTCGCCGTCCAGGTAGCCCAGGCGGCCGAAGGACCGGACGTGCTCGCCCGCGGCGTCGAACTGTTGGACCCGGCCGTTGTTGGTGTCGGCGACGAATACCGCGCCGTCGGCGGCCGCGTCCACCCCCATCGGAAAGTTGAACCGGCCGTCGGCGGTCCCGGGGCCGAAGCCCAGATAACGCTTTTCGGCGCCGGCGAGTTTGACGACGCCGTATCGGCCGGCGTTCGCGACGTAAACCGTGCCGTCGGGGGCAACGGCGACGTCGTACGGGTTTATTAACTCGCCCAACCGCGAGACGTCGACGGGTTCC
>CAZLXP010000102.1:0-9620 GCA_964563535.1 uncultured bacterium | reverse complement strand
ACCCCCTCCTCGCCGATCTCGAGGATGGAGATGTCGAAGGTTCCGCCGCCGAGGTCAAAGACGGCGACCTTCTCGTTGGCCTTCTTATCGAGGCCGTAAGCGAGGGCCGCGGCGGTCGGCTCGTTGATGATGCGCTCCACCTCCAGCCCCGCTATTTTACCGGCGTCCTTCGTGGCCTGGCGCTGGGAGTCGTTGAAATAGGCGGGAACCGTGACCACGGCCTTGGTGACGCGTTCGCCCAGGTAGTCTTCGGCCGTCTCCCGCATCTTCTGCAGGACCATGGCGCTTATCTCGGGCGGCGAATACTGCTTGTCGCCGATTCGCACGCGACAGTCGCCGTTGGCCGACTCGACTACCTTAAAGGAAACGGTCTTAATCTCGGCGGGGACTTCGGCGTATCGGCGCCCCATGAAGCGTTTGATGGAATAAACGGTGTGCTCGGGGTTGGCTATCGCCTGGCGCTTGGCCACGCCCCCCACGGCCCTCTTGCCGTCTTTCAAGAACGCCACGACCGAAGGGGTCGTCCGCGAGCCCTCGGCGTTGGGGATGACGATGGGTTCGCCGCCCTCCATCACCGCCACGCACGAGTTGGTGGTCCCCAAATCGATGCCGATTATCTTAGCCATAATGTCTCCTCGGCGTCGTAAGCCGTTTCGACCGCCGCGGCCGCTGGCCGCGACGGCGCGTTAGGCCGGCGCCGCGCCCCCTCTCGCCTTGGGCGCGCTCTCGTCCTCGAACTCTTTTCGCGCCAAGGCGCTGGTCACCTTATTGTCGATGAACCGGGCCCACTCCGGAAAACGTTGGCTCAAAAGGTCGTAGTTCTCCAGGCCGCGGGCGCGCACGCACATCGCCCGCAACTCGTCCGGCCGGTTGAGCTCTATCAAGGCCTTGACGACCATTACGTACGCCGAGAAGTCCCGGGGGTAAACGTCGAGGTACTTGTTGAAACGGTCCGTGGCCTCTTCGAACCTCATCTTCTCGTACGCCTCGACGCCGCCGACGAAGTTGAGGTCGCTGTGGTCCTCGGCCGGAGGCGAAGCCAGGGGCGGCTCGACCGTCCGCCGCGTTTCCACCAGGGCGTCGGGGTCTATGCCGCGCGCCCGCAGGCGCTCCCGGACGAGCGGGTGTTTGCGGTTGGGGATGATGACGAACACCTCGCCCTTAATCGACGCCGGGTCGGGCCGGCGCTCCGTCAAGAAGACGCCGTCCGTTATAATGCGGTGCACCAGCTCGCGGAAGTTGACCTGGGGGTTCTCGCGGCTGAGAATGTCGATCAACAGTTTATACCCGACGTAGTCGAGTCGCTGTTCCATATCGAGCCCCAGGTCCACGATGCGTTCCGCGATGGCCGACTCGTTGGCCCGGGCGAGGTCGTCCAGCGAGACAAACTGGTCCGACTGCGTCCTCAGAAAATCGGAGGTATTGCGTTCGAACCCCAGCACGACTACGCGCTTTCCGTTCTGCTGGGCCCGCTTCACGATTTCGGTGAAGTCGCCGTCGCCCGTGATGAGCGCGTATTTTTGGATGGTCTGATTGGTGTATATCAGCTGAGCCACGTCCCACGCGATGTAGATATCGGCGTTATTCTGGAGCACGGAGCACCGCTGGCCCGTCTTGACGTCGGTCTTATCGACTTGTTTGGAGCTAATATTTACGGTTTCAACCCGCCACCTGCTCAACTGGGCCAAACCTTCTACGAAATTGCTCCAGGGCGCGTACGCCCTCTCCAAGATTATCTTCCCGAACGGCCTAATCTTATCGTGGATACCTTCGACCACCACTTCCAAATCCATCGGGACGCCGTACAATCTCTCGAGCGTGATGAATACGTACTCGTAATCGATAAATATCCCGATACCGTCTTCGTTTATATCGTTCACCATAAACTCCTTCAGTAAAAAGTTAGGACCTTGAACCCCTAACAATTAATTAAAGAGCCATGAACCTGATCGTTATAACCGCGCTCTTAATTTGCGGGCCGGCGCCCGCCGAACCCCGGCGCCCGGCCTTTTCCGTCGCGACCCGGCGGCCCTAATCGCCCTCGATGGCGATTTCCTTCGGCTTGGTTTCCTCGCTTTTGGGGAGGACGATGGAAAGGACGCCGTCCTTAAAAGAGGCCTTAACCTTGTCCGCGTGCACCTCCGCCGGCAACTCCAAAGACCGAACGAAGCTGCCGTATACGCGCTCGATGCGGTGGTAATTCTCTTCAGAGGTTTCCTTTTCCATCTTCTTTTCGCCGCGGATGGTCAGGACGTTGTTCACCACCGAAATCTTTATGTCGTCCTTTTTTACGCCCGGCGCCTCGACCTTGACGTTGACGGCGTCCTCGGTCTCGGCGACGTCCACCGCCGGGACCCACGCCACGCCCTCGACACCCGCCTCGGCGCGACGCGTCATCAAATCGTCGAACAGGCGGTTTACCTCTTGCTGAATCCCCAAAAGGTCCCGGAACGGGCTCCATCTCACGATCGCCATACCCTTTTCGCCTCCTTTCTCTCCCGCGTCCTCGTCTCGCAGGCCGTCGGCGGCGACCGTCGAGACCCTCAGGCCGCGATATTTTTCGGGCAAATCCTTCGTTAGAATCTCCCTTACGATTTTTTCCAAGAGCTCCAGGTCCCACGGCTTAGTCACGAAAGCGTACGCGCCGTGTTCCATGGCGGCCAAGATGTCCGTCGACGACGGCAAGCCGCTCATCATAATGACCGCCAGCGACGGCCTAAGCTCCTTCGCGATCTTGAGCAAAGACAGGCCGTCAAGGAGCGGTAGTTGCAGGTCCAGAAACGCCAAATCGGCGTCCGCCGCTTTGACCAGGTCCAGGCCCCGGACGCCGTCCGCCGCCTGCTCGGCGTGGACTTCTTTCAGAGCCAGAAATGCGCACAACGCGTTCCTGGCCGCGACGTCGTCGTCGACTACTAAGGCTAAAGGCTTCACTACCATATGCGGCCGTTACCTATTGTTCCCGTTATTAATAAGCAAAATATATGCCATATTCCCAAAGACTTAATTATAACACTTTCGCCGCCAAATTAACAATTAAAACGCCGCTTAGCCTACCCCGGCGGCCTTAAAACAATTCGAATAGCCCGTCGGCTCAGGGGCGCGACGCGCCATAATGACGCAGCGACTTTCGGGGGCCGTATTTTTGACGTATGAAGGCGAGGGGAAATATACGCCGCTGAGCGGCTATGCCGCGTTCGAACGGAGGTCGCGACCGGACGCAGGCGGCGCCCCTAAGCGCCGCCGTCCTCCACCGCGACGTCGTGATGGTGTTTGATGATTTTGGCCGTCATCAGGTAGACGACCATCTCGCCGATGTTGGTAGAGTGGTCCGCGACGCGCTCGAGCGCCCGGGCGATGGTCAAGAGGTGGACGCAGGCGCCGACCTCGGCCGGATTTCTCTCGGCGTAGGCGATGATATCGCGGTATATCTTGCGCTCGAGGTCGTCGGCCTCGTCGTCGCGTTCGCACACCCGCCGCGCCCATCCCGGGTCCCTGTTGACGAAGGCCCGCACGGCGTCGTGAACCATAGCGCCCGATACCCGCGCTAACGACGGCAGGTCGAACAACGAGGCCGGCTTATTCTTAAGCTCGTGGAGGCCCAACGCGTCCTGGCAGATGTCGATCGAAATGTCGTCGATGCGCTCGAGGTCGCGAATGATGTTTATGGCCGTAATTATCATCCGCAGGTCTACGGCGACCGGTTGGTGGAGCGCGATGAGCGCAAGACAACGCTCCTCGATGGCGACCTCCAGGCTGTCCACCCGGCCGCGCTCGTCGATGACCTTGTGCGCCTGCGCCGGGTTATCGTTCAACACGCTCTCGACGGCGTCGTCGAAAATCTCCAACACCAAACTGCTCATGCCGAGCAGCATATCGTTGACTTCGGCCAGCTCTTCGTGGAAATGTTTTTCGGGCGCCATGGCGTAACTCCCCGCTGCCCCACCGCCCCTAGCCGAAGCGGCCGGTGATGTAGTCCTCGGTTATCTTGTTCGCGGGACGGGTGAACATCGTCTCGGTGTCGTTTACCTCCACCAACCGGCCGTCGAGGAGGAAGGCGGTCCGGCTCGAGATGCGCGCCGCCTGCTGCATATTGTGCGTCACGATAATAATAGTATAATTTTTCTTAAGCTCAATTATTAAATCCTCGATCTTCTGCGTCGACGTGGGGTCGAGGGAGGCCGCCGGCTCGTCCATAAGCAGGACCTCCGGCTCTACGGCCAGGCACCGCGCGATGCAAAGGCGCTGCTGCTGGCCCCCCGAGAGCCGCAGCGCCGACGAACGCAAACGGTCGCGGACCTCGGGCCACAGCGCCGCCCGTTTCAGCGACTCCTCCACGACCCTCTCCACATCCGCCCTCCTCGTCACGCCGAACAGCCGCGGCCCGTACGCCACGTTGTCGAAGACCGACATCGGGAAGGGGTTGGGCTTTTGGAATACCATGCCGACCCGGCGCCTCAGCGAGACGAGGTCCACCCCCGGCGCGTAAATATCCTCGCCCTCCAAGAGTATCTTGCCGTCGACGCGGACGTTGGCCTCGAGCTCGACGATGCGGTTCACGGATTTAATCAACGTCGACTTGCCGCAACCCGAAGGGCCGATAATCGCCGTTACCGAGCGCGGCGCTACGTCCAGGTCCAAGTCGTAGAGGGCTTGGAAGTCGCCGTACCAGAACGAGAACCCGTCGTACGTTACGATGGGCGCTACCACGCTTTGCGCCCCCTCAGCCGCGCGCGATAGAGGACCCCGATTAGATTAAAGGCGAATACCAGGACGATCAGAACGAACGCCGTCCCGAAGGCGATGGGGGTGGACTTCGTGATATCCGAGGCCTGCGTCGCCATCGCGAAGATATGGTACGAGAGCTCCATAAACTGCTCCCGCGGATGGTCCGGCAGGCGCGGGAGGTAGAACGCGGCGCCGGTGAAGAGGATGGGCGCCGTCTCGCCCGCCACCCGGCCTATCGACAAAATCGTCCCCGTTATGATCCCGGGGACCGCCTGCGGCAGCGTCACCTTAGAGATCGTCTGCCACCGCGTCGCCCCCAACGCCGCCGAGCCCAGCTTATAATCGCGCGGCACCGCCTTGAGCGCCTCCTCCGTCGAGACTATAACGATGGGCAATACGACGATCGCGAGCGTCAGCGAGGCGGCCAAAATAGACGCCCCTATCTTGAGGAAGACGACGAAGAAAGCCAGGCCGAAGAGGCCGAAGACGATGGAGGGCACGCCGGCCAGATTGTTGACCGCCGCGCGCACGACCCGCGCCCTTTTGCCCCATCCTATAAACTCGTTCAGGTATACCGCGGCGGCGACGCCCAACGGAACAGCCAAGGCCGACGTCAACGTCAAAAGCGCGACCGTACCGTAGATGCACGTCGACACGCCGCCGGCCAACATGCCGTGCCGGGGCGGTTGGGTGATGAAAGTCCAACTTAATACCGGCCACGCCCGCATAAAAATGTACGCCGCGATGCCGCCGAAAACGGCCACCACCACGTACGTTACGACCCGGAAGACCTGCTTCATAAGCGCGTTCGCGATCTTCCGGCCGGGCGTCAGGCCCTTTTGGACCGTAATTTTATTTTGTACCGCCAATCTCCGATCACCTGAACTTACGGGCGAAACGGTCCATAATCGCCTGCGACGTTAAGTTGACGACGAACGTGATGGTGAACAGCACCACGCCCAGCGCGAACAGGACGTGATAATGTTCGCCGCCGAAGGCCGCCTCGCCCATCTCGATGGCTATGGTGGCGGTAATAGTGCGCACCGATGACAGCGGGTTGAGCGTGAAGGCCGCCATATTCCCCGTCGCCAGGAGGACGGCCATCGTCTCGCCCAGCGTCCGCGCCACCGACAACAATATCGCCGCGGCGACGCCCGAGGCCGCCGCCGGCACGACGGCGCGCCGCGTCGTCTCCCACCGCGTCGCGCCCAGCGCGAAAGAGGCCACCCGGTACGAGCGCGGCACGCTGTACAGCGCATCCTCGGCGAGAGAGGCCAGCATCGGCGTCAACATTATGGCCAATATTATCCCGCCGTTTACGGCGTTGAGGCGGAAGGGGGTGCCGGTAACCGCGGGTAACACGTCGCCGAGGACGACCATACCCAAAAGGCCGTAAACGACGGACGGGACGGCCGATAAAAGCTCCACCACCGGCTTCACGAACTCGCGCTCACGCCTGCCCGCCACCTCCGAGAGGTAGACCGCCGTCCCCAGCCCCAGCGGGATCGCGACCGCCATCGCGATGGCCGTGACCATAACGGTACCGGCCGCGAGCGGTAGAATGCCGTATTTCGGGACCGTAGCCGCCGGTTGCCAAATCGTTTTCAAGAACTCGCCCGCCGGGACCTCGCGGAACGCGGCCAGTCCTTCTTTGAAAATAAAAAGGAAAATGAAAGCGATGATTACGATGGCGGAATAGCCGGCGACCGTAATGGCCGCGTTTACGGCGGCCTCTCGCGTTTTTCGCGGGACCAGCCGCGCCGCGACGCGGTTCGCGAGCTGGCCGCCCAACGCGGCGAGGCCGCCCCAAAACAGCAACCACCCGATCACTCCCACCACGGCGAAAGAAAGCAAAACCATCGCCGCCGGGAGCGCGTATTTAAGAAACTTTGTCCAACTGCGGCTCATAACGCGTATCCGGGATGAGGACGGCCCGCCCGGGGCCGCCGCGCCGAAAGCGGTCCGGCCCCCCGGGAGGAGGCGATATCATTTTTGTCCGGCGGTTTGCCGCCGTGCGCCGGGCCCGAGACGTTATTCTATCTTCGCGAGCTCTTGAGCGCGCATATCCGCGGGAAGGCCGATATACTCGACCTCCTCCGCGACCTTCTGGCCCTCAGCCGAGAGCGCGAAGGCGATGAAGGCCCCCGTGACGCCGGTCGGCTTGCCGTTCACATAATTGAAGAGGAAACGGCTGATGGGATAGGAGCCGTCGGCGACCGTCGCCAGGCCCGGTTTCACCGCCGGCGAGGCGTCGTCCTTCTTGACGGCCAGGATCTTGAGGTCGCTGCGCTTCGCGGCGTAGCCGACGCCGACGTACGCGATGCCGTTTTTATCCTTCGCGACGGCGTCGCACAAGAGCGCGTTGCCCTGCATCTCCTGGATGTCGGAGCGGTAGTCCTCTTTACTCAGGACGTGCTCCTTGACGAAGTCGTAGGTGCCGGAGGTCGACTGGCGGCCGTAGCACATAATTTTACCGCCGCCCCCCAGCGCGCCCCAGTCCTTGACCTTCCCCTTATAAATATCGCCGAGTTGCGCCATCGTGACCTCTTCCAGCGGGTTCGCCGGGTTCACGACAAAAGATATCCCGTCCATGGCGACTTTAATTTCCGTCGGCGAAACGCCCTTGGCCGAGGCTTCGGCCCGCTCCTCGTCCTTCATCGGCCGGGAGGCGTTACAGACGTCGGTGGAGCCGTCAATGAGGGCTTTGATGCCGACGCCCGAGCCGCCGCCCGTAACCTGGACCACGGCCGCCGGGTTCTCGGCCATAAACGCCTCCGCCCAGCGTTGGCTGAGCATGAGGAGCGTGTCGGAGCCTTTGACCTGGATGGTACCGTTGACGCCGGCCGTCTCCGCGGCGCCCTCCCTCTCGGCCTTCTTGCACCCGCCGAAGGAGAGCGCCAGCGCCGCGGCCAGCGACGCCCGGATTACGTAGCGTATATCTCTCATCGTTCTTCTACTCCTCTCCGATGGATGGATAAATACGCCGTCAACGCGACGGGTCTATTTCCAATCCCACTGGCAGTGGAGGTAGACGTAGTCGTTAGTCTTGTCCTCCGTCGCGCCCGTCGTCTCGTTGAGCTCTTTGTACGACTCCGTCTGGTAGTTGGGGATGAGGGCCAACGCGCCGTCGAAGAACTTGAAGCCGACGCCGCCGATGAGCAGCGTCCGCTCGTCGTCGGCCGTATCCTTATCGGGCTCGTACATATCGTAGCGGACCAGCGGGTGGACCGTCATACCCTCGGTGGCCTTAAAGTGCCCGGTGGCGTACGCCGTCATGAGGTTGCCGTCGACCTTCTCGGTAGCGGCGGCTAAGTTGTCTTCACCTTTCGACTTCACGAAATACCCGGCGCCGAAGTTGACGAATTCGTGCCGCAGGCCGAGCAGGCCGCCGTAAATCATTATAGGATTCTTAGCCTCGCCCGCGGCGACCTTCTCGCCCAGGTTGTCGGCCTTGACCACCGCGTTCACCGAGAGCCCTTTCCACGCCTCGTCCGAGACGAGCGGGAAGAGCGACAGCCGCCAGGCCACCGCCTTGCCCGAAAGGCCGTCCTCGGGCTTATTGAAGCCGGCGCCGTTGGCCAGCGTCAGGTGGTGCTCGACGAGCCCCTCGGCAAATTCACCCTCGACGCCGACGCCCAGGTCGGCGGTCCCGTCGTAGCCCCGGTCGTCGAACGCTACCTTGCGGATGACGCGCCAACCCCAGATATCCTGCTCATACGGGGCCCACGTCGTCTTCTCTATGCCGCCGTAAATAACGTGGCGCGGGATAACGTCGCGTACGTCGAGGTACGCGTACTTCGCGAAGAAGTCGAGCTTGCCGCGGGACTTGGTTTCGACGAGGGTATACCCGCCGGTCTCCGGGTTATACGCGAGCTCGTATTTATACACTTCCTCGCGGGCCACGTCCGCGGTGAAGCGGTAATGGAGTTTCTCCGTAACCGCGCCTATAACGTTTATATAGACGCGGCTTAGGTCGAACTCGTTGGCGCCTTCCTGGGACGAATCGTCCATACTGGTGAGGTCGTAACGGTAATACGCGAAGACGGTCCCCGAAAGCGCGGGCGCCTTAAAGGATTCGGCCCCCGCGGCCGCCGTCATCAACGACGCGGCCAGAAGGGTGACGGACAACCACTTGGTAGCTTTTAACATTTTCCTTTCTCCTTTGAGTTAATCGCGCCACGGCATGAGCGTTATTTGACGGCTTACCCCCTTGCGCCATACACCCTTGAGGGCCCGCCCGACCTATTTTAAAAAAAAACCCGCCGCGCGGGTTATAAAAATACACCCCCTCTCTTCTCTTCGAAGCCCGGGGCCCTGCGACTTAGGCCGCGGTCCAACTCTCGGCGCATAGTTTCGCCAAATGGTAAAAATTCGCGCGTATTTTATATAACAAGCCCTTAATGTCAAGCGAAAAAATGGTCCGGGTGCCTAAACATAATATTCCCAAATCATTAGGGGTTGCAATTTTAGAGTCCCGGCGGTCGGCCCGCGCCCGAACTACGGATAATCGCGACCCGGTTCGGTAACTTACTGAAACGCTTAGGTTCGCGGCCCGTTCCCTTATATGGTATACTCGTGCCGATGGACGAAGGTTCGCTGAAGGCGCTGGAGTTCGGCCGCATCCGGGAGGCGGTGGCGGCATACGGGTTTTCGCCGCTGGGGGCCGAGCGGGCCCGGGCGATGGCGCCGGACGCGGCGACGGCGCGGCGCCGTCAGGCCGAAGCGGCCGAGATGATGGCGTACGCGTCGGCCGGCAAAGACATGCCGCTGGCGGGATTGTCCGACGTCAGGCCGCTGCTCAAGAGGCTCGAGCTGGAAGGCGTCCTGACGGGCGCCGAGCTTATCCACCTCCGCGATCTATTGCGCGCCGCGGCCCGCGCGAAAAAGGCGTTCCC
>CAZLXP010000101.1:0-9725 GCA_964563535.1 uncultured bacterium | reverse complement strand
CGCCCCATAGGCCGCCCTCGAGGGCGAGCTCGAGGTCCGCGTCGGCCAGGACGATCTGCGCGTTTTTGCCCCCCAGTTCGAGCGATACCCGTTTGAGGTTTTTCCCGCCGACCTCGTTTATGCGGCGACCTACGGCGCTCGAGCCGGTAAATGAAATCACGTCGACGCCCGGGTGGCCAAGTATCGCCTCGCCCACCGTCGCCCCCGAGCCGCATACGACGTTAAAAACGCCCGGCGGGACGCCGGCTTCCTCCAGGATGAGCCCTAAGTCGCAGACCGTGGCCGGCGTATAAGTGGCGGGCTTAATAACGACGGCGTTGCCGGCCACCAGCGCCGGGAAAACCTTCCAGGTCGGGATGGCCATCGGGAAATTCCACGGCGTAATAAGGCCCGCGACGCCGACCGGTCGCCTTACCGCCATGCCGAATTTACTCGGCAGCTCCACCGGCGTCGTCACGCCGAAAAGGCGCCTGCCCTCGCCGGCCATATAGAACGCGGTGTCAATGCCTTCCTGGGTATCGCCGCGGGTCTCGGCAATAACTTTACCCATCTCGCGCGTCATTTGGCGGGATATCTCTTCCTTTCGCTCGCGCATCAGCTCTCCCGCCCGTTGGATTTTAAGCGCGCGGACCGGCGCCGGGACCTTGCGCCACCGGGCGTAGGCGCTTCGAGCCGCCGCCACGGCCTCGTTTAAATCGTCAACGCCGGATTCCGGAAAAACGCCCACCAGGTCGTCGTTATCGGCAGGGTTGCGGTTTTCGACGGTTTTACCGGATTTCGCCGGCACCCACTCGCCGGCGATATAATTATTAAAATGGTGAGCCATCGCGACGCTCCTTCGGATCGACGGGCACCGTATACTTCTTTTACAATTTTTTATGTTATACTTTCCTGGGTGAGAAATCAAGCCTTTTCAAAAGAATACGTTAAAGTATACGGCGCGAATAGCAAGTATCGCGACGTCCGTACCCGTACCCCAAAATCGCGCTACCGTTCCAAGCCGCCGCGGCCTAAAGCTACCCGGAAACCGGTCCCCCGTGAGGATAGAAGATATTAGCTAAACCTTAACGGACGGCGCCGGCGCCACATTTCCATCCGCGGCCTAAGAAGGCAAATCCGGCACGAACGCCCCGCCGTCGCGGATGCTGAGCCGCAGGGGCGAAGACGTAAAAGATAAAGGGGCCCGCCGGCCACAGGAGGGAATAACGCTACCTCCCTAACCTAAAATTAACCTTGATATTTATTCCGGCGAGGTTAAAATAAGATCGGCTCGCACCTTTAGCCATGGTTGCACGCGACCAAAATAACGAACCGGTCATGTCCGCCGGCGAGAAAGCCGCCCGCGTCCTGAAGATGCGGATCCGGGCGACCGCTTCGCGCGCCGAACTATTCCCGCTGGTAACCAACAGCCTCACCGAGTACTTTGACGCCGACGCGTGTGCCATAATATCGCGCGAAAGCGAGAACCAACTTGAAATCGCACTAGCCACCAAGGCGTCCGGAAAATATCGGCAACTGTTCTTACCGGTTGCCGATAAAAACGTCGTCACCAAGGCCCTTCGTTCCGGGCGCGTCCTCAATCTTCCGTCAGCCTCGCCGGCCGACCTGGCGGGTCTCCCGCTGCTCAAGGTTTACGCCGGAGGCCCGTTGCTCGCCGTCCCGATAAAAACCGGTACCGCCGCGAAAGCAGCCGTAGTCCTTGTGAAAAAACCCACCGCCGGCGGATTCTCTCCGGAGGACGAAACTGAAGGCCGGGCCTTCGCCGACGAGATAGCGGCGGCGTTGGCTTCCATCGCCGATCGCGAAAAGCTTTCTTCCGAACTCGACCGACTAAAATGGGAGAACAAACAACTGCGTCTCGTCATCGCGTCCGCTCCGCTTTTATCCTCGGCCCAAGACCCGCAAACCCCGCTGGAAAAACTTCTGGAGGAAACCAGAAAAGGCGTATCTTTCGACAAAGGCGCCGTATATTTCTACAACGAGGTAAGCGATACCGTAAAACAGTTGGCGGCTTTCGGCTATGCTCCGGAGGAGGCGCAACTCGTAGCCGAAACCTTCAACGAAAGCCTGGCCAACCGGGCTTTACAAGACCGTGAGACCGTTTACGTCGCCGACGTTTCCACTACGGCGGGCGGCCTAATGACGACGGAAACGAGCGTCGGCTCGTTCCTCGTCGTCCCCATCGTGGCGGGTGAAAAAGCGTTCGGCGTGGTTACCCTCGGCAGCGACGAGCGCGACGCGTTCGAGGCGGAAGACATCTCTTTCGTGCAGGCGCTAGCGGCGTGCGTGGCGGCGGCAGTCGAAAACGCGCGTCAACTGGAACACGAAAAAAGACGGGCGCAGCAACTAAGCCTGATAAACGAGATCGGCAAAAAGGCGCTGCTCAGCCAATCGACCCGCGAGTTATACCGTGAGATAGCCGGGGCCATCAAGGAAAAATTCAACTATTACAACGTCGCCATATACTCGACCTATGCGCGCGAAGATGAGCTCTTCCTGGAGGCTGTGGTGGGCGGTTACGCCGACTACCTTCCCGTAGGTCACCGCCAACGCCGGGGGGACGGCCTCGTCGGCGCCGCCGTAGAGACGAAACGCGCGATACTGGCTAACGACGTGACGAAAGACGACCGCTTCCTCGCCGCCAACCCCTCCGTCATGGAGACGAAGTCGGAACTTTGCGTCCCCGTCGTCAGCCGAGGTAACGTAGCCGCGGTAATCGACGTCCAAAGCCGGCGCGTCAGCGCGTTCGAAGAGGACGACGCGCTGGTCCTCGAGACGCTGGCGGACCAGATCGGCGTGATAATCGAAAACGCCACGCTGTTGCGCGAAGAGCGGCAACGGGCCAGCGAAATAGCGCTCATCGGAGACCTGGGCAAAGAAATACTCGCCGCGCGCGACGTACCGAATCTCCTGCGAACGGCGTCGGTGGCCATAAGAAAACATTTCAAATACTATAACGTAGCGGTATTCCTGGTCGACCCGAACGACGTTCGGACCATTATCGGCAGCGTCGTCGAAGGGGCATACGAAAAAGCGCTCAAAAGCCCGCCCAAGATAACGCTCGGCCAAGGTTTCATCGGTTGGGCGGCGGAGAAGGGCGAGGTCGCTTTCTCCAACGACGCTACGCACGACCCCCGGTACGCCCCCGACCCCATCCCCGGCGAGGCCCGCTCCGAAATCGCCGTCCCCGTCAAAATCGGTGACCGCGTCGTCGGCGTCCTCGACGTCCAGGAGAACGCCAAAGACGCGTTGACCAAACACGACCTGGAGCTCCTCCGCACTTTCGCCGACCAACTCGCCGTCGCCATACAAAACGTAAACCTGCTGGGCAAGGAACAAAAAGCCACCCGCGACGCCGAGACCCTCCTCCACATCGGCCACATCATTAGCCAAACGCCGGATTTGGAAAAATCGCTCGTTTTCCTCGTCGAGGAGACGAGGGCGGTGATGGACGCCGACGCCGCGGCGTTGGTCTTCCTCGACGAGGAAGGCCGACCCGGGCGCGTTAAAGCGTCGGCGGGGCTCCCCGAAGAGACAGAAGACCTTTTGCGGTCGGGCGGCCTCGACCTGAGTCGCCAACCTATTTACGAAGAAGCGGCCGCCGGCAACAAACCGATATTTTTAGCGGACACGACCTCGGCCGGCGACAGGATCAAAGGCGACGTGGTTCCCGGGTTACCCGTCAGGTCTTTGGCCGTCGCGCCGGTGCGCAAGAAAAACCGCGCCCTCGGCCTGCTCCTGACCACTTGGCAAACGCCCCACCCGGCCATCTCCGAAGCCGACCTCGCGCTGCTCGAGGGCATAGCTTTCCAAGCGGCTATCGGCATAGAAAACCTGGCGTACATGGAAAACGTGAAGCGCCAAACGGACTACCTCTCCATCCTGAGTTCTATCGCCGCGGACGCCGGTCGGCTGCCACCCCTCGACGAACTGCTGGACGCCGCGCTCGAAAAAATACGCGCCTTCGCCCAACTCGACGCCGGCGCCATCCATTTATACGACGCCAGGCGCCGGTCTTTAAACCTTACGGCGACGGCCGGCGCGGACGAAGAAATAAAAAAAGGGTGGGAGGGATTCGCGCATATCGGAAGAGACCGGGCCTTGGCCCTATTGACGAAGGAAATCGTCATTAAAGAGAATGCCGTCGACTCGGACCCCTTCGACCTGCCGCCCGCCGACGCCGCGGGGCCGGCGGCGTATATATCGCTGCCTTTGGTGGCCAAACAACAGGTGCTCGGCCGCCTGACGCTGTTCTCGTGGAAAAGCCGCGCGTTCCAACCCGACGAGACGAGCCTCCTCCAGACCATATGCGACCAACTTTCCATTTTCATAGAGAACGCCCAACTCTTCGCCCAAAACACCAGCCGGATGGAAGAACTGGTAACCCTTTTGGACACGTCGAAAACACTTTCGTCTTCGCTCGACACCGAAGAAATAATCTACAACATCGCCCAAAAGGTCAAAGATTTGATCGGCTCCGACGCGTGCACGGTATTCCTGCTTGACCGCGAGGCCGGCATTCTCGAACCCATCGTCAGCCTTACGGCCTACCCCGAGGAAGTAATGAAGATCCGCCTGAAACTCGGGGAAGGGATTACCGGCCACGTGGCGTTGACCGGCATGGGCGAATACGTCAACGACGCCGGTTTGGACCACCGCTCGTTGGAGGTACCGGGGACGCCGTACGAGGAGACGGAATCTCTTTTATGCGTACCGTTGATATCGCGCGAAGAGGTCATCGGCGTTATGACGCTCGGCCGGCTGGGCGGCGGCACCTTCGCCGACCGGGATTTACAGCTCGTGACGCTTTTCGCGGGACAAGTCGCCGGGTCCATCGAGAACGCCCGGCTGTTCGACCGCGTCTTGTCCTCGATATCGATCGCGGAAGAGCAACGGCGGAAGTTGGACGCCATATTCACCAGCATCGCCGACGCCATCGTGGTTACCGACATGGGACTCTGCGTCGTCGAAGTCAATCCCGCGGCCGAGAAAATGTTGCGCCGCCAAGCCCAAAGTATAATTAACCGCCATGTCCGCTCGATCATTGAAACGCCGACGCTTCACGAGACCTTCGAAAAAGCGATCGGCATGCTCCAGGAGAGGGACGTGGCGGAGCTCGAACTCGCGATCAGCCCTCCCGGCAAAGGAAGCCACGCGAGCTACTACCGCGTCTTAGTTAATGCCGTCACCAATCCCAACGGCGAAAAAGTCGGATACGTCGCCACTTTTCGAGACGTCACGGAATCTAAAGAACTAACGTACCTCAAAGAAAATTTCATAGCCAACGTCAGTCACGAGTTACGCACCCCGCTGACGTCGATAATCGGCAGCGCCGAGCTTATAATGGCCGACGAAAAGACCGGGTCCTTCCCCTATTCCCAGTTCGTACGGATCATCGATAAGGAAGCCCGCAGGTTGCGCGAACTGGTGGACAGCATCCTCGACTTCTCGCTCTTGGAAACGAGACGACTGGAGTTGAAGCTCGAGCAGGTGGACGTGAACGACCTGGCGGAAGAAATCGTAGGCAAATACGGCCCGATGGCCGAGCGGAACGGCATCCAACTCGAGTTGGAACCGGGAGGCAACATACCCCTTACGTACGCCGACCCGAACCTCGTCGCCAGTGCCCTCGGAAACCTGGTTAAAAACGCGATCCAGTTCAACTCGGCGGGGGGGCGGGTCCGGGTATCGACGAGCCTTCAAGACGGCAACGTGGCCTTGGCCGTCGCGGACGACGGCCCCGGCATTCCCGCAAGCCAACTGGTCACCATCTTCTCGACGTTCTACCAGGTCGACGGCTCGAGCACCCGCGCCGTGGGCGGTACCGGCCTCGGCCTCACCATCGCCAAAAGGGCGGTCGAGTCCCACGGCGGCAGGATCGACGTCACCTCGGAAGTCGGCGCCGGTTCGACCTTCACCATACTACTCCCCCTCCGCACCGAATTCCCCGTCGAAACGGCATAAACAAAAGCGGCCCCGGGCCGCTCCCCTGGAAGTGACGATTAGGTCCCTATAGCGGGACCATATAAGATACTTTCAGGAACGCCACTTGTTCAGCCAACAGGAAATGGCCCGTTGAATCGCGGCGCTGCTCGTACGCCAGGTACGCCGTGCTGCCCGGGCGAAAGTCCCAACCCCATAGCAAGCTCGCCGAACTCGTCCCCTCGTCGGAATTACCCTGCGCTATAACGCGCCAGAATATGGTTTCGGTCAGGTTGTGGGTGGCCTTCACGTTGCCGACAAAAAAGCGGTCGCCGCGCCGCCGGTTGCCGACGTCGACGTTGCCGTTGAAGACAAGGACGGGAACCGGAATGTAGCCGACCTCGCAGGTGTAGTAATGGTAGAAGTAGCCGTACCACGTCCCCCGCCAGTATCCTAAGCGGAAGCTCCCCCACGAGGCCGGGCTGTGACCCGCCGCTACGTCGAACACGTTGTTAGGGAATTCGGGGTAGCCGGACGGAATATAGCGCAAGTCCCTTCCGCCCTGGTAGTTCAACGTTACGAAATAATCGTTCCCCGTCACAAGGCGTACGAGGGGCGATACGAAATTATTCGTCGTCCCGCCGTCGAGGTTCCAATTGTGGTGGTAGTGAGCGCCCACTCTCAATGAGCGCAGGCGGGCGCGATTTATCTGAAGTTCCCGATAACCGTCAAAGCCGACCTCTCGTTCGCCCAAATTTTCCGGTTGCAAGAAACCCATGTCGGCTCGAAAATCTTCACCGGCGCTATAAAACCATGTTTCAAAATTCTCGGTTATGCCGTACCTGCCGGAGGCCAGGAGATAAGCGAAGCCGTCGCCCCCTTCGCCCGCCGTCTGGGACTTAGCCCCCTCAAATGAGAAACCGAACCGCGCCGGGAAAAGGAGCCGGCCGTCGACCAAGGCGACGTTGTTATGCCGGGCCCGGTCTTCGCCGGTACCCACCTCCAGCGGCACCTCGCCGCCCCATTCGCGCCTCCCCACCCCCAGGACGCCGAACGACGACCCCCCGGCCGTGTCGTAGGCGGCGCGCGCCACGTAAAAATCGTCCTCGGGGTAGAGCGGGTCGTCATCCTTCAACGCCGCGTCCAGGACGCCGTAGTTGATGGGGCCCCCGCGGCCCGTAACCTTCGCCCCGCCCGCTATTTCGGTAAGGCGGCGCGTATATACGACGTCGATGTTCGTATCGAAAAGTTCGCACCCTTCGGTGAAAAAAGGCCGCTTCTCCTCAAGCCAGATTTCGGTAGGCTCGAGGGTTATCTGCGCCGGGTCGGCTTCGATATACGCGTAATCGGGCAAAACCGTCGCGAGCACGCTCGCCTTGGCGCCGGCGCGATACTCGAAATCCAGGCCGTAACGCGGCGTTAACTCCCATCCGTCAGTCGCTTCAAAGTTATAGGCCGGGGTTTCGAAGCTCTCTTCGCCCCGCCCCGTCGCGTACGGCGTGACCTTGAAAGGCCGCGGCTTCGGCAAGTTCTCAAACCCCTCGACGCGGCCGAAGGTCGAGACGCGATTGAGGAAGTCGCCCTCGCTCGCCCAGTACGTTTCTTCGTAGGTCGGTTTGCGGAACCTCAAAAACTGTACGCCGAAGTACCCCGCCTTCCGGTCGTAACGTATCGTGGACCAGGGGATCGCCATCTCGCAATACCAGGCGCCTTCGCCGACCGACGTCGCCGCCTCCCAATAACCGTCCCACGCCGGGCCGCCCGCCGAGCCGTCTTTGGCGATGCTGCCGTCGTACCGCACCCCCCGCCAATTGACCATAAAATCGTACGCCGATTGGCGGTCGTTGTCGGCGTCCAGCATGAGGTCGACGCAGTCGTCGTCGTTCATGAACATATCGCGCACGGTGGCGCAGGCTACCAAACGGTCGACGTCGTCCTCGAAACATACCCAACCGACGTACAACGCCTCGTCGTCGTATAGGATGTAGACCTCGGTATCTTTCAACGCCGGCTGGTTCAGCGCCGGTCGGAACTGTTTAAAACCGGCGGCCGGTTCCGCCCGGAACCAGACCTCCTCCATCACGCCGTCGATTACGGGCCGGGCCTCCGCGCGGCGGGCGCGCATAACCCACCTGTCGTCGTCGGCCCCGCGCGCCGCGGCGACGACTAGAATTAAATAAAAAAATACCGTCCCGACCTTCATCGTCCGGCCTTTACGTAGCATCGTATAAACTTATACAAAACACGGCGGGAAATATGCCCTCGCCGCGAAATGTCGTTACCTGGGGAGGGGTTTTATACTTTCAAGAAGCGGCGAACCGCTACGCCGGAGCCGAAAGCCCCGCCGAGCGCCGCCAGAGCTAAACCCGCGCCGACGTACGTCTTCGGCAAGAAATGAACCATTACGTCGTACGTCCGCAGGAATTCGACGCCGCCGTATAACGCGCCTAAGGCGATAAGGCCGCCCAAAACGCCGATGATAAAACCTTCCACGACGAAAGGGGCCCGCACGAAGCCGTCCGTCGCCCCCACGACCTTCATTATCGCGATAGCCTCGCGACGAGCGTAGACCGCCAGCCCTATCGTGCTGACAACGACCAAAACCGCCGCGGCCCCGAGGACCACGCCGACCGCGGCACCCGCCATACCCACGACGCGCGCCGCCCGTTCCAGGTTGGACAACCATTCCTGCGCGTAAACGGCGTCGTCCACGCCGTCCACCGCCGCCATCTCCTTCACCAGCTTTTCGACCTTTTCGGGCGCGTTGGCTTCCGCGGCCAGGTATACCCGATAAGACGCCGGCAAAGGGTTCTCCCCCAACGCCGTCAAAAGCTCGCTATCCTCGGGGAACAGGCCGACGAATTCTTCCGCGGCCTTCTCCCGCGATACGTAGTCGGCGCGCACCACGCCGGGCAACTTGCGGAGGTGTTCCCCCACCGCCGCGGCCCGTCTCTCGCTAACCTCGTATTTCAAGTAGACGTCGACGTAGAGCTCGCTCTTAACCTCCTCGTATATCGTCCTGAGGTTATAATACGCGGTCGCGAATATCCCCGCGATAAGGGCGGCGAAAGTGATGGCCAAAACGGCCGCCGCCGTCAGGATGCCGCCGCGGCCTATGTTTTTAAAACCCTCCCGGACGAAAAAGCCGAAGTGTTTCAAGCTACCCGCTCCTCAGGCAATTTCCCGCTCAGTATCTTTATTATCCGCGCGTCCATTTTCCTCACTACGTCGTAGTTATGGGTCGCGATAACGACCGCGGTCCCGCGGGCGTTGATGACGCGAAAGAGCTTCATGATGTGCCACGTAATGTCCGGGTCGAGGTTGCCGGTCGGTTCGTCGGCGAGCAATATCGTCGGGTCCAGCGCTATCGCCCGGGCGATGGCGACCCGCTGCTGCTCGCCCCCGGAAAGCTCCAGCGGCGTCGCGTCCTTTCGTTGGCCTAAGCCGACGACCGTCAGGACTTGCAGCGCGCGGCGCCTTTGTTCGGAGGTGGCTAAACCCAAAATCGTCAGCGGCAACACGACGTTCTCCAGGACCGTCCGCTCGTTCAAAAGCCTAAAATCCTGAAAAACGACGCCGATGCGCCGACGCAAATACGGAATATCCCGCCGCTTGAGGCTGCCCACGTCGTGGCCGGCGACTTCGACCAAACCCTCCGTGGCCTTCTCCTCCGCGGTTATAAGTTTGAGAAACGTCGACTTGCCCGCCCCCGACGGCCCGGTAAGAAAAGCCAACTCGCCCTTGCCCACGTCCACGGAGACGTCCTCCAGGGCAACGACGCCGTTGTCATAAATCTTGGTGAC
>CAZLXP010000100.1:0-9758 GCA_964563535.1 uncultured bacterium | reverse complement strand
AAATAAATATTTTAAGCCTTAGCTTAATTATGCGATATAATTTGAGGCGACGGGTACGCGAATTTATCGCAGCGCAAACCGATATCAAAAGCGGATGTAATTTGCACGGACCGGGGAATACGGATATAATATTAACGTAGTAACGTCGCGGCCTCGGTTTGAAGAGGGGATATTATGGGAAATATCGAAGGTTCGCGAAACGACCAGGCCCACAACGAGAGAGAAATCGCCCGCGCCACCGTCGTCGGCGGCAGGCCGCCCCAAAGCGACGTCATCCCGCGCCACATTCCCCGCGGCCTGGAGGTCCTCATAAAGAAAGCCGCGGTAGACCCTAAATTCAAGAACTTACTACTGGAAAAAAAGGCCGACGCCGCTAACGCTATCGGCCTTAAACTTACCGCCGCGGAAGAGGCGATGCTGGCCGCGGTCCCCCTTCCCCACCTCGAGGCCATCATCGCTCACACGCGCATAAGCCCCAAATTAAAACCCGTGTTCCTCGGTTACGCCGCCGGCGCGATGCTAGCGGCGCTGGGGACGGCTGTAACCGTTTGCCAGAAAAAAACTTCCCCCGAAGTTGAATGGGCGCAGAACGAGGATATATTGGAGGATGCGGTCGTAGAAAAAACGATCCGTCTACTTGAAATGCCGTCAGCCGGTATGCGGCCCACTATCCACGACGAGAAAGGCTACGTCGTGTACGTCGGCGGCGACGGTGCCAACGACAAAAAACGCCGAATTGACTTCTTACAAAATAAGATGAAACCCGTCCTCTCCTTCGTCAAATCCGAATATGACGATTACATTGCGGGGAACCCGGGGGCCAAAGAGGGACACATAACCGCGCGCTTCACGGTTACCGCGGACGGCGACGTCGAAAACCCGCGATTAATCTCGGACAGTATCGGTTCGCCGTTGGTTAGAGCTCGAGTCCTACAGAGGGTAGCGGTTTGGAAGGTAGACCCCATCGAAAACGGTGACGTAGAAGTCGTTTACAAATTCAACTTCGGGCCGCGTTCGCCGTACCCTTCCGCCGGCGTTGCCTTAAGTGAAGCTTTTCCGACCGGTAGAAGTATCGCCGAAATTCTAGGAACCGCGGCCCCAGGGGGCAGTGCGCCCGCCTGGATACCCGAACACTATGGGCCCCATACGTACGGGATCACGGGGATCAGGCCGGACTCTATTACGACACGAAAATATACCTCTCCCCGATCAGAACCTTCCGTTACGATCGCGGAGCCTGGTATTACCGGGTTTAGCTTGGATAATCCACGGCGCTCACCTAAAACTATATTCCGAATTACGCGAAATAACGTACGGAACGTTAATAATTTATACGTAAGCTTACTAAAAAAGAACCCCCGGTTGGGGAGTGGCAAACTCGTCGTGCGTTACGACATAACCCCGGACGGCCGAGCAACCGAAGCGGCTATAATAAGCGATACGTTAAATTGCGCGGCACTCGCGGGCGCGGTTTTATCAGAAATTTCGCGTTGGGAATTCTCCCAAATCGACGAAGGCACGGTGACAGTAGTTCAACCGTTCGTCTTCATTGACGGCAATAATTAAAATAACCCGGGTTTAACGCGGAGAAACCGTGAACCGAGATAAGCGTTATATCAAAATGGCCCGCCCCGGCGAAGCCGAGGCCATCCGCACCACCATCGTCGGCGGCAGGCCGCCCGGGACCAGTAAAGCCGTCGGCCATATCCCCCGCGGCCTGGAGGTTCTCATAAAGAAAGCCGCGGTCGACCCGCCGTTCAAAAAGCTGCTTATTGAGAAGCGCGCCGGGGCGGCCGAGGCCATCGCCCTCAAGCTCGAGCCGGCCGAGGCGACGATGCTCAACGCCGTCCCCGCTGAGCAGCTCAAGGCCATCGTCGCCTCCACGAAGGTTAACCCCTCCCTCAGGCCCGCGTTCCTCGGCTACGCCGCGGGTGTTATGTTGGCGGCGCTCGGGGCGACGACGACGGCGTGCGATGGTAACCCAACCTCACCGCCGGTCGAAGGCATTAGGCCCGACCCACCACCGGGCGTAGCTGACCGTACCCAGGACGCGGCAAAGCAACCGGAAAAAGGGGACGAGCCTGTCACGCGCGGGATTAGGCCCGGCCCGCCTTAAAGGATAAAATCTTGGGAAAAGAAGCCGAACGGATAAAGATGGCCCGCCCCGGCGAAGCCGAGGCCGTCCGCACGACCATCGTGGGGGGCAGGCCGCCCGCCGGAGGGGCGAACGTCGCCGACATCCCCCGCGGCGTCGAGGTATTAGTCAAGAAGGCGGCCGTTGACCCGGCGTTTAAAAAGCTGCTTCTCGAGAAGCGCGCCGACGCCGCGGCGGCGATATCGTTGAAGCTCGAGCCGGCCGAGGCGACGATGCTCAACGCCGTTCCCGCTGAGCAGCTCAAGGCCATCGTCGCCTCCACGAAAGTAAACCCGAACCTCAGGCCCGCGTTCCTCGGCTACGCCGCCGGCGTGATGTTGGCGGCGCTCGGGGCGACGGCCTACGCGGAAAACCCCGGAGAATGGGAGGTGCGAACGACCGGCATCGACGCGGAAATGCCGCCGAAAACGTACGACTACAATATAAACGACCCGAAGGACATAGATGTCCCAAAAGACGCCGGCGTAATCTTCGGCCGCGTCCGCGACCAATTCGACGAACCGGCCGCGAACGTACTCGTCGAAATCGACGACCTCGGCCTGGAGACCGTAACCAATCGCTACGGCTTCTATGTTTTTTCGGCCGTGCCGCCCGGTTCCTACAATCTTACCTTTTGGGCGACTGGTTACGGACAGGAGCGGCGATCCAAAATCGAAGTAAGAAAAGGAGTTAAGACCGAAGTATCTTTGAAGTTGTTCTCGGAGCAAGAGGCACCCATTGTAACCGGCATTCGCCCCGACATTCCCGAGAAAGAAGGCAAGTAACATGCCGGGCGACATTACGCTCGTCAACCTCAACATGCTCTTCATCCGCTACGGCGAGGAGGTGGAGCGCGAGCTGCACGTGCCGCTCGGGCCGCTCTACCTCAGCCGGGCGCTCGAGGACGCCGGCTTAGCCGTGGACTTCCGCGATTACCAATGCTGCCCCGCCGACGACCCCTTCGACATGGAAGTATTCCTCGATTTTCTGAAAGACCCGGCGCCCGTCATCGGCTTGTCGTGCATGGCCAACCTCCTGCCGTTCACGCTCCTCGCGACGAAGGCGCTGCGCGAGCGCTACCCCGACCGTAAACTGGTCCTGGGCGGCGTCGGCGCCAAATCGGTAGAGGATAAGGTCCTTAAGAAATTCCCGTGGGTCGACGTCATATGCCGCGGCGAGGCGGAGGTAACGGGCCCCGAGCTAGTAAGCGCTCTTAGCGGGGGTGGCGACTTGTCGAGGGTGAACGGAATTTCGTACCGCGACGACGGCCGCGTCGTCCACAACCGTGACCGCGCGCGCCTGGCCGACCTCGACGCCATCCCCTTCCCCGCCTGGCACAAAATAGACCTGGGGAAATACGCCGGTTACGGCATGATGACGAGCCGCGGCTGTCCCTACCCCTGCACGTTCTGCTCGGTGGCGCCGGTATGGGATTATAAGAGCTACTCGCGCAGCCCGGGCGACATCGTCGCCGAGATGAAGGTCCTGCACGACGAGGCCGGCGTAGACCTCTTCCTCTTCCAGGACGAGTTCTTCGTCTCGGGTAAGAAGCAGGTCATGGCGTTCTGTAAAGAACTCGGGGAATCGGGCCTCGACGTCAACTGGAAGGCGTTCGGCCGCGTCAACCTGTGCGACGTCGAGATGATGAAGGCCATGGCCGACGCCGGCTGCCTCGAGCTCCGCTTCGGCGTGGAGTCCGGCTCCGACCGCATACTTAAAATTATCAAGAAAGGTTTCACGGCGCAGGAGACGCTGGACCTAATACCGCAAGCCATAGAGCTTTTTCCCCGCGTCGACGCCTTCTACGTGTGGGGCTTTCCGTTCGAGACCGAGGAGGATTTCAACCAATCGCTCTTCCAGATGGTCTCGTTCCGCATGATGGGCGCGCGGATCCTGCCGAGCCTGCTGTCGCTGTTGCCCCAGACGCCGATATACGAGGAGTGGGCGCCCAAGGTCGCGCTCGAGTTCTGCCCGTATCTTTTGCCGGAGTTCGTCTTCACCGGCCACGAGGTTTGCGTCGGCGGCGAAGTCGAGCTCCCCGAGCGCTACGGCCCGTACTTCGACCTCGTCATCCATAACCCGGACCTCTTCCCCGGCTTCTTCCACGTAGATTTAGAACATAACGTCCTACCTAAGCTCACGGCGCTGCGCCAGTTCGGCTTCTACCCGACGCCGGAGGGCAAGGAGGAAACCGACGCCGAGAGCTGCGGCGCCCACTCCCCGCGCGTCGCTCCTCAAAATCTCGCGACGCGAGCAAGCCAGGTAGGCTAAACCGTAAAAGCTATTTTTAGAGGAGGTTGCGTTTACGAAACCGAGTTTTACTTTAAGTTTAATTTTGACGTTAAACGCGGCGGTTGCGTACGCCAACCTGGGCGACGTCGTGCAATCGTTCCCGTCGCCGGCCGGCGTGCCTCAGGCACTGGCGATAAGCGGTACCTACTTATACGTCTATACTCATACCACCACCGACGTCGTCTATCGGGTTATACCCTCCAACGGCTCGTTGGCCGGCTCCTTTCCCTCACCCTTCGGTAGTACGACAAGCGGCCTCGGCTACGAATATGGCGGATATATTTGGATAGGATGCCGCGGCGGCGCAGCCGCGATAGCGCGGTGCGCCGAGTCCTCCGGCAGCATCTACTCGTCGTTCGGCGTGAACCCGAACGCGCAATTCGGCGGCCTCGATTGCCAGGGTATCCCGACGCAAGAAGGAACTTTAAAGGCAATAATCAGTCAAGATAACTGGAGGCCGCGCGTCTGGCGTTACACGACGGTTGGTAGCCTCATCGGCTCTTTCGTGCCCGAATCCGCGTGCCGCGACCCCGCCTGGGATTACGTTAACGAAATTATTTGGATACCTCAAGAAATTATATCCATGCACGTATTCGGGTATACGACTTCCGGCTCGCTGGTAGCCTCGTTCGCAGCGCCCGCCGACCGCCCCTACGGCTCCGCGTACCTCGGCGGCTACTTGTGGCTCTCGACTACTAGCCCATCCGGGTATATTTGGAAAATTCATTGTCCAAGCGGTATCGGGGTCGCGCCGGCGTCCTTAGGTAGAATTAAAACTTTGTTTAAGTAACGAGAGACCTAACGTAAAGCCGCCCCCAGGGCGGCCTTTTTATTTCTTTTAAAATAAAATTAACTCACTCCAAGCCCACGATATTACCTTCCTCGTCGACGTCGAGCCGCTTCGCGACGGGCTCCGCGGGTAGACCCGGCATCCTAATAATTTCGCCGGTAAGCGGCACGAGGAAACCGGCGCCGGCGTTGATGATGATTTGGCGCACGGTAACGAGGAAGTCCTTAGGCCGCCCCAAGAGGTCCGGATTATCCGACAAAGACTTCTGCGTTTTCGCGATGCAGACCGGCAACTTGCCGTAGCCGAGCTTATAGATGCGCTTAAGGTCGTCTTGGGCTTGAAGGGTGTAATCGACCTTCTGCGCGCCGTAGACCTTGTGGGCGACGGCGTAGATTTTGTCCTCGACGCTATCCTCCGGCTTATACATCGGCTGGAACCGAACGTGCAGCCGGCAGCCGGCGTCGCGCACGACCTCCGCCAACTCGACGCTCCCCTCGCCGCCCCGCGCCCAACCGTCGAAGACGGCGAAGGGATGGCCCACCCCCTCGCAGAAGCGACGGACGACGTTTATTTCGTCGTCGCTGTCCGCGGTGAATCTGTTCAAGGCCACGACGGGCGATTCTTTGAAATAGCTGATGCTCTCGAGGTGTTTGACGAGGTTGGGCAGGCCGAGCTCCACCGCCGCGGCGTCCGGCTCGCCAAGCTCGTCGAGCGCCTTGCCGCCGTGCATTTTGAGCGCGCGGACCGTCGCCACCAACACTACCGCGCACGGGTCGAGGCCGGCGGAGACGCACTTGATGTCGAAGAATTTTTCCGCGCCCAGGTCGAAGCCGAAACCGGCCTCCGTGACGCACCAATCGCTCAGCGCTAATGCCATCTTCGTCGCGACGACCGAGTTGGTCCCCTGGGCGATATTGGCGAAGGGGCCGCCGTGGACGAAAGCCGGCGTCCCCTCGAGGGTCTGGACGAGATTGGGGTTGAGGGCGTCGCGCAGCAGGGCCGTCATCGCGCCCGCGGCGCCCAGGGCGCGGGCGTATACCGGCTCGCGCTTATACGTGAAACCCACGAGGATACTGCCGAGGCGGCGCTTGAGGTCGCGCAAATCCTCGGCCAGGCATAGTATGGCCATAACCTCCGAGGCCGCGGTGATATCGAAGAAAGACTCGTGCGGTACGCCGTCGGTGGGCTTGCCGAGGCCGACGACGACGTATCGCAACTCGCGGTCGTTCACGTCGAGGACCCTTCCCCACCGGACGCGGCGCGGGTCGAGCATGGGCTCGAGGCGGCGATAGATATGGTTGTCGACCATCGCCGCCAGAAGGTTGTGGGCCGCGCCTACGGCGTGGATGTCGCCGGTGAAGTGAAGGTTGATGTCCTGCATCGGAAGGACCTGGCTCATGCCGCCGCCGGTAGCGCCGCCCTTCATACCCAACGCCGGCCCCAGGCTCGGCTCGCGGAGCGCCAGACAGGCCCGCTCGCCCAACCGCGCCAGGCCCATCGCGAGGCCGATGGAAGTCGTCGTCTTGCCCTCCCCTGCCGGCGTAGGCGTAATGGCGGATACGAGGACGAGGTTATCGCTCAATTTGTCCCGCCGGTCTTCGAGAACGTCGAGCTTAACCTTGGCCTTATAACGGCCGTATAACTCGACGTTGTCTTCGGACAAACCCAAATCGGCGGCGACGTCTACGATAGGGCGCATCGTCGCCGCGCGCGCGATCTCGAGGTCGGTAGGCATATAATCTCCTCGCGATTAAACCGGCCCATAAAAACCGTTCCTCATTATCTTCTTCGGATATTATTATAATTACCTTATAAACATCAATCAAGATAAACGACCGGGGCCGAAAACCGTAGCTCCTCCGCACCGCGGCGAATAACGAAACGGGAATCGGCTTGACTTTTATACAATAATTTAATAAAATTAGCGTTGCGGAGATGATTCTCTTATGACGCAGCTCAAGGCGGCCGTAGAAGGCCGCGTGACTAATGAGGTGACGCGGGCCGCGGCGGCCGAAAACGTTCCGGCCGAATCGTTGCGCGCCGCCATCGCGGAAGGCGTAACGGTCCTTCCCTTCAATAAAAAACTGGACGAGCGGGTTCGCGCCGTCGCCATCGGCAAAGACCTCCGGACCAAGGTTAACGCCAACATCGGCTCGAGCCGGGACCATGCCGACGTCCAGCTCGAGCTATGCAAAGCCCGGGTCGCCGAGGAGGCGGGCGCCGACGCGTTGATGGACCTGTCCACCGGCGGCGACTTGCGGGCCATACGGAAAGCTATCCTGGCGGAGACGTCGCTGCCGCTGGGCACGGTGCCCATATACGAGGTCGCGACGAAAGCCGAGGACGACGGCCGCGAATTCGAGGATACCTCCGTAGACGAGATGTTCGAATTGGTGGAGGAACACGCCCAGGACGGCGTATCGTTTATGACGCTGCACGCGGGCGTTACGCGTTACGCGGTGGAGCGGCTCAAGAACCAGGGCCGCGAGCTCGACATCGTCTCGCGCGGCGGCGCCCTTATGGCCGGGTGGATGGCGCGCCGCAAGGCCGAAAACCCGTTCTACGAGTTTTTCGACCGCTTGATCGACCTCGCGCTGGCATACGACTTCACGTTCTCGCTCGGCGACGGCCTCAGGCCCGGCTCCCTCGCCGACGCCAACGACCGCGCCCAGATAACCGAACTCCTTACGCTGGCCGAACTGGCGAAGCTCGCGCGGCGCCGCGGCGCGCAAGTCATGCTTGAGGGCCCGGGCCATATGCCCCTCAACACCGTTGCCGAGCACGTCCGCCTCCAAAAACAGCTTAGCGGCGGCGCGCCCTTCTACACCCTCGGGCCGCTCGTCACGGACGTCGCCCCCGGATACGACCACATCACCGCGGCGATCGGCGGCGCCGCGGCCGCGGCCGCGGGCGTGGACTTCCTGTGCTACGTCACCCCGGCCGAACACCTCAGCCTCCCCGGCCCGGAAGACGTGCGGCTGGGCGTGGTCGCGTCGCGCATCGCCGCGCACGCCGGCGACGTCGCCAAAGGCATACCGGGCGCAGCCGACTGGGACTTGGAAATGTCGCGGGCGCGTAAAAGCTTCGATTGGGCGCGGCAGGCCGAACTTGCCGTCGACCCGGCCGAACCGGCGCGGCGCCGCCGCGAAAACGCCCCTAAAATCGAAGCCGATACGTGCACCATGTGTTCCAATATGTGCGCCATCAAGCTTTCCGAAAAGGCGCTGGCGGACTAAGATAATCCGCGACGTCGAACAAAAACCGGCCCCGCGGCCGGTTTTCGATTATATAACGTTACGCGCGGCGAAAATTTAAAACTCCTGCCGGATGATTTAAACGACGTATCCCGTTACGTTTCGCTATCCCCGAACACGCCCGCGGCCACGATGGCCATAAACGGCACCATCGGAAAATGGTAGCGGTCGAGGCCGTGGAAGACGAGGTAAAAAACCGTCAAATATGCGGGTACGACGAGGGCCGCGGCCAACGGCATCTTTCCCGCGGTCCCGGCAAACGTTCGCCGGCGCCATTTGAACAGGGCGACCGCAAAACCCAACCAAAGTAAGGCATAAAGGCCTTGGCTTAAACGCGCCGGAAACCCTCGGGCCGACGCCGCCACGTCCACGCCGTAAACGGCGGCGCCGTATTGGAAGGCCGAAATGTCGCTCGCGTAAAGGTTGGCGAACTTCGGGACGACGAGTTTTAAAAACGACTCCGGGTGGCGGCGGATAAAATCCAACGTAAGGGCGCGGCCGAGGCGGTCCCGTTGCACCTCGTCCGAAACCAGCCAAAGGGGATTCGCCGGGCTGAGAGGAAAAGTATAACAACCGTCCGCGCCCGCGTTGTTCCCCATCCACAATATTACGCCGCCGTTCGTCGAGACCGGCACTAAAACGCCGAAGACACGCCAATTGCGGTAAGTCCACGGCGCGACGACGGCCGCCATAACCGCCGCGGCAACGGCGGCGCGGCCTAGCCCCCGCCGCCAGTTCCGGCCCGCCAAAAGGTCGATGACGAAAAACACCCCGGGCAGCGGTAAAAGCACCGGCGCCGCCAGCGCGCCGGCCCCCGTTAAGAACCCGGCGCCGGCGGCGGCGACCAACCGACGGTATCTTATTATCACGTACGTCGCGACGACGGCTACGAAACCGAAGGCCACCGCCGGGAAGAGTCGCGCCGCGTACGCTACCTGGCTCGGCAAAACGGCGACGATTAAACCGGCCGCCCGAGCGGACCGCTCGGCCCAAAACAACGACGCGAGGCGCCACGTCAATACCGCCGTCGCCGCGCCCAGGACCGCTTGCAAAATTATTACGGGAAGATAATGGAAGCCGAAGACTACGTAAAAAGCCGCCAGGAGCGCAGGATAACCCACCGGCCAATACGCGGTCGGGGTCCCGTCCTCGACGTAACCCCCGCCGGCGGCTAAGCTACGCGCCAGCGCGTCGTAATGCCTTTCGTCCGAGATGGGCGGCGGTGGCGCCGCCGCGGCATATCCCAAGCGGAGCGCCAACGCAACGCCCAAAATAACGAACGTCCAAC
>CAZLXP010000099.1:0-9811 GCA_964563535.1 uncultured bacterium | reverse complement strand
CGTCGCCGCCACCCCCAGAAACTCCCCCGCGTCCAGTATCGACAACCCCGGCGCCGCCCCCGCCCCGTAGAGCGCGAAGCCCCCCAATAAAAAGGCCCACGGGAGGGCCGATACGAACCGGGTGCCTGAACGCGTCGTCACGGCGATTACTCCGCGCGCGAGTAAAAGTAATAGTGGGCCGGGGCGTTATACGTCAAGTCGCCGCTGAGGGCCTCGAGCGAGATGCGCATCCGCCGGCCGCGGATGAACCGCGCCCGGATGGGAAAGAACCCGTCGCGGTATACGTCGCCGACGGCCGCCGGCACTTCCCAGTTCCCGGCGAACACGCCGTCGACGCGGATCGCGGCGCCGTAGGGCGGCTCGCACCTGACCGCCGCCACCACGTCCCGCCCGGGGCGAACGTCCACCGTAAACTCCTCGACGCCGCACACCCTGCGCCCCCCCTCGAACGCCGCAACGCCCGCAAGGCCCCACAACGGGTGGGCCGCGGCGTAACTCGCCAACGAGTTGGCGGCGCGCCGGTGGAAGCGGTAGCCGTGCGCCGCCTCCGACGCCACGTCCGCCACGTTCACCTCGTCGACCAGTTCGAAGCCGGCCAAGGCCGCGGCATCCGGCCGAGGCGGCCGCTCGAAGACCAGCGGCACGAACCGGGCCACCGACATCTCGCTTCCCCCCGCCATGGTGGCATCGAAAAGCTGCGCCGAGTACGCCGGCGGCTCCAGCGCCCCAGATTCGTCGAACGGGTAAACGTTCAAGTAACCGACGAAGTAATCGCCGGGCTTCCCCTGGCGCCGCACGAACTCGGCCACGGCGCCCGGGCCCTCGTTGCCGTAGCGCCAGCCGTCGCGCGTGACCAGCCCTTCCACATCCACAATCCGTCGCCCGCCGTAATACGCCAGCGCGCCGACGTCGTGGGTGAATACGTTCGCCCCCGGCGGTACGTTTTCCCGTATATACCGCGCGACGGTTATATGCTGGTAGCGGATGTCGGCCGCGGACATGCCGTAGGCGATGCAGAAATACGCCGACGACATCAGGCCGAAGACCAGGAAATAGGCGGCGCCGGTCCAAAACATCGCCGCGTGGCTGATCTGCGGCCGGCCGTAACGGATGAGGAACGCGAGGCCGTCTATGCCGCCCAGGACGCCGATGACAAACAAAGGGAAATACGGCGCGATATAACGCGCGAAATGGCGGGGAAAAGGTAAGGCCAGACAAGACGCCGCCACGCACGCCAAGAACACCGCGCCGGCGGCGAACCCCGGCAACGGCCTCCCCTCCGACCACGACTTGCGCGCCGCCCGGCCCCACCCCACCAGGAAGAAGGCGAGCGCCAACGGCGCGAAATAATTCGCCGCCGCCTGGACCGTGTTCGCGTTGTAAAAACCCCTCGTGTAGTAACCGTCCAGGCCGGCGAGTACGCTCTTCACGACGTAGACGGTATAGGCGATAATATCGGCCAACCTAACGGCCCACGACCTCGCGCTGTGAGCCAGGATGGATTTCGAATGGAAGCTGGCCGACGTCAAGTGGCCGGCCGCGACGTAATTGACGGCGAAATAGACCGGGACCGCCGCCAGGCCGAGAAGGACGAGCCATCTCGAGCGCCGCGGCGCCGCCCCGCTACCCTCGTCTTTCGGTTGCCGCCCTATCAACGCGAGCGCCGTCAATACCGCCGCCGCGATTATCCCCTCCGGCCGCGCCAGCGTCAGCGCCGCCAACGCCACGACGAACCACGCCCGCCGGCCTCGCTCCTGGTATAAAATGTAGGCATACAAGGCGAAGAGGAGCGCGGCGATATACAGGCCGCCGTCCATCCCGCCGAGGGCGTGGAACGTAATCGGCCCCGTCGTCGCGAAGACGAAGGTCGAGACGACGACGTAGCGGCCGTCGAAGAGGTGGGCGACGACCTTCGCGAAGAGCCAGATGCTCACGCCGTATAGGGCGACGTTCAAGACGAAAGCGGCCCATACGAGGGCGTTGGGGCTGTGGAAAATCAAAGCCAGCGGCGTCAATATCAATAAATAAAGGTAGGAGGTTGCGCCGGTGGTGGCCGGGTCGCCGACGTTGTATTCAAGGGGGTGGCCGGCGGCGACGTGGCGCGCGTAGTGGAGGAAGATATACGCGTCGTCGAGGGGGAAGGTGAGGAACCCGTCGGTGAAGTATAGGTCGGCGTATAAATACAGCGCGCCGGTGACGGCCGCGAGGGCCGCCGCCAGCGCGAGTAAAAAAAGGCCGTGTGTACGACGCGATTCCACCGTCGAAATCTTACCACGGCCTATAGGGGGTGTCAACGACTTAGGGCGCCCTGCCGCCGGCCGTCAACCATGATAAGGGGCGGGGCGGGTGCGGCGGGTATGAAACCCGTCGCTTCTTGTTCCTATGACCGGGAGCGGCGGCCTTTAAGGCCGCCGCTACTTCCGGTAGGAGTAAATAATTATGGAAATATAACCGCTTTTATTTTATATTACGGCTAGCGACGGATAAATGGTATAGGAGGAGAAGTGAACACCCTCTATTATGGGGACAACCTCGACATAATGCGGGAATACATCCCGGCTGAGTCGGTTGACCTCATCTATCTCGACCCCCCGTTTAACTCCAAACAAGCGTATAACGTTATCTTCCGCGACAAGGAAGGGCACTTCCCGCCGAGCCAGATCGAGGCGTTCGACGACACCTGGCATTGGACCGACGCGAGCGAGACCCTCAAGAAGGCCCCGCGGATAAAAAGGGAGAAGGGGAAAGAGGAGAAGTTGCCGTTGTAACGCGGTAAGAAGATGTCTAGGATATTACCCTTCTAAAAAAAGCGAAGCCCGTTTACCGCTTGCATATTTAAGTTAGGACAACACACCGTGGGTTAGCCACTTTTAGTATAACCTGGCGTTTTTTAAATAAGGTTTAAATATTTATTGCTAAGTAATCATGTTATTATCGAATACGCGGTATTAGTACCCTAGAAGTATAGCAACGCGCCCCGGTCCCTTAATACCGCTGACGCCGAGAACGTAGGGCGCGCCCGCGACGTAATAGTGGACCCGCATTAAGCCACGGCGGATATATATTACTTGACATTAGATTTCCGGTGTGCCATAATATAAACTCTATGACGATAATCGCGAGTGTGAAAGTTAGAGATGGGTTGGTTTTGGCGGCCGACAGCGCCATTAATATCTTCGGTAAAACGCCCGAAGGTAGGGGCGGTGTAATACAAACTTATTCTATGGCCGAAAAAATCTTCGAATTAAAAGGGTTTAAAGCGGGTGCGGCCTCGTATGGGTTCGGCAGTGTAGGCGGAAAGTCAGTAGGCGCAGTTATAGCCGATACCTTGTCCCGAATAGAAAATGAGAAGGTAAAAAATATGGAGGGGCTGGCGCGGGCGATTTTCGAGAATATCGAAGCGGATTATAACGAGGCTTTAAAATCCGAAAAAGAGAAACCGGCGCTCGGGTTTTTTATAGTCGGTTATTCAGAAGGGGAATCATTCGGCGAGGAATGGGAATTTTTACTTCCGCGGGATAAAGAACCTAAAAGTGTTAGGGGTGTGGACGCTTGCGGTGTTAGTTGGCGTGGTGTAGATATCCCGTTTACGAGACTATTTAAAGGTTTCGACCCAAGGCTAAGGAAAGAGCTAAAAGAAGCGGGATTAGACGAAGATACCATAAACGGAATACTTCGCAAGTTCGCAATGGCGGTTATTTATGATGGGATGCCTTTACAAGACGCTATAGATTTCGCTTCTTTTATAGTTAATACTACAATAAACCAAGCCCGTTTCGAAATCGGGCCTCCGTCTTGCCAAGGTCCTGTAGATGTAGGCGTTGTAGTTAAAGAAGAAGGATTTAAGTGGATTGCTAGAAAACAGCTAAGAGTATGCCAATAAAGGAGGCTTAAATGGAAGAAGGTAAATACAGCGAAGACGCCGATTCGACGACAACCCGGGTACCAATAGCGAACCATAGTATGGTATCTTATATGTCGGTCGAGTCATTTAATAAGGAATTGTGCGTCGAAGAGGAACCCGAAGATAGCGAGAATAAAAAGTGGGAATTTTATGGAACAAGGATAAAGGAAACTATTAGGGCCATAAGGGGTCTTTAAGGCCTAATATTTATATGGATTTCCCGTCCAATAGGACAATTAGGGCGGTAATGAGCGTAATAGTAACCTTTTTTGGTATAGGGGTTTCTACGTACATTTTGCTTTGTTCAGGGTTCTCCGGCGAAGTTAGGGCCGCTGCTCTTTGGTTTATTGGGTTTTTTATCGGGTATTGGCTTAGGTAATATATAACAAGCCGAAACTTAAAGGCGCCCTCGCGGGCGCCTTTCTTATTCCGTTTAATCGGGTTTAGATATTTTCCCAGCCGCGTTCGAGTTCCTCCTGGTTTTATATCCTACCCCGGTTCCGCCGTTCAGAAGGTCGCCGCGACGCCGAAGCGGGCGCCCACGTTCCCGACCCAGTAACTATAATATTGGGCGAACCAAACCTCGGGGAGTAAGCCGAGGTAGCCGGCCTCCACGTATGCGCCGTAATTATTGCTGAGGCGGTAATCGACGCCGCCGCCGAAGCCCGCCATAACGCCTACGTCGCCGTTTAAGAAATGAGGGCCGACGACGACGGACATGCACGGGCTAAGGTTGGAGCGCGGCGAGAAGAAGTACCGGGTCTCGTAATAAACGGACGCGTAGTCGTAGTAATCGTCGAAACCGGGTATATACGCAACGCCTAAGCCGAAGAAGGCCGCGCCTATGGAATAGCCGAACGACGAGCCGAACGGGATGACGCCGCCCTCAAAATCGCCGGCATCAGTAGTATCATGTATAGCCATATAATAGCCGGTGGTCGTAAAACCTGAAAAGCCTTTGCGCAAATCGCCCCCGGCGGCGCGCGCCGCGGCGGGCTTGGCCTCCGTCACGACCGCCTCCGGCGCCGGCGCCACCACCTCCTTGGTGATCTTCTCCACCTCGGCGGCCTTGAAGACGAAGATGTCGCCCGACTTCGTCTTTATTTTATACGAAACCCCCGGCACCTGCTCGATTATCGTGCCGTGGATTACGCTGCCGTTCTTCAGATAAATAACCTCTTCGTATTCTTCTCCGGCGGCGAAAACGGCGGCGGGGAGCAAAACCGAACATAATAAGGCGCAGATAAATGCGGTCTTCATCGGGCCGTCCTCCTCGCGATAGAAAGGTTGCAGTTGCGCTAAATCTAACAACGCGGCTAAGACATTTCAACAAAAAAATCGGCCGGAGTTAAAACCGGCCGGTAATGTCGGAAGGCCGCGGCGGCCTTAAACCGGTAAAAGGGGCGGCGCGGGTGCGGCGGGTATGAAACCCGCCGAAGATAGAAACGGCGGGCTTTAAGGCCGCCGCTTACGCTAAAAAGCAAAACCCCCGCGCCCGGCGGGGGTTTTCTTCGTTCGCTTTTTAGGACGCTTAGATATCTTCCCACCGGCCTTCGAGCTTCTGCTCGACCGCCGGCATCGTCGTATACTCCATTTCGGCGTAGGGTAGCCGGTGCGGTTCGAAGGGGCCGTGGCGGCGAGAACAGGAGTCGGCATTGTATAACGGTAGTTAATTTTATTTTAGTTGACGGCCGGCTCGACATTTAGTATTGTTAGATTAACGCTGCGGGTATTCGATAGTGGTAATCCGTTTTCCGGCGCTATAGGCGTTAAGGGCCGGTGACGCAACGGAAGCGTAACGGATTGTCACTCCGTAACATACGGGTTCGAATCCCGTCCGGTCCACCCCGGCCCTATTTTTTTACTTGACATGTATGGGTCGTTGGTATATAATATTATTGGAGTGACAATCCGGGATGTTTCCGGCAAATTCGCCCCCCGTAGGGGGCGTTTTTGTTTTGCCTATCCCCGCCCCCCCTAAATAGTCGCAAGAAAAAAACCCCCGCCTTTCAGGGCGAGGGGTTTTTTCGCACTCAGTTCAAGTTTTCCTATATGTCTTCCCAGCGGCCTTCGAGCTTCTGCTGGACCGCGGGCATGGTGGTGTATTCCATCTCGGCGTACGGTAGGCGGTGCGGTTCGAAGGGGCCGTGGCGGCGCAGGTAATCGCCGACGCGGTTCGCGAGCTTGCGCGCCTCGTCGTAGCTCGGGTCGTCGAACATGTCGCGCGGGCCGATAAGCTTGCCGTCGGCCAGCTGGTAACCCATGCAGACTACCCGCGGCGGCCCGTCGAAGCGCGTCGGGTGCGCCTCCTTGACCGATACCGGCATCAGCGGGCCCATGTGCGAGCCGCGCATCCAGCCGGAGGTGGTGTGCGGGAACGCGAACGGCTCGAGGGCCTCGCCCACCGCCGGCAGGCCGGACTGGCAGCGCACGATGCACACCGGGTCGTCCTTGCCGACGTAGCGCCCGGCGATGAGCGCGAGCTTCTGCGTCGACGACGCCGCGGCGATGTCGCCGTCGTCCTTGCGGTAGATGGCGCGGATGAGGAAGTGGTCCGGCGAGCCGACGAATACCAGCATGTCGTACATCTCCTCCGGGCAAGAGAAGACGAGGTGTTTGTGCCGGTGGATGTCGTAGACGTCGAATTTGAAACCGTCGTGCATGTTGGGGTCGATGACCAAGCCCGCGGTGTTGAACGGGTCCGCGAACATCTTATACAACGGCATGTTCCAGGCGCCGGGCGCGCACTTGTCGGCCGCGAAGACGAGGACCGGTTCGCTCTTGCGTTCCGCAAACTCCATCTCCGCCACGCCCGGGCCCATGCCCTTGACGTTGCCGGAGAACGCGTCCGCCAACAGGTCCTGGCCCGCGCCGTAGAGGTGGAGCTCTTTCGCGACCTCGGTTCCGGCCACGAAGGTATCCCAGGCCAACTTGTGGATTTTCTCGGCGTCCGGCCCCTGGGTGTGGGTCATCACGAGCTCGAGGTCGTCGCCGCAGGTGAAGATGTCGAAGTGGACGAGGAGGCCGCTTTTCCTGGCCTTCTCCAGTTCCGCGCGGGCTTTGGCGATGACGTCCGGGTGGCTCGCGGAGTGGCCCACGAGGCCGCCGATGTCAGCCTTGATGACGCTCAGGGTGATCTTTTGTGCCATGTCTATGAAGCCTCCTATATAACGAGCGGATATAATAGCTTGGGGTTAAATTCGCTCATTATATCATCTTATTTACCCCGATGCAAATATAATGTACCTTACCTAAGCCTTTATGCTCTGAAAATTAATAATTTCCGGCCTGCGCGATTTTTTCGCCGAGAGCCGGCCGTCCGAGGCGCCGCCCGCTTCCCCAGGCCAGCCCTCGGGCCGTGCGTATCTTCAAAATAGAACCTGGAACCGGGGCTAGTCGTTCGATTTTTCGGCGGCGGCTTCGCGCCGAAGGGGGCCGCCGCTTGACGGGCGGTTCTCTTTTAGTCATACTATATTAGTAAGGACGTGGTTTTTATGCCGTGGCTTTTCCGCGGGCACGTTTACAATATCGTTACCGGCGCGCCCATTACGGACGCCGACGTCAGGTACGAATGTAGTTGCCAAGAAGTATAGGCCGATAACACCTACGAGAACGGCTATTACGAGATGGAAAAGAAGAGTAACGTAAATCACAACGGCCACCGCCTCGGTTGGAACGTGGAGAAAACAGGTTACATAAGCGAGGGTGGCTTTTTGGACCCTTGGGACGGCGACCCGTACGAGCACGACTACTATTTATACCCGGAATAACTACTTGCCGCGTTAACCGGAGGAGGTGGTATCTTTATGGAACGAAAGTTTACCTACGCCGTTTTAGCCTGCCTACTTGCGGTCGCGGCGTTCGCGACCGAATACGAGCTGAAGTGGGACGACGGGACGTTACGCTACCTTTTCTACGTTACCGGCCCCGACCAGGGGGTTTGGCTCGGCAACGATTTTGATACCGCGACGTTAGCGGCGTATAACATTAACCGTCTCCGCTTCGCGGTCCAACGTGGGCCCAACGGCGTCTGGGACGGCTGTCGCCTCGCTATTTGGTCGTTTAACGGCGTCCCGGCCAGTATCATTTGGCCTATCTCCGGGACGCCGCAATATGTATTGCCGACGTTTAGCACCAATTGGGGCTGGCTGGAAGCCGGCGTCAATTGGACCCTCCCCGGCGGCCGGACCGCGTTCCTCGCCGCCCAAGAACAATACTATAATTATCCCAATATCGACAACTACTGCCTTGACGGCCTTCCGCCGAGTCAGGGGCATACTTGGTACCGTTCTGTGACGACGCCGTGGAGTCGCTTTTCCAACTACGGCGACCTGATGATGCGGGCCTTCGTCCGCGGCGCCGCGGCCGTTACGCCCTCCTCCCTCGGGCGGGTGAAGGCGTTATTTAGATAGCGGCGCAAGGCCTTGCGCCCCTACTTTCGGCCCGCCGGCCCGGGCGGCGCCCACTTCCTAAACCTGGCGCCCTCGGCCCGTACGCATCTTTAAAACATGAGGTTAAACGGGCGCGGCTTAGTCGCCGGATTTTTCGGCGGCTAAGACGTTGAGGTATTCCCGCGGCCGGGGGTCGCCGGGGGTCGCGACGGCGGCGCGCCCCAGCGCCTTTCTCGCCTCGTCGCGCCGGCCGAGCTTCAAGTTACAGACGCCCAGTAGTAGGTTGGCGTCCTCGAAATCGGGGTGGAGGCGGAGGGCGGTGTTGAGCGCGGCCGCCGCGGCCACGTAATCGCCCGCGTCGTAACTGGAACACCCTATCGTGTAGTAGTAATTAACGCGGTCGAAGTCGCGATAGAATTCCCGCAACTTTTCCCCGGGCGGGATTGTAGGGAAGCGGCTCGGGTCGTAAAGGGGGTGATAGGCGGAGGAGACGTACCCGTCGTAAGGCCGGCCCACCTCGAAGACGCGCACGTTATACGTTTCGAAGACGAGACGAAAACGGCGCAACTTTTCGGGGTGGAATTGCATGAGCGCCGCGGCGGAGGCGGGGCCCGGCTCTTGGGCCGTCGCGTTGTAGAACGTCCCGGCCCCCCGCGACAGGACCTGGGGGGCGAAATGCACGACGTACGTCACGCGCCACCGCCGGCACAGGCGGTAGAAGGTCTCCTCGTCCGCGACCGCGGCGTAGGCGTACGCCAGCGCCTTACGCCGCACCTCCGGCACCTCGAACATCGGATTCAGCGCCGTCGGCTGCCCCGCCAAATATAGGTACGGCGGGCTCAACGAGAAGTCGGCCAGCACCGGCGACGGCCGGGGCCGGTTCGCCAACCACAGGAGCAATTCGACGCGTTCGGAGCCGTAATACCACGGGAGCTCCGGTTCGTAGCGCATGACCGAACATACCGCGTTGCGTAGCCACCGGGGTTGGTCTTTGACGTTGGCGACGTAAATATGGAAAGCCAGCAGAGGCACCAGGCAGGCGCCGAAGGCCGCCCGGCCCTTTACGCCCTTTATCGCCGCCGCCGGGTAAATACCGAGTATCGCCACCCAGGGCGCGAGGAATATGGTTAACCTCATTATTAAGAGGTACAGTATGGCGAAGACGGGGGCGGCCACGGCGACGAACTCGGCGGCCGGGAAACGCCGGCGCGCCAGCCGATATAACCACAGAACGTAACCGGCGGCCGCGGCTACGGCCAAGGACCCGTACTCGAAAAAGATTACCATCGGGGCGGGCGACTCGTAAGGCCCCACCCAGAAGAGCCGCGCGTCCGGCGAGAGCGCCGCCGGCCCGGGGTGCCGGCCGAAGTGGATTATCTTGGCCCAAATCAGCTCGTATACGTGGTTGTAGCCCGGCGACCGTCCGAAGGTCAAGGACAACGCGACGAACGCCGCCGCGGCCGCCGCCGCTAGCCACCTGCCCCAGGTCGCCCTTTTCACCCCCCGGGCGAGCCCC
>CAZLXP010000098.1:0-9833 GCA_964563535.1 uncultured bacterium | reverse complement strand
TTCTTTCGCTTCGCGCCCACGAATACGTCCGAAAGGACCGTTAGGGACCTCGTCTTAGCGCCTTTCGTAGCGACCACTCGCTTGATGTAGTCGCCAAAGTTCTTTGAAAACCCGCTTTCTCTGACTTCATTTACGATATTACCTATTTCGTCGAATTGCGCCTGCGATATATCGCCCTCGACGCGGAAATTCCTCTCCGCTTCGTAACCTTTGCCGAGGGCTATTAACTTAGCGGCTTCTTCAAAGGTACTACTTACTATTGAAGATAAAACCCTTAGAGCTTCAGGGGGCCCGGTTTTGGTATTAGAAAGGAACGAACTTACGAAAGGGCCTAGTTCTTTGTAATCGATAATCCGTTTTCGAAGGTTAACGGACGAGGCCCTTAATTTTTTATATTTGGAGTGAGATAAATAACCTCGGACGAAGCCTTCTAAATAAGGCTTAATACTTTCTTTAGTATCGTCCGAAATTGCCATTTCCGTGAATTCCCCAAGCAAAACGTTCTGTCAATACTATTTTTTACTTTTCCTTAGCTTCGCTGTTAAAGCGTAATAATTTTTTCCATTCAATAGCGCGGGGATAGTTAAATAAATCGCAGCCCCGCAGTTAACTAATCATGGTTATTATCGCTTTTCTAATACTCCTATCTCAGTAGCGCTTCTTCAATAACCCGCGAACCACCATCAGCCATGGCAGTCATAATCCGGTCTTCCTCGCGTCGCAGTAATTGCGTAGCATCTCCAGTAGAGATTATAAAACCTAACTCGTCGGCTAATTCGATTACCTCATCCACAGTCCACCATGAGGTAGCGAATTTATTTTTTACCATATAGCGCTCCTTACGGTAAATTCCTATGCTAAAATGCCTAGTTCCTTCTCCAATTCCCTATAACTTAACTTCCTCTTATATAGATCTGTGATTTCATTTAAACCTATGAACTTAATCCTTTCCTCAATTTCGTGAAAGGTGCCGGCCAATAGCTCTTCATATTTTGGGCGGTCCTTTAAGTCACCAACGAGGAAAATATGACTATTCCAAAGGTCATAAGCATGTTTTAACTTGCCGAGAGCGTGGTAGATATCACCGCCTACTTGCACCTCGAAAACGTAGGTCGGTACCGAATTCGCAACCCGCCGCCAAACCACGTCTAAACGATTACCGTCAATGGGATATTCCATTTCCGCTAAGAAACCCTGTATGCGACCGACATCTGTTATGTTTTGTTTAATATTCTCGTGGTCGATAACAGAAATCACTTCTGTAACCGAAACGCGTCCGGCTAACCCCAAAATCGGCTCGGGGGTATCCGGAGGAAGCTCGAAATGTTTACGGGCTTCGTTAACGACTTTAATAGGTATACACTGAAAGACCATTCTAGTAATAAGTTGTAAATCTTTCTCGGTATAACATCTTGTTTTCCACAAAGAAGGCGGAAGGCAATATTCAACTTCGAATTCGAATCTTAGGGGCCAAATTACGGAACCCTCTTTAATTTCTTCGGGCCAAAGGGGATTGGTTTGGCGGAATTTGGTCGTTACTCTACCAAATCCTATTACCCCTCCTACCGGGCTAGCGGCGTAAAACAAAAGCCTATCGCCTTCTTCGAGTAAATTCCAAAGAGCCTTTAGTTCGCGGAATTCCTTAACGCCCCAAATGTTGCCATTCTTAAAGGCGAATTCCCAATTCTCGAGTTTCCCCACCACCAACCAATACTGACTCATATGTATTCCTCCTAAATCATTAAGCGTATTAACGGTCACACGTACGCGTGCGCCGTCGGGAGGCCCAAGAGCTTCGCGACGACGTTGAAGCCCAGGAACGTGAACATCATCGAGACGAACCCCACGACGTTGAGGACGCGCGCCGGCACCCGGGCGAAGCGCGGGCTCCGCGCCGCGTGGATATACGCCAGGTAGACGCACCACGTCACCAGCGACGCCGTCTCCTTGGGGTCCCACGACCAGTACGTCCCCCACGCCTCCTCCGCCCAGCCCGCGCCGGAGAATATCCCGAAAGACAACAGCGGAAAGCCGAAGAGGATGAGCTTACGCGAGAAGAAGTCCAGGCGCTCGCGCGTCGCCCCGGTCACCAGGAACTCCAGCTCGTAGGCAAAGGCCGCGACGAAGAGGGCGTAGGAGGCGAAGGCCGGGATGACGTGGACCTCGAACCAGAAGGAGTCGAGCGCGGGCGACAACGGCCTTACGGTGGGGTCTCGGGTGACGCCGTACGCCATCGCCGCGGCCATCAACGCGAAGAGCACGGCGCCGGACCACCGGACCCTCTCGCCGCCGAAGCGCTGGACCAAGAGATACGCCAGCGCGCCGGACCAGGCAAAGAGGGATAGACATTCGTACAACGTCGAGAAGGGCGTCCGCCCCACCTCGAGCCAGCGCAACGCTATGAGTAAGGTGTTGAGCAGCAAGACGGCCCAACTGAGCGGCGGGATGCCGTTCCGGCGAAAGAGGTACGCGACGGCGGCCAGGCCGTACAACGCCGCAAGGGCCAGGTAAACGCCGTGGTCAATCGTCGCGAGCATGTTATAAGGTCGCTTTTTGAAGCGGAACCCGGCCGCGCCAGGGAACGTCCTACCGTTTTTTCCTCTTGCGGATTTTCTTCTTGACCTGGGCCTTCGCGACTCTCGCCTCGAGCTGGCCCTTGCGCCGTCGCGTCCGGAAGTTGTTGATCTCGTCGAGGAGCGCGGCGCAGACGTATACCGACGAATAGGTCCCGAGGATTATGCCGACCCAGAGGACAAAGGAGAATCCCTGCAGCGCCTCGCCGCCGAGGAAGTAGAGTATCAACAGCGCGACGAGCGAGCCCGTGCCGGTTATGAGGGTACGCGACAAGTTCTCGTTGATGGCGCGGTTGAGGAGCTCGCGGAAAGTCTCCTTGCGGCCCTGGCGGGCGTCCTCGCGGATGCGGTCGTAGACGACGACGGTGTCGTTTATGGAGTAACCGACGACGGTGAGAACGGCCGCGACGACCGTCAAGTTGATCTCGATTCCCACCAGGACGGCGAGGCCGAGGGTTATGACGACGTCGTGAATGAGGCTGATGACGGCGACGACGCCGCTGGTGAACTTAAACCTGATGGCGATATACGCCAGCATCGCCAAGAGCGCGAAACCCAGAGCCTTAAACGCGAGGCCGATGAGCTGTTGGCTGACGCGGGGGCCGATATTCTCCGTTCCCCGGATGATGAAGGTCCCGGCGTAGAAATTGTTTTCGAGCGCCTTTTTGGCGTCCGGGGAAATCGCGACCCCCTCGTACGCCGCGGCCAGCGACGGCAAGAGCGTCGTGGCCCCGGCCTGGCCGCCCAAAGCCCTCTTGCGGGCGACGTGGCGCGCCACGACCGCGGCGTCGCCTGCCGGCATATAACGCGCCAGCTCTTCGTTTAAAAGAGCGGCGTCTTCGAAAGAGTTGATGTCTATTTTCCCCGCCGCTCCCGCCGGCAGGCCGAAGACGTCGGCCATGACGCGGCTGACATTCCTCACCGTTTTTTCCACTATTATCTGTTGCACCCGCTCGCGGATGTTGTCGGGCGCGGCCTTGTTGATATCGATTCTCAAAGTACCCTTGGCGCCCGCGACCTCCTCCGTCGTCACGGCGAACACCGTCGCGAGGTCGTCTTTGCTGAGGTCGACCCCCGGCACCGCGGCGACTTCGGCCAGGCTCTTGAACCTCCCCACCCCGCGGCGAGCTTTGACGATGGCGTCGGCGTAGTCTCCCGCTTTCTCCAGGCCCTTTTGCGAGATGAGCATCTCCCGTTCGGCGCCCCCTACGGAGTGAATTTCCACCGGCGCCGCACGGCGAATCTTCTCCAGGTCCGAAACGGTAACCCGGCGGTCGGTCAGGACGTCGATCCTGACGCCGCCGGTGAAATCGATGCCGAAGTTGGGGCCCTTCGTGAACAGGAGAACGACGCTCGCTATCGTCAATACGGCGGAGAAAATCAGCGCCGCGCGTCCCAGGCCGATGAAATTATAGTTGGTATCCTGGAATAGGCGCATCGTCGGCGGCCCTCCTGAGCCGCGACCTAGGTTATAAGACTAACTCCTCGGGCCACCGCGCGAGCTCGGCCCGGGCCGCCTCGTCGGTGAGGTCGTAATGAATGGGCGTAATGGAAACGTACCCTTGGCTGAGCGCGGTAATGTCGTCGTCGTCGCGCAGGTTCGGGGCGCTAAGGCGCTCCGCGGCCAGCCAGAAGTACCGCCGGCCGCGAGGGTCGTGGCGTTCCTCGTAGCGGTCTTCCATTACGGCGCCGCTCTGGCGCGTTACCCTCAAACCGGCGATCTCGGCCGCGGGCCGCGCCGGGACGTTGACGTTCAACATTACGCCCGGCGGCAAGCCGTCCCGTAATATCCTCGCGGCCACCCACGCCGCCACGCGCGCCGCCGGCCCAAAGTCCGCGTCGGCGTACGTGTCGAGGGATACGGCGGCCGCCGGAATGCCCAGAATCGTCGCCTCCGTCGCCGCCGACACGGTCCCGGAATAGATGACGTTGACGCCGGCGTTCCCGCCGTGGTTGATGCCCGAGACGACGGCTGCCGGCCGGCGCCCGAGCAACGCGTTGACGCCTATTTTCACGCAATCGGCGGGGGTGCCGTCGACGACGAAGACCTCCCGGCCGCCGGGCCAGGTCTCGCGCCAGGCGCGCAAGGGGTCCGCCATCGTCACGGCGTGGCCCACCGCGGAGCGCTCGCGGTCCGGCGCGACGACCGCGACCTCGCCCACGGCGTCCAGCGCCGCGGCCAGCGCGACCAGCCCCGGCGCCGCGGCGCCGTCGTCGTTGGTTATCAAAATAAGAGGCGCGTCCCTAATGGCCGTATACTATAATAACGACGAAACGCGGTCAAGGGTTTTCCAAACCCGGGGCGCTACATAATCAAAAGGCCGGCCCATAGGCCGGCTTTATTTCTACCAAATAAACCTTACTTATCGATACAGCGCTTTTACCCTGCCCAACGACGACGGGTCCACCGCGGGGTTGTCGTACGTGACGCGGAAGCGGTTGACAGTGCCTACGAGCGTGCCCTTCGGGCCGCTATACTCGCGGGTCTTGAGCATGCGGCCTACGCCCGTGTCGTAGGCCCACGTATTCGCCTTGGCGCCGGTGGCCTCGTTCTGCCACCGGACCTCGACGATAAGGTTTTTCGAATTGTCGTAGTTGAACGGCGGCGAGAGGTCGAAGCCGAACCACTCGTCGAGTTTGACGTTGACGTTATAGGGGTCGGCCTTCGCCACCAACGCCGGCGTGTTGTTTTCGTAATTGGCGGCGAAATCATCCGTGAGGACCGCCCGCGACGTGCGGCACAGCCGGAGCTCGAGCTTATAAAACTTGACGTCGCTGGCCGCGGCCGCCGACTGGTATTCCAGCCGCGTAATCGGCGCCGCGAAGCCGAGTTGACCTTTAAGGACCAGGACCTGAACCCGATACGCCGTGCCACAGCCGGCGCAGAAGGGCTCGTCGATAGCCGTCCCTCTGGCGCCGACGACCTTCTGGCCCGCGAACGCCGCCGCGGCCGCCAGCGTCACCGCCAATAAAATATAAAACGTCTTAGCCATAGCGCCTCCTAGTCGGAATTAACGGTATAGCGCTTTGACGCGGCCTAGCGAGCTGGGGGCGACGCCGATACCCTCCACCGTTATGCGCATGTAGAAGCTGTAGTCCGTAACCAGGCCGCCGTCGGGGTAACCGTTCTGCGGGACGCCGCTGACTTTGGACGCCACGACGCTGCGTTTGGAACCCGAGACCTCCGACGTCCAACAGTTGGGGCCGCCGTTGTTGCCGCCCTCCCACCATACCTCCACCAGCAGATTGTCCGAGCCGTTGTAGTTGAACGCCGGACCGCAGGCCCAGCCGAACCAGGTGTCCGCCGGCGCGTTTATCGTAACGGGATTAGCCGCAAAGACCGTCACGGGGGTCTTGCCGTCGTAATTCGCCGCGAAAGGCGTGGTGAGGGCGTTCAACGACGTATGGCAGAGTTTTACGGAGAAATTGCTCAGCACGGCTCGCTGGGTGCTACCGGTGCCCATCGCCGCGAACCACTCCCAGCGCGTGACCTGGCCGGCGGGAACGCCGTCCGTCTTCAGTACCAGCCCCTGGTACCGGAAGGCTTCGATGCCTCAACACGCCGAGAACGGCCCTTTATACGATATCGTCTTGCCGCCCACGACGAACTGGTCCGCCGAGGCGACGGCCGCTAAGCAACACAAGAGCGCCAGTGTTCGCATCATAGTATCAACTCCCGAGGCGAATTCCCTCTGCCTTTATATTAAACCCGGGCCGCTCGCACGTCAAGTTATTATATTAAGCGTATGCCGGTCCCGCCAGAAAAAAAACCGGCCCGGAAGCCGGCTCGAGGCGCCGCCGAGGGGCAAAGCCTTTAGCGATAAAGGGCCTTCACGCGCCCCAGCGACGTCGGCGCGACGGCGTCGGGCTCAAGCGTTATCCGCATAAAGTGGAGCCAGTTGAAGACCTTGCCCTGGTCCGGGTAGCCGTACTCCGGGGCGCCGTTCTTCGTCGAGGCGAAGACGCACCGGTCCTGCTCCGGGACGTCGGCCGTGAAGACGTAGCCGCCGCCGTCGTCGTCCCCCTCCCACCACACCTCCACGAGGAGATTATAAGAATCGTCGTATTTAAACGCGGGTTTCACGTCGAAGCCGAACCACTCCCGTATCCGCATGTTCACCGTCGCCGGGTCGGCGTAGAAAACCTGAGTCGGCGTCCGGCCCTCGTAATTGGCGCCGAAGGGGACCGTAAGGTCGGCGCGCGACGTGTGGCAGAGCCGCACTTTGAATTTGTAAAACTTAGCCGTCGTCGGCTCGAGCTCGCCGGACTGCCACTCCCACCTCGTAATCTCGCCGGCGACGAGGCCGTCGGTCTCGCGGACGACCTCCAGGCACCTCACGGCTTCGTAACCGCCGCCGCCGTAATACGGCATGTATATTCGCATCGCCGGGTCGCCCACCAGGATGAGGTCGGCGGCGGCCGAGGCGACAACGCCTAGCGTTAGGATTAATATGGCGCGCAAATCCGTTCGCCCCCGGCGCCGAGGCGCCGCCTTAACGGTATACGGCCTTGACGCGGCCGAGCGACGTCGGCGCCACCGCGACGGGCGATATAGTTACCCGCATATAATGCACGAAGTCGAAGACCGCGGGGTCGCAGGGCACCGGCCCGGCGTACATGCAGCACCGCCCCTCGCTCGGCGTCCAGTACGTCATGACCGCCGGCGCGCCGCTCCGCTCCTTCCAGTGCACTTCGATTATGAGGTTATCTTCGCCGTTATACTCGAAGGTCGGCGAGAAGTCGAAGCCGAACCAGGTATACGCCGGCGGCTTGATGCGCAGCTCGTCGACGGCGAAAACTTGCACCGGCTTATGGCCGTCGTAGTTCTGCTCGAAGTCGGCGACGAGCTTGTCGCGGGAGGTGTGGCACGCCTTGACCCAGAAATCCTTAAACCCGCCGACCAAGATGTACGAGCTCGCGTACCACTCCCACCGCGTTACCGTCCCGGCCATAAGGCCTTCGTCTTTCAGCGCCAGGTCCTGGCACCGACACGTATGGTTGTTTCAACAACCGTTGAACGGGAACGTCGACATATACGTCCGATAGCCGACGATTACCCGGTCGGCCGAGGCCGCGCCGACTGCCAGCGCCCCTACGCATATCGCCGTTAAAATTTTCATCTCGATGCGCCCGTCGTTTAAATCGAGTACCGAAAACCGCAACCGACGTTAAAGGTTACCAAAATTATCCCGTAAAATCAACCGCAACTACGTCGAGCGAGCGAAAGAGAACCCGGCGGAAAAGAAAACGGGGCCCGCGGCCCCGTCGTCGGCATCCCGCGGCGGACTTATCTATGAAGCGCCTTCACCCGGCCGAGCGACGTCGGCGCTACGCCGGCGCCGCTTATCGTGATGCGCATATAGTGGAGGTAGTCTAATATCTCGCCCTTGTCGGGATAGCCGTAATACGGCGTCGACCCCTTTATGTAAGAACATACGTACCGGCCCGTGTTGGCCCCCCAGTACGTATACGCGTGGCCGTCGGTGTCGCCTTCCCACCAGACCTCGAACAGTAAATTGTCCGCGCCGTTGTAGGCGAACGGCGTGTCGAAGGCGAAGCCGAACCACTGGTAGGGGGTGGCGGCGATGTGGCACGTTTCGCGGTAATAGACCTGGACCGGCGTCTTGCCGTCGTAGTTGTCGGCGTACGTATCCGTTAATACGGTTTTGGACGTATGGCAACACTTGAACCGGAATTTGTAGAAATCGCCCGGCTGTTGCGTATCGGAGGCGTACCATTCCCACTTCGTAACGTCGCCGGCGGGAACGGCGTCCGTCTTCAGGACCAGCGCCTGGCCCCGGAAGGCGTTGTCTCAGCTCCCGCAGAACGGATAGTTGACGGGGAAATCACGGCCGCCGACGGTGACGACGGCGGCTTGGGCCGCGGCCGCCGCGGCGACGCACAGGCACGCTAATATCGCCCCTCTCATACGTGCACCTCCTGAGAAGTAGAGAATTCGTCTTAAACGTATTTACCTGGGGGTATTTTATTATAAAAGGCGGGTTTTATCAAGGGCGATATGCCGGCGCCTTAGTACGCCCGGGCCGCGGTTCCGGATTTCTTCGGGGTTCTCGTAGCGGCCGTGGTAGCGGATGGTGAAGGTCTTCTGCGGGTCGGCGTCTATCTCGAGCTCGTCCGGGGTGCCGCCCTCGGGGTGGAGGATAAGGCGCCCCGTCTTGTGCATCGTCCGGCCTTGCGGGCCCTCGTCCGCCAGCTTTACGTAGTCCTCGCCCTCGTAGGCCTCCTCGGACTCCTGCTCGTACGTCGAGCCGGTGGAGGGTTCCTCGAAACGCCAGTGGCGGGGTGAACCTTCGCGCGGCGGGGGCGCTTCTTCCTCGAAGCCAGGATTCCAATTCTTTTCCGTAGGGCCTAACAAATTGGTTCCTAACAAACATTCGAGGACGACCTTCCCTGTGTAGTTAGGGTTGGAGATCTCCGCTCCGTCACACGTACCCTCTGCAAAATCCTCGTAGTTATCCAATAACCATTCCTTCTCTACCGGGTCGGTATAAGTAGCCATTTCGTGCCCTCCTTGGTTAATCGTTAACGGTACACGGCTTTAACTTTCCCTAAGGAAGTTTCCCATACAGAAACGTTAGGTTTATACTTCAAAATCGTACCGTACCTTCCCATAAGCCAACCTAAATTTTTGTCCCAACAAAAAGTTACCCCTAAGCTATTACTAGTAGGCGAACTTACTTTCGCCCAATCGGTTCCGTCGAAAAATAGTATTATCCCGGCCGAACCGCTACACCAACCCCAATCCCGGCCTACAAAGGAAAATCGTCCTATACCCCTAACTTCGGGATAAGTGCGGTATTCGCGCCAACTAGAATTTTCGAATTTTAATATAAGGCCTATCTCTCCAGCTAATTTCTGGCCAGCAGCCCAACCTAATACAGCGTCGATCATATAGATACTACCCAAATTCCAATCGTTATTGCTAGTTTCTAAAGCCCAAATACCCGCGGAACGGCGCATTATGTAACGGTATCCAACAGCCCTACCATCGTTATCCGAATTCATTTGAATGTCGTACATAGTATCGGGCGCACTACCGCCGTATTCCCAACTGCTACCGTTGAACCTTAAGAAATAACCGTTACCCCCGATCCACCCATGCGAGGGGTCGATCATATCTATACAATAAACCGCGCCGGTCGGATTCTGGAACTCGCGCCAATCCGACCCATTCCACCGCCAGATAGCAGGTAGTTCTTTATTTCCGTCCCAACCTACGGCCCAGCCGTCGGTTAGGGA
>CAZLXP010000097.1:0-9876 GCA_964563535.1 uncultured bacterium | reverse complement strand
GGCGTCAAAGAATACGAGCTCCCGGCGGCGCGGACGCCGGCCGCCGGCCCGGAGGACCTGGTATTGTTGGTGGACCGGCAGCGGATGGCGCTATACCGGCGCGGCGGCCGCGTGTGGGAAGCGAACCACGGCATCTACTATCCCCGGCTGGCGACTATAGACGCCGGCGGCGGGTGGGCCGTGGTGGGCGGCCATCACGAGGTGGCGCTGGTGTCGCTCGCCGACGGCCGCGTCGCCCGGCGGTGGGAAGCGCCGGCCGATTTCGGGATTACGGACCTGGCCGCCGCGGCCGACTTCTCGTCTTTCGCCGCGGGGATAAGGTCGCTGGCGGGAGTAGAGGCCGTGACGTGGCTGAACTCCCGGTTCGACGTCATCGCGAAGGAAGAACATACCGTGGCGCAACCGAGCGGTTCGTCGCCGGCGGTGGCGGTGCTCGCGGCGCCGCCGCGGGCCGTCGCGACGGGCCAGGGTTGGCGGGCGACGCTCGAAAGGTAAGGGGATGATAGAATGAAAAAAGTAACGGTCATAATTTCCCTGGCGGCGCTGGCCTGGTTCGGGACGGCGAGCGCGGAGCGTTGGCCGCTGGGCCCGGGCGACGTGCCGCAACGGTGCGGCAATAACTGCTACGAGTTCCAGAACTACGGCGGCGGCTCGTACTACCACGACGGCGTCGACGTCCTGGGCAAGGCGGCCGACCCCTGCTACGCCGTGGCCGACGGTTACGTCAGCCTCATCCGCGTCCAGGAGCCGATATATACCGGCCTAATCGTCAATTACACCAAAGGCCAGGACAAGGGTTGGCTCTATTGGCACATCACCTACAGCACCATACCGTTCATCGAGGGCGACCCGGTCGCGGTGAACGACCGCGTCGGCAACATCGCCAACTGGCCGGTATCGGAATTCCACCACTGCCACTTTACCCGCAGCTATTATCCGGGCATCCTCAGTTGGTACGACGCCGTAGACAACCCCATCGAGTTCCTGAAACCCTCCACCGACCAACAGCCGCCGGCGTTCGAGGAGGCGGAAGCGGGCCAGTGGTTCTCCTTCTGCGAAAATAACGGCGACGTGCGCGTCGCCCCCGATAAAGTCAAGGGCCAGGTCGACATCATCGCCCACGTCAGCGATAAGATCGTCGACCCGAACTGGGAGTTGGTGCCGTACGAGATACTCTGGTGCGTCATCGGCGAAGGCGGCTCCATCCCCCCGACGAAGTTCGTCACCTTCACCGGGAGTATGCCGCCCGCCTCGACCGTGACCACCGTCGTCTACAAAAGGAGCGGCCAGTGGATGACGCAGGGCGACTACGGCTCGCGCGAGTTCTACTTCATCGTCACCAACACCGACGGCGACGGCATCGTCGAGGTGGGCGAGGAGGCCTACTCCTTCGACAGCGAGAAGTTGCCCAACGGCCCGTATACCCTCTACGTTTGGGCCAAAGACTGGGGCGGCAACAACGTCCTCAAGTCGATGGCCTTCACCATCGACAACCCCACCCAGGATATCAGGTTGAAGTCTTTCGCGGCCAGGCCGCTGGGCAAAGGCATCGAGGTGTCGTGGGCGGCCGAGGAGCGGGGCCGCGTAACGTATAATCTGTTGCGCCGCGAGGGGGACGAGACGGCCTTGCCCGGCGGCGCCGGCGAGCGCCTTAACGCCGAGCCCATAACCGGCCAAAGCCCGTACGTCTATCGCGACCTGGCGGTCGACGCCGGCGTCACGTATCGGTATTGGCTCGAGGCGGTCGACTTCAACGGGAAGGGAACGCTGTTCGGGCCGGTAGAGGCCAAAGCCGGGAAGGCCCGGCCCCAAAGTTTCGCCCTTCACGCCGTCGCGCCGAACCCGGCCCGGGGCGTGGCGGTATTCGGCTTCGCGCTGCCGCGGCCTTGCCGGGCGACGCTGGCCGTCTACGACCTAGCCGGCCGCAGGGTCGCCACCGTGGTGGACGGGAACCTGGCCGCGGGCGAATACCGCTACCCGACGGCGCTCGCCTTGTCGCCCGGCGTCTACGTATACCGTTTGACGGCGGGCGAATTCGCCGCGGCCAAGAAGTTCGTGGTGGTTCGTTGATATCGGCCGATTTCGGAAAAAGCAAAGCGCCCCGTCCGGGGCGCTTTCGTTATCGCGCGTTGAGTTTTTACCATACGCCGGGCACGAGGCGGTAGCGCGTCGATTTCGTATACTCCTCGTAACCGGCGAGTTCGCGGCGGAGGGTGCGGTCCTCGAACCAGGCCCGGACGATAATCACCGCGGCGAGCAGGCCCGCCGGCACGAACGCCCACGCCGAGCCCAGAATCATCGTCGTCCCGGCCCATATCAATATCATGCCCACGTACCCCGGGTGCCGCACGACGCGGTAAGGCCCCGACGAGACGACGCGGTGACCCCGGTCGCGTTGGACGCGGACCGTCGTCTCGAAGTAGGCGTTCACGAACAGCGCCCACTCGGTGACGACTAAGCCCAATACGTATAAAACCGAACCGACGTAGAGGCACGCCCGCGGCAGCGCCGACCACCCGAACCTTCCGGCGTCGAGGCCCGCGACTAAGGGCAGCGCGAAGTAAAGGGGTATGATGAACGCCATGACGACCTTGTCGAAGGGCCGGGCGTCGCGCCGCGGCCGGCCCCGGGCGTTCACCACCTCCGGCTTAAGTACGACGGCGAGGGGCAAGACGACAAGGAACGCCGCGGCCGTTATACCCAGGTAAACCCAGGCGCCGAGCCAGTCGAGGCGGCCCGCCGAAACGAATAGCAACACGGCCGTAAGCGCCGTCCACGCGACGACCTCCACGATGCGCTTGACGCCGTACCGGTCGAGGCGACCTTTGCCGGCCCCCGTGCTCAGAACGTCTTTATCGGCCACGTTGACCTCCTCTCGTCGGCGCCACGGGCGTGCGCACGTAGGCCCCGGCGGCCCGCGTAGTAGCACGTTGACGACGGCTTAGTTACTTAAAACGCCCCCGCGCGGGGGCGTTTCGTTATTCTCCTCAGGCAGGACTCGAACCTGCAACCCTCCGGTTAACAGCCGGATGCTCTGCCAATTGAGCTACTGAGGAATCGCGCCGTTATGTATCATAAACGGCGGCCGCTGTCAAGCGGCTAACGCTGCATTTACCAATAATAGTAGTTCAGGCCGAAGTCGAGCTTGACGTATTGCGTGTCGCGGTCGGAGGCCCGGGCGCCGTCGAAGGTCCGGTTGTAACCGAGCATGCCGAAGGCCGAGAAGCGCTCGGTGAAATAGTATTCCAGCCCCGGCGCCAGGTAAAAGCCTTGCGCCGCGACGTCCTCCCACTCGTTCTCGCGCTTTATGCGCTCGTCGAAGACGGCGTAACCGCCGGCTATAAACGGCATAAATACGCCCATATTAATTTTATAGATGAGGCCGGCCTTGTAGGCCGTTACGCGCGTCTCGCCGACGCCGGTGTCGCTTTCGGCGCCGAAAGGCAGGTGGAAGTCCGCGCCGCCCTCGAGCGTCAGCCAGTGGAAGAGGTTGCCGTAGAGGCGCACGGCGCCGCCGGGGGCCGACTTAGCGTCCTGGTCGAAGGCGGCGGCCGGGAAGGCGAAACCGGCCGACGCCCCGGCGCCCAGGCGGACCAGCGCGTTCGCGCCGGCCGCGGCCGCGAGGGTTAGCGCCGCAGCGGCCAAGGCGATTTTAAGCACGGTCTTAGCCGTCATATCCTTTAGGTCGAAACGGCCCGCGTCTCGGGCGCGTCTTTTACATTATATGTCAATGAGGGGGCGAAGTCAAAAAAAACCCGGCCCTAAGGCCGGGTTCTAAGCTCGGGGCGTCGGCCTATAGGAAGTAGTAGTTGACGCCGGCCAGGATGTCGACGAAAGCATCGTTGAAGTCCTTATCGAGTTTCGCACTCCGGACCTCGGTCTCGTACGTGGGCGGGAAGATCTGCATGGCTTCGTACGTGTAGTCATACTCTCCCTTGTTCCACACCTGTATAAACCGCGGCCCGGCCTCCAATTCGAATTTCCCTAGGCGATACGTTAACCCCGCGGCGACGTACGCGCCGGGCGCGTTTATGTCCACGTCGCCGTGCGACACGATGGTCGTCGGGCCGAAGCTGCCGCCGATGAGGCCTAACGTCTCGAGGAAATAGCCGCCGCCGGCGCCGACGTAGGCGCCGCCCGCGCCCAACGGGAACGCGTAGCGCGCGCCGAGCGTAATCGGGAGGAGCGTCAACGTCGGCTCGTCGTACCATCGTTCCTCTTCCCAGTGTTTAATACCGTGGTTGGAGTGGTAGGCCACGGCCAGTTCGAGGTTCAGCGTCGGCGTTATGACCGCTACCGCCTTGCCGCCCCACGTAGCGCTCGAGCCCGCGTCGCCCCCTTTAAGCGGCCCGTAATTGATGGCGCGGGCGTCCCGCGCCGCGGTGTCGCCTTCCGGCAGCGCCACGCCGCCTAAGCCGCCGACGCCGAAACCTAAACCGTGGGCCGCGGCCGCCGTCGCGGCCGCCGCGGCCAGTATTTTGAACATCATCTCGCTGCCCCCTCTCAAATTATTTTGTAGTTTACGCCGAAAAGAAGGTCGACGTAAACGTCGTTGTAGCCCTTAGCGGTTTCGAGCTCGTACGTGGCGCCGTTCGCGTCGTACGTCGTCGGGTTATCGCCTTCGTTGAGGATAAAGTGGACCCGCGGTTCGAACGCGAACGTGAACGGCCCGGCGCCAAGGCCGAAGCCCCCGCCGACGTAAAACCCGGGCCCGCGAATCGTTATCTCGGCCCGATACAAGTAGGTTTCCCTTTGACGCGACGCCAAGCCCACGTACGCCGTTTTTTCGCGATAATACCCGGCGCCGGCGCTAACGTACACCGGCGAGGGGCCGGCGAGGAGTTTGTAATTGGCGCCGGCGGTGACGGGGACGAGCGTCGTCCGCTCGGCCCCCGGAGTTTGTAAGTCGAAGCCGTATTCGGTGACGTGGTCGGGGTGGTAGGCCGCGGCGGCCTCCAGCTCGAGGCGGTCCCCGAAAGCGACCATGCCCCTGCCGCCGGCCATCCAGCTCGAGCCGAGGTGGCCTACTTCGTCGTAGGGGTCCAAGGTTATGCCCTCGCCCGCCATAGCGCCCAGGGGCGTCGCCGTCCCGCCGAAGACGCCGGCGGCCAACCCCAGACCGCAAGCGGCCGAGGCGGCGAACGCGGCCCCGGCCGAAATTAACTTGAGCATACTTTACCTCCCATATGCGCTGTTGCCGTTTTAGCCGGTTCGTTGACGCCGCAATTCTACGACCGATTTCGGCCGGGGTCAATAAAAAAACCCGGCCCTAAGGCCGGGTTCTAAGCTCGGGGCGTCGGCCTATAGGAAGTAGTAATTTAACCCTACCAGCAGGTCTACGTATGTGTCGTTATATTCCTTTTCGAGGCCCCTGTATTGCAAACCGTATCGGTGGTTGTCCTCGGACCAACCGAGGCCGTCGAAGTCTAACGCGCCGGAGTTGAAGACGTAGTTGAAGCGCGGGTTAACGTCCAGCGCGAAGTTCCCCAGGGAATAAATGAAGCCGCCGCCGAAATAGACGCCGGGGCCGTTTACCGATACGTCCGTAGTGTAATACATCGCGTTCATCGTGGCGGCCCGGGTCAGGATGCCGCCTTTCAATTTCAACAAGTAATACCCGAACCCGGCGCCGGCGTAGACGCCGACGTTCGCGAACTTAATTTTGTAATTGGCGCCCAAGGTTATGGGGATTAGCGTACTCTTCGGCTCCTCCAGGAACGGGTTGTCTTTCCAGTCCTTCACCGGGTGGCCGAGGTGATACGCGGCCGCGGCCTCGACGTCTAACGCCGGCAGCACGCCGACGATGACCTTGGCGCCGAACTTGGGACTTAGGCCGAGGTCGCTACCGGTGAGGGGGTTTTCGCCCAACTCGCCGATAGAATTTTCCCACGTCGCCATATCGCCGGTGGGGAGGGCCGCGCCGCCGAAGACGCCGACGCCGACGTTGACCGCGAGACACGCGGACGCCGCCATTAGCACCCCGAACGAGATCGCTCTTAACATAGGTATTTCCTCCTTTGTCCCGTTACAAACGGGCGTCGTAAATTATATTCCCCTTACGCGCACTATATTCCATCTTTTTGACCCCGGGAAGGCCGGCGGGGTTTAACTTCCCGTCGGCGGCGCCCGCCTTTATTAACGCCGGGCGCAAAAAACCCGGCCCTAAGGCCGGGTGCTAAGCTCGGGACTTTGGCCTACAGGAAGTAGTAGTTCGCGCCGACGAGGATATCCACGAACGAGTCGTTGAACCCCTTTTCGACCTTAAACGGCACGCTGCCGCCGAAGCCTCCGACGTTATACTCCATGTCGACGTCGTACGTGCCGTCGTTCATGACGTAGTTGAACCGGGGGCCGACGTCGACGGAAAATTCGCCGAGGTAGTAGCGGAAGCCGCCGCCGGCGTAGAAGCCGGGTTTATTGACGTTCATGTCGCCGGCGAATTTTACGGGGCCGAAGGGGGGCGCGTCGAAAGTGGCGCTCAGCGTCCCCTTGGCGAGATAATACCCGCCCCCGCCGGCGGCGTACAGGGCGACGGGGCCCGCCCGAACGACGTAATTCGCGCCGGCCGTCAGGGGGATGATCCGGTAGGAGGGCTCGTCCACGTTCGGGATGTCCCAGTCTTTCTGGGAATGGTTGAGATGGTAGCCCAAGGCCGCTTCGACCTCCAGCCCGGCGAACACGCCGAGATACGCCCGGGCGCCGAGGGTCGCCGCGGCCGCCATGTCGCCGCTTTTGTACGCCACGCTACCGCCCCAGGGCGAGTATTGATAATATATGACCAGGTCGGCCGCCATGTCGCCGGTGGGCAGCGCCGCGCCGCCGTAGGCGCCGACGCCGACGGCGGAAGCGTAGGCCGCCGTAAATGCGCCGGCCGCGATTATCAATTTAAACATCGCACCCACATCCCGCGTTGAGGTTTAAGTTACCCTGGGTCGCGGTTAAACTATATCATAGGAGGTTGCCTTTTCCATAAACAAAAAAACCCCGGCTCGAGGGCCGGGGCAAAAACTACGAATCCGGGAATTACATGAAGAAGTAATCAACGCCGATGCGGACGTCCACGTACTGCGAGTTGGCCTTGGTCTCGTCGGGCGTAGTGGCCGGGTCGTCCTCCACCTTGTCCATAATCATCGTCCAGCGGGGGTTGGCGTCGAGAAAGAGCTTGTCAGCGATGATGCGGAACATAACGCCGCCGCCGGCGTATACGCCGGGCTTACTCGTGCTTTCGCTTACGGCCTCTATGGTCGGGTTCGCCCCGCCGCCGCCGGAGAGTATCTCCGTGTGGGTCTTCATCATCGCGAAAGCGCCGCCGGCGCCGACGTAGGGTACAACCTTACCCAGGTCGTTGAACTTATACGAAGCGCCGAAGGTGATGGGGATACTCGTCAAGTGCCAGTTCTTCTCGTCCCACTTGAGGGGCGCGGGGGGAGCCGCCGGAAGTTCTTTCTGCTTATACTTCATGTTGTAGTCGAAGCCTATGTTCACGTCGAGGGCGGGCAATACGCCTAAGTGAAACTCGCCGCCGAAGCCGATAATGCTCATTTCGTAATCTTCACCGGCGTCGCCCACGGGCATGCTGAGCGTGTAGAAGGCGCCCACGCCCATCCCGATGCCGTAAGCCGACGCCGCGGCCAGCCCAAGTGCCAACAGTACCATCCATTTACGCATTGCTCGATTCCTCCTTGAGTATCGGAACGTTATCAAATCATTCTACGTTAAGCCCACGCCGCCTTCCGGCGGCGGCCTAACTTCTAACCATAATTAACATAATGAAAGGCCGTTGTCAAGACTAATCTTTTTGTTCCCGATATTTAAACCCGGCCCCGTTAGCGCTTGTCGTCGCCCCGCCGATGTGTTAACGTTAACCCGTCACAGCCGGCCCGTCAGGCGGTATTGGAGCCGCATGTCGGCCAGCGCCGCCCGGAAGCTCCGGGCCCACGTCGCGAGCGGGACCAAGGGCGGCGTCTTCCGGCCCCCCGGCGTCGCTCGGCGCAGCGAGGCCAAAAAAGAGGCCGGCCCGTCGAAGTCGGCCATTATTACGAAACCGCGCCCTATCTCGCCGCGGAGGTGGGCGTCCGAGCCGCCGCTCCGGCCGAGGTTGTGGCGCCGCGCGAAATCCAACGCCAGCTTGTCGTCCTCGGCCAGCACGTTGCGCGCGTTGTAGACCTCGACGACGTCTATGCGGTCGGCGTAGCGTTCCATAAAGTCGAGCCCGGGCCGCCGGTGCGCAATGCGCGCGAAGGCGTGCGGTATGTTGACCAGGCCGCCCTGTTCGTGTATTTCGGCAATGGTCTCGGCTAACGGGAGGCCGCGGCTCAGTGGCCGCGATATAAACATCCCCATGGCTTCGCCGTCCCGCGTGTTGATTTCTTGCGCCACCACGGCCTTGGGGTGCGGCCGTCCGGGGTAGTGGAGGTCCATGAAATCGGCGAACTCCTCCGAGGCAACGAGCTCCGCCGCGGCCAAGGAGCCTTCGAGTGCGTTGTGGTCGGCGACGGCGAAAGCGCCCACGCCCCGGCGGAGGCACGTCGTAACTATGGCCCAAGGTTCCGACCTGGAATCGTAGGACGCTGAGGAATGGATATGAAGGTCGGCTTTAAGCAACACGGCTCGAGCTCATACGGTTTACGCCGCGGCCGGCACTATCGCCCGGGCGCGTTCTTGGCGGCGGCGGCCTTTTGCGCGCTGGCCGCCGCGTGCGGCGACCGGGCCGAAGTTTATTTTAAAGAGGCGCGCCGATACGAGGCCGATTACGAGTTCGAAAAGGCCGCGCGCCGTTACGAACTGGTAGCCGTAGGCTTTAAGCGTTCGGCGCTCGAAGAAGAGGCCGCCGCGGGCCTGGCGCGATGCCGCGCCGAGATCCACTTCGACCGGGCGGAGGAGTTGATATTCGCCGGCTCGACGTATACCGCCGTAGCGGAGGTCGTGGCCGGGCGCCGCTTCGACCCGGATAACCCCCGCGGCCTTTACCTGACCGGCCTCGCCCATCGCTATATGGGGCCCCGCGAGCTCGCGCTCGAGGAGTTCAACGACTGCATCAAGCAATATCCCGAAAGCCCGTACGGTTACCTGGGGCGCGCCGAGTACTTCCGATTCGGCGTCGAGCGCGAGGAAGCCCTCGCCGACTACGTCCGGGCGTTCCGCGTCGGCGGCCGCGACGCGCGAGGCCGCGGCGGCGCGTTTCGCGGGATACTCGACATGACCGATAAACTCGGCCGTCCAGAAAAGGAAGTAAACCGGTACCGGCGGGAGGCCAAAGGCGTTATTCCGGCCGAAGCTTTTAATTATTGGGTAGGCTATTATTACCTGCATAAAAGGCCCGTGCTATACCGCTACGCCCAGGAATATTTCGACAAGGTAATCGCGGCGCCGGGCCGCGGCGCGTACAGCGCGAGGGCGTACGCCGCCCGGGCGGAATGCGACTCGTCCCGCAAGGACTACGAACGCGCCAAAGCCGATATCGACCGAGCGCTCGCCCTCGACGCCGAGAACGACGCCTTCTATAAAACGGCGGAAGCGATATATCGCAAGCTTTCGTTGCCCCCGCCGCGCAAAACTCAGAAGTGAACGAACCCCGCCGGCGGGAGCGGTTTAACGTCGCCGCCCCGCGCCAGTAACACCCTTTCCTTAGCCTCGGTAATTACGCCGATGCGCGTTACGGCCACGCCCTTGTGGGCGGCCGCTTTCGCCGTGGCTTCGGCCTCGGCCCCGGCGCACGTAAACAATAACTCGAAGTCTTCGCCGGCGGCCATCGCGTACGCGACGGCGTCTTCGCCGCGCGAAGCGGCCACGTCGCGCGCCGCCTCAGCGACGGGCAGCGATTCCGCCTCGACCGTTACGCCGACGCCCGACGCCCGGGCGACATGCGCCGCGGAC
>CAZLXP010000096.1:0-10129 GCA_964563535.1 uncultured bacterium | reverse complement strand
AACGTCAACATCCCGCTGAGCCTCGCGAAGTGGGCGTTGAAGTTCGTCCCGGCGGACGCGAAAGCCCGCCTGGGCGACAGGGAGGTCGACCTCGACGAGCTCGGCACCCTCCTCGACGAGGGCGTCGGCGAGCTCGTCACCGTCCAAGATGAAGACAAAAATGAACGCATCGTGATCTCCATAAAGTAGACGTCCCGCAGTTAAAAACCCCGGCCGCACGCCGGGGTTTTTATTTAATTTTTCTTCTATTTTGTTATGACCATTCGCTTAGCCGACTCGTCGCCGCCGGCCTCGAGCTTATATATGTATACGCCGGGGGGCGCGTCGAGCGCGAGCTCGAGTACGTGTTTGCCGGCGCTGTAGGTGTCTTCCATCTGGTAGATTTCGCGCCCCGCCAGGTCGAAGACGCGGAAGGAGGCTTGGCCGGCGCGCGCCAGCGCGAATGGGACCGCGGTTCGGCCGGCCGTCGCCGGGTTGGGGTAGTTCTGGCCCAACGCGAACGCGGATTTAAACGCCCCCGCGGTCCGTTCCACCGGCCCGTAGAGCCGGAAGTGGCCGCTCAGACTCGAGGCCTCGAGCCAATAACGGTACTTCGTCGCCGGGACGACGTCCTTATCTACGAAGGCGTACGGCGGGTTGCCGGTTATCGGTTCGTCGGTGATTTTCGGGCGGCCGGGCCTGCCGACCGTCTCGCGGTATATGTCGTAAGCGGCGGCATGGTTCTCGAAGGCTGGTTCCCAACTTAATACGATAGTCCCGGGCTCGGCGACGGCGACGAAATTCTTGACGCTCAGGTCGCGGATGATGCGGTCCATTCCCATCATGCACATGTACGACGTGACCCAGGTTTGGTCGCGGTCGTCGCCCCAGGCCTGGCTGGGGGGAATGCCGCCGTCGCCGTCGGTGTCCTGGGCGACGAGGTTGGCGGCGATGCCGTCGAATTTAAACCAGTACGATTCGTCGCCGGTCGCGTGATAACAGGTGTAGTGGCTGAGCATATACCACGCGTTCCAGGCGTTGTCCCATGTGCCGACGCCCGGCGGGACCAGCGTCGGGAGGTACGGGCCGTAGCTTGTCATCCAGAGTTTTTCCTCGTCGGGGTGTTCCTGGAAGTAGGAGTTGTGAAGGCCCCACACGGCGGCGCCGCCGGACATCGCCCAGGCGTGATACCCTAGCCGCCAGCCGGGCGCCTCCTCCGCCAGCGACTTGACCTCCGACGCCAACGACAGCGCTTTGGCCTTCAGGCCGGCGTCGCCCACGTCCTCCGCGTACTCGTACAAATTGCCGACCGCCCACGCCGTGCAGAGGTAGTTGTTCAAGTAGCTAATGTTTTTTATGTCGATGGGGTTTTCGACGACGAAGCGCGCGCACGTAAGGCCGTAGTTTTTGTGCGACGCGTCGCCGGTGGCGCGGCGGTACATCATCTCGGCGCGCATGCCCCAACCGCAATTATATACGCGGTAGTATTTCTCCGCGGGATTTGCCCAACCCTCCTCGTTCCACGCCGGGTTTTTATTTATGTAGACCCAAGAACGGCCGACGGCGTCGTCATATTTACGGTTCCCCGTGAGCTCGCGCCACCGCGACCACACCCAGACGGACTCTTGCGTGTTGTCGGTCTGGATTACGGTGGGCAGGTCTTCACCCTCGCGTATGCCGCCGTAGTTCGGGTCCTTGGGGTCCTTGACCTGCCAGTATTCGATAAAGCCGCAGGCCTTCCCGAAAACCTGCTCGGCGTCGTATTGCTCGGCCCGGGCGCCGTAGCCGAGCCGAGGCACGAGCGGGGGCCCGAACGGCCGCGCGAGCTCTTCCGCCGTCCAGAATTCGGTGGCGAGGGCGGCCGTCGCGGCCGCGAACGCGCCGACGAGCGTGAGTGCGAAATTGCGTTTAAACATGACGGCCTCCTCCGGGCGACGTCGCCGTTTTCGTTTTACCTTGGCGCGCGCACGAACGCGAAGGTGTTTTCGTCCCATACGTATTGTTCCGCAAAGGTGGTCTCGCTTTCCGCCGATTTAGTCGTCCCTTCGACGGCGATAATCGGCGGCGCGGCGTCGACGACTGAGGTTGTCGCCGTAAATTCGAAATCGGGCTCGGCGGCGCGCGTCTCTTCGACTTTGATGCGGCCCACCTCGCGCACGCTCGAGCCGTCGTAGCGGTAGAAAACGTCGTATGCGGCGCGGCCGCCCTCGGCTTCAACCGTTTCGCGGCAGGATAACAGCGCGGGGCCGGCGTCGAAAACGTCCACGACCTTCGGCAGCCACAGCGAAGGCCGGCCCACGGTCAATAACTCGCCGCGGAATTCGTTGCCCGTTCGCCGGAAGTAATAAAGTTCGCACGGCTCGTCGCCCCACGGCACGAGGACGACGAGGTCCGCGGTGCCCTCGCCGTCGACGTCGCCGGCCTCCAGCGTCGGGTAGTCGTAGGTCCCGCGGTCGTCGAGGTAGTCCAGGAAATGGCGCCACTTATCGCCTTCCCGGATGGTGGCGTAATTTATAAGGGCGTCCGCGGCGCCGCCGCTCCACCAATCGTCGAGGTTTACGCAATCGACGTAGTAACGAATTGCCGCGTCGTCGTCGTTCGCCGCTGCGGCGCAGTCGCCCAGCCTTAAGTAATCGTAGCCTCCGAATAGGCCCTGGGGGGCCGCGGCGACCGAATCTTCGTATAATCGCGCCGCCGCTTCAAACTCGCCGAGGTGGTAATAACAATCCGCCAAGTGGGTCAGCGTTTGCGCCCGCTCGCCGGCGTCGGCCGTACGTGGGAGGTAACGCGTCAAGTCCTTTTTCAAGCGGCCGATTTCTTTTTTATCGAGGCCGGGTCCTTCTTCATCGTTCGCGCGGTACAGCGCTTCGCGCACGGCGTACGCGTATGCCTCCGGCCATCGCGGATGGGTGCGCCGGTTTTTCAAAAAGGCCGTCAACTCGTCGAGCGTACCTATTTGCAGCGTCGCTTCGGCCGCGGCGGCCGATTCGGGGTATTGGTCGATGAGCGCGCGGTATTCGTCGCTCCCGCCCCGGTAGTAAAGGCGCACCGCGTCGGCCGGGTCGTCGGCCAGGCGTTCCAGGAATTTCAACTCTTTTTCGACCGCGTCCGCGGCCTCGGGTTCTATGGCGGCGGCTTCTTCCAGCGAGGCGCGAGCCGCGGCGGCGTCTCCCGCTTCCGTCAAGGCGGCGCGCGCGAGCACGAGCTTCGCCGGGAGCGACGCGGTCGCCGCCAGGACGTCGCGGTAGAAATCGACGTCCGCGGGGGCGAAGGTCCCGTCGGCGCCGGCGGCGTAGAGTTCGGCGCTCAGGTGCGCCCAACCGCCGCCCTTAGCCGCGCGCTCCCGCGTCAGCGCCCAAAGCTCGGCCGTGCCGTTCCCGTCGACGTCGTCGAAGGTGAAGTCGGTCGTCCGCTCGACGTAGGCGCCGTATTCCCAGGCCGAGGAGTCGTCGCCGCCGTACCATCGGGAGTAGTAGTCCTCTCGGGCGCCGGTCTCGCCCTCGAAGGTTTTAACGAGCTTCTCGCCGGCGACGCGATATAGCAGAAAGTAATCGTACTCGGTCCCCATACCCGAGCCGTACGAGGACTCGGTGCAAGTGAAGAGGTAATACGTCCGGCCGGCGAACCGAACCCGGGAGACGGTTCCCTCGTCTCCGCCCATCTCGGGCATATAATTTACGGGCCCGCCGAAGTCGGCCACGTCCCACCGGCGGCCGTCGCGGACGAATAAAGCGAGGTATACTTCGGTGCTGTAGCCATACGAGACGCGGACCGCGGCGAGGGCCTGGTCCGGCGTTTCGCCCTCCACGAATTCGCTCGTCGCGGCGCCCTCCGGCTCGCCGTAGCGTTCGCCGATTTTTTCGAGAAATACCTTGGCCGCCGTCGGGGCGTCGGGGAACGCGCCTTGGCTCGAGGCCGCGGCGGCGAACGCGAAGAGAGCAATCCACCGAAATTTATTCATCGTCCCTGTCGCCTTAATTTTCCGGGATCCCTCCCGCTTCCATCTCGGGCGGTTCCGCTTCCGCGCCCGCTTTCTCTTTTTCGCCCGCCTCCGGCGTCCCCACGAACGGCCGCCACGCGTAGGGGTCGACGCCCAGGTAGCGCAGCGCGTCGGCCAGCGAGGTCGTCGCCTTCGCGCGGGCCGTGGCCGTAGCGCGGTACGCGACGAAGCCCGCGTCTTCGTAACGCTCGACCGTTATCTCCTCGTTTTCGGAGGTTTCCATAATCCGGGCGGCGTACGTCGTGAGCTCCGGTATGCCGACCGGCCTTCTAAGGCAGAACATAAAGCCTTCCATGTTATACGTGGTCTGTATTTCGCGGGCGATGGCTCCGGGCAGCATTTTGCGGGCGCGGTCGCGGACGCTCCCTCGGACCTCGTCCACGGCGCGAGCTTTCGTAGACTTGGGCATACTTACGTCGCGGAAGTACGCGTCGTACGTACGCTTTTCGTCGATCGCCGCCGTGACCGCGGCCTTGGCCTGCGCTAAACTACCCTTGTCGTATTCGCGGATGAGGAAGACGAGGTTGACCGACCAACGCAAGTCGTACCTGTTGAGTTGGGGTTCCGCGGCGCCGGTGTTGGCGGTGGGGGAATCGTAGCGGGATATCGTCCTGGCGCCGGGGGCGGCGCCCGGGCCGTAGGCCGTGCCGAGGACGGCGATGGCCTCCCGCGAGATAGTCGCCAGGCGCGCTAAGTCCTCTTCGGTGGGCGGTCCCCCCGAGGATTCGATTCTCTTCTTCTCGTCGCGGTAAAGTTCTTGGAACGCCAGGTACGATTCTTTGTGGGCGACGGCGAAATATTTGGCGTGGGCGGCGAGGGCGCGGGCTTCGAGAGCGGTCGCCGCGGGCGCGGCGCCGGCGAGTAACGTCGCGAGGTCGTTGGCGCGGCCGTACTCGCGTTGTTGGAGGAGGTAGCGGGCGCGGGCCGCGAGCCACGCCGCGTCCTCGGCCGCGAGGGCGCCGCCGTCCAAGCGAAGCTGCCGGCCCTCGACCGTAAGCGCCCGGGCCGCGGCCGCTGCCGCGACCAGGGCAATGACGCCGGCGACGGTACTCGTCCGCATCACGGTGGCCGATATTAGCACACGGGCCCGCCGGCGTCAATAAATGGTGTTCGGCTTGACACCGGCCCGCGGCGCTGTTATTATGCGGTGCCGTGGCGAATAAAGCGACGCGCTATAAAATCGTGGTCTTCGTGCCGTGGGAGGCGCTCGAACGGGTTCGCGCGGCGATGGCGCGAGCGGGCGCGGGGGTCATCGGCGGGTACGACTGGTGCTCGTTCGCGGCCAAGGGCCGGGGGAGCTTTCGCGGCGGCGGGGGCACCGCGCCGACGGTCGGCAAGGCCGGCCGCCTCGAAGAGGTCGACGAGTGGCGCCTGGAGATGGTCGCGGCCGGCGACGTCGTTGAGGCCGTCGTCGCCGCGATGAAGGGGGCCCACCCGTACGAAGAAGTAGCTTACGACGTCCATCGCCTCGAAAATTTTTAGGACGAGAATGCACAAGATAGAGTTCGAGCCTGCGTTTTTCCATAGGTTTCTCAATTGCGGCCCCGCGGTCCTGGCGGTGGCGCAGCACCTCGGCCCGCCCAATATCATTACGCTGGCGTGGGTGGCGCCGGTGAGCCAGGACCCCCCGCTGCTGATGATATCGGTATCGCCCCGGCGCTACAGCCACGGCCTGATAAAGGGCAGCGGCGAGGTCACCGTAAACGTCCCGCCGTGGGAGCTCTTGGAGGAGGTCGCGTTCTGCGGCCGCGTTTCCGGGCGCGACGTGGACAAGTTTGCCGAGACCGCCTTGACCCCCGCGCCGTCGGAGCGCGTCAAGCCGCCGGGTATCGAGCAATGCCTGGCGACGTTGGAGTGCGTGGTGGAGCAGGCCGTCGACGCCGGCGACCATACGGCGTTCATAATGCGCGTCGTTCGCGTCGTCGCGGACGAGGAGGCGGCGGCCAACCGCTTCGGCCCGGGCCCGGGCGAGCCGACCACGGTTCACCACCTGAGGGGTAATTTTTTCGCGCCGTTGGGCGGGCCGGCGCGGGAGGCGGGAAAGCCGCGGTGACGGGCGCTCGGGGCAAGAGGCCGATCATAACGCTCACCACCGACTTCGGCGTATCCGACGGTTACGTCGCGAGTATGAGGGGGGTCCTTTTGAATCTGTGCCCGGCCGCGCGGCTGGTGGACATAAGCCACGACGTCCCGCCTCACGAGATTTTGCCGACCGCCCTCATTCTCGAGGCTACGGTTCCGTATTTCCCGCCCAATACGATTCACCTCGTCGTCGTCGACCCGGGCGTCGGCTCGAGGCGGCGGGCGCTCGCGCTGTCTTCCGCGGGCCACTACTTCGTCGGCCCCGATAACGGCGTATTCACGCCTTACGTGCAGGAGGACGTGCTGGCCGGCGCCGTCGCGATCGAGGAGGAGCGGTTCCGGCTGAGGCCGTTCTCGAGCACCTTTCACGGCCGCGACCTCTTCGCGCCGGCGGCGGCCCATATCGCCCGGGGCGCGGACTACCGTTCGCTCGGGCCGCCGGCGGAGGACCCGGTCAAATTTCCGTGGCCGCGCGCGGCGATGGAGGGGGACGAGCTAGCGGGGGTGGTCTTGCACGTGGACCATTTCGGCAACTGCATAACCTCCGTCAAAGAAGAGGACCTCCCCCGGTGGGAATTCTATTACGTCCGCTGTCGCGGCGTTGACTTCGGGCCCCTCAAGCGCCACTACGCCGAGGTCGTCTCGGGCGCGCCGCTCGCGCTTATTAACTCCATGGGGCGGCTCGAGCTCGCCATCGCCCAGGGTAACGCCGCCGTCGGCCTTGGTATTAAGCCCGGCGACGACGTGAGGGTGGCTGCAAAAAAATAATAGTATGGTTGAAGTCGATAATAATTCCGGGTATGAGTTAACCGCCGAAGAAAGTTTATTTCAAACGGCTGATAAGCTGTGCGCCCGCGTCCGGGATATAATGCGGTCGAGTAAAATGGAAGAAGAGTTAAGGGTCGGTTTCGAAAAAACTTTGTCGGTGTTGTTGAAAGATATCGGCGTCGAGACGCAACCGAAGTACGAGCGGCACGGCGGCGAGGGGAAGACTATTTTTAAAGGACGGCCGGATGCGGTTCACGGCCAAGTTATTATCGAATACGAAGCGCCCGGCGCGTTCGCCACGGAACGAGCGGTGCGACACGCCAGGGACCAGCTTATAAATTATATGATCGAGGAACCGCAAGCGCACAAACCGCCCACGCCGGATTTATTGGCGCGGCTCGTCGGCGTCGGTTTCGATGGCGAAAAAATATTTTTCGTCCGTTATAAAGGGAGAGTTAACGGGCCTAAATTTAAAGCCGACGTTAAGGCCTTTACCGACGAAGGGCCCTACGTATTCAACAACGAGAGCGCGCGGACCTTTTTAACGCACCTCCGGGGTTTGGCCCGGTTACCGCTTGCGGCGGATACACTGGCGGAGAAGTTCGGCCCGCGGAGTGCTATCGCGCCGGAAGCGGTTACGGCGTTCATCGACGCGCTGAAGAATTGGGGTACGCCGCGAGTAGAAGTATTCTTTAACGAATGGAAAAGGCTTTTCGGCATCGTATACGGCGAACGTTTAAACGCTAAGGGAACGGGCGCCGTCGGCGAAGTTGCCCGACTATACGGCGTACCGGCAGGGACCGAGCTCCAGGTTTTATTGTTCGCGGTACATACTTATTTCGCGCTGTTAATAAAACTGATAGCCGCAGAGATACTGTCACTGCAGGGGAGGAAGTTCGCCGGTTCTTTTTCCGAGGACTTAACGCACGCTTCGAAAGAAGAATTCGTTAAGCAGCTTATAGATATAGAGGACGGCGGTATTTACGCGGAACGCGGCATTACTAATTTCCTCGAGGGGGACTTTTTCCGGTGGTACCTGGACGCGTTTTCGCCTCGCCTTGAGGAAGCGATTAGAAAAATCACGCGTACCCTCGCGGCTTTCGAACCGGCGACTGGCCTTATCGCGGCCGAAGCGAGTCGCGACCTTTTAAAGAAGCTATACCAATATTTAGTGCCCCAGGGCCTTCGCCGTATCTTGGGCGAGTTTTATACGCCCGATTGGCTCGCCGAATTGGTTATCGACGAGGTCGGGTATAAAGGGGATACGAGACATCGCCTTCTCGATCCCGCTTGCGGGTCCGGAACTTTTTTAGTGCTCGCGGTCGAGCGGGCTAAGGGATACGCGCGGAAAAGGAAAGATAATACAACGGAGACCGCCAAGCGGATCGTCGCGAATATTTGGGGATTCGACCTAAACCCGTTGGCCGTTATCGCCGCGCGGACGAATTACCTCTTCGCCCTCGGGAACCTCGTGGATAAATTGGGGGATTTCGAAATCCCCGTCTACCTCGCCGATTCGGTACTTTGGCCCGAGGAATCCTTCCAGGGCGAACTTAACTTCTCGGGTGCGGAAACGATCGAGGCCAAAACCTCCGTCGGTACTTTTAACGTACCCTATTTTTGGATCAAGGGGAAAGGTTTCCTTTTGGGCTTGGCGGCGCGGGTCCTGGAATCCGTTATTAAGAGTAGGTGGTCGGTCGACGAGGCTATGACCTATTTCAAGAACGGCGGCCTGGCTTACGGGCGGCACATTAAAGCCGTGGAGGCGTTTTACCGCGAGATCTTGACGCTCGAGGAACAGGGCAAAAACGGCATTTGGGCGCGTTTCCTGAAGAACTTCTTCGCGCCGGTGGTGGCGCCCAGGTTCGATTTCGTTATAGGCAACCCGCCGTGGGTGAGGTGGGGCTACCTCTCCGCGGAGTACCGCGCCGCCACCCTCGGCATGTGGAAGCGCTACGGCTTGTTCTCGCTCAAAGGCCACGCCGCGCGCCTCGGCGGCGGCGAAAAGGATTTCTCGATGTTGTTCACGTACGCCGCCGCGGATTACTACCTTCGCGACGGCGGGAAGTTGGGTTTCCTCATCACGCAGGAGGTTTTCAAGGCCAAGGGCGCCGGCGAGGGCTTCCGCCGCTTCCAAATAGGCGACGGCGCGCCGCTTAAAGTATTGAAGGCCCACGACCTCGTTACGGTCCAACCGTTCGAGGGCGCCGCCAACAAGACCGCGGCGATATTCCTGATAAAAGGCGCGGAGACGAAATACCCGGTACCGTACTTCGTGTGGAAAAGGAAGAAGGGCGTAGGCCGCGTCCCTACGGACGCGCGCTTCGACGAGGCTAAGCCGTTGTTGCAGAAGAAGCGGCTCGTCGCGAGGCCCGTCGGGAAGTTGAACGAGACGTGGCGGACGGTGGCGAAGGGCGAAGAAGGCTTAGTTTCGGTCCAGGGTGATAATAGTTACCAAGCGAGGCTTGGGGCCCGCGTCGAACCCTACGGCGTATTCTGGCTCGACGTGAAAGAGGTATTATCGAACGGCGATCTTATCGTCGCAAATAAACCAGGGAGGGGTAAACGGAAAGTTCCCCGCGTTGACCACGAGCGGATAGAGGCCGACTTGGTATTCCCCGCGGTAGCCGGCGGCGATATAAAGCGGTGGGGGGCCGTGCCCGGCGTTTACGTATTAATGGTTCAAGACCCCCAAAAATCCGAGCCCTATAGCGAAACCCGGATGAAAAAGGAATGGCCCCTGACTTTCACGTATATTACGCGGTTTAAAAATATACTATTAACGAGAGGGTCTAAGACGGTAAGGCAGTTTGCGGAAAAAACCGCATTTTACGCCATGTACGGTATAGGTCCTTATACCGTAGCCCGGTTTAAAGTGGTTTGGAAACGCATGGCCGGCGACTTAGTGGCCGCGGTTATATCCCAAAACAAAACGCCTTTCGGGTACAAAACGGTAATCCCCACGGACACGACCTCCCTTTTCGCCGCCGCTAGCGAGGCCGAAGCCCATTACCTCTGCGCCGTCGTAAACTCGACGCCGGTGCGCGATTTTATCAAATCGTACTCCTCAGCGGGGCGGGGTTTTGGCGCGCCGTCAGTGATGAAACACGTGGGCATCCCGACGTTCGACGCGAAAAATAAAACGCACGCGCGCTTAGCCGCGGTTTCGAAAGAATTACACAAGCTAACGGCAAAAGGAGCGGCCGCGCGGGGGGAAATATCGAAACGCGAAACGGAGGTTGACCGCCTCGTCGCGAAGTTGTTCAAAATAAAAACGGCCTAACTTTTGCCGGACAACCC
>CAZLXP010000095.1:0-10149 GCA_964563535.1 uncultured bacterium | reverse complement strand
CGCCGTCGGCGGTGGCTTGCGGCGCCAGGCCGTACATCGAGTGGCCCGCGCTCCACGAGGCGTAAATACTGCCGTTGGCGTAGTTGGTCATGGCGTATACTTGGGTGCTGTAGTTTCCCATCCAGAGGTAGCTGCCGCCCGGGAGGCCGCCGGTGGAGTAGCCGAGGCCGCGGGTGGAGGAGGTGAACGGCGAGGGGTAGGAGGTCACGATAGAGCCCGTAAGGGCGTTGACCTGCCAGATGTAATACGGCGACGTGTTGCAGTATAACCAAAAATACGAGTCGTTGGCCGGGCGCGCGGCGGCCAGCGGGTAATTCGCCGGCGAATGCCACGAACCGACGACGTCGCCCAGGGCCGCGAACGCCGCGCTCGCGACCAATACTGACAGAACGACTAAAACGACTTTTTTCATTCCTTTTACTCCTTTCGTTGGCTAGAGAGCCTTCCTTTATTTTACCTTATGATAGTTATCATAGGGGAGCGCAAAAGTCAAAAACTTTTTTCCAATCGACGTGTTGTTTTTATCAGCTAATTAAAATTTCGCCGTTATGCTGCGTTTAAGTATTCACGGCGCCGCGTATTACCGGCGGCCGCTAATTTTTTTTCTTCAGGACCTCCGTCCCCACGTGCGTGTTGTCCTCGTACGCCGACGTCCCGGCTAGAGAGCCGTCGGCGTTCAAGTTGTATACTATTACGCCGCGCCGGAACTCGTCGCGCCAGGCGACGACCAACAGGTCGCCGTGCCGGATGCCGACGCCGTCGTATGCCACCCGGCCCTCGAAGCGCCGCACTATGAAATACACCTCGCCGGCGGGCGTCACGTCGACTTCGCATTTATACGCCTTGCCCTCGGGGTCGGTGCCGACGCCGACGTAGGTGCCCTCCGGCTCGGGGGCGAGTGCCGGTTCCGCGGCGGCCTCGGCCGAGGCCGTCGTCGCCGCTTCGCGATGCGGGGCCCTGGGGCCGCACGCCGCGAGGGCCGCGGCCCCCACCGCTACGACGACCGCATGCCTAAACCTTATCATATTTTCAACTCGCGACGCCGGCGCGCTATTTACGGTGCCACCTTTCAGGGCCGGTCGTCCTGATGCCGGGGTGGGCGGTGACGCCGTCCAGGACGCCGTCGGCTCCGATTTCGAACACCGCGGCCCCGAAGCCGACGTCGGAATCGCGTCCCACGCACAGCAAGTTATCCTTTATGATGCCGACGCCGCGGAAGCTGTATCCTTCCTCGAAGCGCATCTCTATTTGGTATACGTCGCCCGCCTTGGTTATGCGGCCCTCGCAGCCATAGCGCTGGCGGGTATAGGGGTGAACGCCGAACGCGGTGTATTCGCCGGCGACGTCGTCGGCCGCCGTCGCCGCGAGCGCGAACGCGCTGACGATGAGCGTGACCCTAAGTAGGCTCTTACGCATATCTCTTCCTGACCCTCGCGGCTTTATTTTCGATAATTTTACTAAAAAATTGCTGCGTTGCAACCCTTTTTTATCGAACCGAAGTTAGGCCGTTTTTTGGGCTCACGCAGTAGCGCCGTCTACCGGACGTAGTTCGGTTACCCGGGCCGTTTATCGCCGTCCCCCGCGGCCAAAGATAATTAACCGGCCCTACTTTTTCTTCAGGACCTCTAGGCCCACCTTTACGCTGTCCTGTTGGGCGGAGGTCCCCTCGAGCGAGCCGTCCGGTTTTATATGGTACGCGACGACGCCGTACCTATCCCGGTCGTCGCGATAACCGACTACGAAGGTATCGCCCCGCCGGATGCCGACGCCCGGGGCCATCGGCCTGCCGTCAATGAACCTTTCGACCCAATATACTTGCCTGGCCGGTATAAACTTTACGTCGCAGTCGTAGGCCTGGCCGTCGGGGTCGGTGCCGCCTCCTCCGTAGGTACCCTCAACGTCGACGGCGGCCCCCGCTGGTGCCGCGGTTTCCGCCGCGGCCGCTGCGGCCGTCTTCTCGGCTTCGGGCGCCTTCCGGCAGGCCGCCGGCAACGCCGCCGCGGCTACGGCTATAAGGACCAAGCAAGTCTTTTTATTCACTTGCCGCTCCTTCGGCGCTGTCTTCCGGATAGAACTTCTCGCTGCCCGTTTCCTTGAAGCCGGGAAGGCCGAAGACGCCGTCCAGCGTGCCGTCGGCCTTTATTTCGTATATCGCGACGCCGTAGCTTATATACGACTCGTAACCGACGCATAAATATCCGTCTTTGAGTACGCCGACGCCGGCGTAGCCGATATTTTCGTCAACGGTCCATTTTATCCGGTAAATCTCGCCCGCCTTTTCGATCTGGGCTTTGCACCCGTACGGCTGACCGTTGTACGGTCGTTTGCCGAAACAGGTGTATTTGCCGCCGACGTTGTCGGCCGCGGCCGCCGCGAGCGCTAACGCGCCGGCGGCGAAAATAATTTTGATTAGGCTTTTTCTCATATCCATTCCGATTCTTCGGCCGCGCGAAATTTAACATAAATTATACAAAAATAGCCTCCGCTTCACAATTCTTTTATGTCTAACCGGGCTTAACCGGCCGTCCTTTGCTTGTCCAAGGGGGGTTACGGCGCCGCCGTCGTTCGCCGGGTGTGCCCGAGCCGCGCCCGCGTATATTCGTAAAAAAAACCGCCCCCGTCGTGGGGGCGGCTTTCTTCGCGAGAAATCGATTATTGGAATACCGCTTTAATTTTGCCCATAGACGACGGCCTTACACTAATGTTCGGGACGTACGGGCAATGTATCCGGTAGATGTAGTTGGCCGGGCTGCCGGTGGTGCAGCTCACCCAGAGGTAGGTCGTGGTGTAGGCGAAGCCGAGGGGGGAGGTGTTGGGGATTCTGAACGACGCCGCGAGCGAGCCGTTGGTCCGGTAGCCGTAGACGTAGTTATTGTTTCGGCCGGTCCATACGAGGCCGTTGCGCCAGTCCCAGGCGAGGTCGAAAACGTTCGACGTCGTTGCCCAGGAGTTGTAAATCGAACCGCTGAGCAGATTCTGGCGATACATCATCGCCGGCGAGTCGTCGCTTGACAACATATACGTTGGCGCCGAGCCGCCGTCGGCCGTGGCCGTTACGGCGATGCCGCCGTACATGTCGTGGTTCGCCGGGATGTAAGCATAGGCGCTGCCGTTGGCGGGATTACACCGGTAGATACGGTCGGTGCTGTAGTTGCCCATCCAGAGGAAGTTGCCGGCGGGCAGGCCGCCGCCGCCGTCGTAGCTATAAGCCAAACCCCGGGTATAACTTCCCTGGGGCGAGATGTAGGAACTTACGACCGACCCCGTAAGCCCCTGCAACCGGTATATAGAATACCGGCCGGAGTTGCAGTAGACCCAGAGGTAGTCAGTGTAGTTACCCGGGACGGCGAGGGCGATGGGGTAGCTAGCGGGCGCCGGGAACGAGTTAACGACGTCCCCCAACGCGCCGAAAGCCGCGGCCGCGGCACACAACGAAGCGGTGACCACTAAAACGACCTTTTTCATTCTGTCCCTCCTTGTTAACGGTTAGCGGGACTCGTTAAGTTTTATTACGTTCGCGCAGTTCCTTTATTAAATTAATATGTATTAGCCCCATAGTCAAGAATTTATATTACCCTAATAACGGCCTCGCGAGGCCGGGCCACCTTGGTTTATATCGGGCGTCGATAAATATCGCCGTGAAAGCCTTCGCCTACCATAAACCGGCTAAGTTACTTGGGGTGGGCGTAAATGGGGAACGCCCCCGGCGCCCGGTTTTTATTAATTTAAATTTACTTTATCTGAACGAGACTTAGCCTGGGCGACCGGAGAAAGTGTATTCAAAGGGCGGATAGCGAACCGCCTGCCCGGATACCGTAACTCCCGGCCGTCGGCCCTTGCTACAATAATAGCCTCGGCGAGTTAAAGGGTTACGGCATGGCGCCGGCTAGCGAAATAGGACACGCGGCGGCTCTTCTTAAACCGACGGCTCATGTCGCGGGCACCCGGAGAATCGCGCCCAAAGCCGCGCCGGCGCTTCCGGCCTAACGGCTCCTTAACGGTAGACGGCTTTTATCCGTCCGAACGACGCCGGCGCTACCGTGACGTTTCCCGGGCAATGGACCCGGTATATATAGTCGTTGCCGTCGCACCCCACCCATAGGTATTCGTTGAAATACGCCATACCGTAGGGGTAGGTGTTTGGCGCGGCAAAAGAGGCCGCGAGCGCACCGGACATCCTGTATCCGTAGATTACGTTGTTTACGCTACCCACCCATATAAGCCGGTTGCGGTGGTCCCAGGCGATGTCGAAGAAGCTCCTGTTCGATATCGGGAAAGACGACATCACGCTGCCGTTCGTCAGTCTGTGGCGCCAGCAATAAGAGGGCCTTTCGTCGGAGGTAAAAATGGCCGTGGTGCCCACGCCGCCGTCGCCGGTGCAAAAGGGGTCCACGCCGTAAGCGTTGTTGCCGGCGCTCCAGGAGCTATAGACGGTGCCCGTGGCGGAATCGCATTTGTAAACGTGGTCATTCTCGTAACAACCGACCCAGAGGTAACCCCCTTCGGAAAAGCCTAAGCCGCGGCAATATCTACTGAAGGCCGTAGGCCACGAACCGTAGACCGAACCGGTCCCGGGGGCGACGCGGTATATCCGGGTGGGGTCGCCGTAAATGATTACGTGGAGCCGCGTATCCGAACGCGCCATGCCGCGTACCGACGTGCCCGGCGCCCGGAAAGAGCTTACGACGCTCCCTAGACCGGCGTAGGCGTGGGACGCCAACGCCGTCGCCGCGACGACCGCTAGTACCATAATGCGCGTTTTCATAAACCGTCAACCTCTTTCGGAGAAACTGACCTAAGGTTAAAATCCATTATAATTTTAACAGACTGGTATTTATCAGGTCAAATCAAATAATTCAGGCAAAACTAAAATTAGGTAATAACCAGGCGAGGCGGCGGACCCATACCCGCGACCTCGGCGTATGTTTTCGGCCGTTTACGGCTTAGTTCCGGAGCGCAAAAAAGCCGCCCGGTGGGGCGGCTTTTAAAAATGGTCGTTTATTATTTGAATAGGGCCTTGACCTTGCCGACTGAGGCCGGCGTCAGGCCGACGGTGCCCGGGCAGTCATAAATCCAAATATATTCGTCCGGCGTACCGCTGGAAGTGGTTACGTAAAGATAGTAGCCGTAGTACGCTATGCCGTACGGGTAACTTACAGCGGAAGGAACGCGCCACGAGGCGAGGATAGAGCCTTGGGTCGTGATGCCGTAAACGTAGCCCGTCGAGTAGTTGGGGTACCATATCATTCTATTGCCGTAGTCCCAGGCGAGGTCGGTATCGTACGTAGCGGCTATTTTGAAAGAAGAGACTAAGCTGCCGGCCGTCGTGGAGTACCAGAAGTTGCCGTCGTAATAGCTTTGGTAGATATACGAGCCGTAGTTGGTACCGTCGTGGGTGCAGCAGATGCCGTAGCGATAAGGCATGCTCGTCGACCACGTCCACGTGCTGACCAGGCTACCCGTAGAGTTGTAGAATCTTCCGACGCGGCGCTGGTAATAGTTGTTGATGTACAGTAACACGCCGCCGCCGTAGCTCAAGCCGCGGACGTAGAAATCGTAACCCGTGGTTCCTAAGGGACAGGGGTATGAGCTCACGAAGGACCCGGTAGTCCTCAACATCCGGTAAATGTCATAGGGGGGCGTGTAATGGAACGTATAGACGTAGTACGCGTCCGCCGCCAGGCCGTAATGTGTGCTGGCGCCTACGTTGTCAAACGAGGCCACCAGATCGCCTAATCTCGCCGACGCGCTACACGCGGCCAAGGCGACGAATAGAAGAATTGATAAAAACCTTTGCAATACGGCTCACCTCCTTTGGCTTTTGTCTATTTAATTTTATCAAATTCGTTGCCGGAGTGCAACCCTTTTTTATCACTTTTTTCCTAAGGTATATTTCTCCCCCCATTTTTTCCCATAAATATTAGCATTCGGAGCCGCTTTTTATATATATTTACGGCGTTTTAGTATGCGTCGTCAACGCCGTAACGTGGTAAATGTTGGGGGCATCCTCGTTAACCGATACGCGGGCGCGCGGCGGGGGTATGCCGCGAACCGATATTGCGCAAAGCGGGTGTATGTGCTACAATCCTAAAAAATTAAGGCGAGCTTTTATGGCTAACAAGTGTAAGGGCACGATTCTTTCCGGCATGCGCCCCACGGGGCCCCTTCACCTCGGCAACCTGGTGGGCGCCCTTACCAACTGGGTCGGCCTCCAGGATGAGTACCGCTGTTTTTACGAGATCGCCGACCTTCACGCGCTGACGGACCGCACCGATACGTCGGCCATACCGGGGGACCGCATAGAAGTTCTGCTCGATTGGCTCGCCGTCGGCTTGGACCCCGAACGCTCGGTCCTGTTCATACAATCCGAAGTTCCCGAGCACTCCTTGCTCCACACGGTGTTGGGTATGTTCGTGCCGGTTTCGTGGCTCGAGCGCGTGCCCACCTATAAAGAGAAGATCCGGGAATTGGGTCTGGGCGAAACGGCTTCCTTCGGTTTATTGGGTTATCCGGTTCTCCAAGCGGTGGACATTATTATCTACAAGGCCGACGCCGTCCCGGTGGGGGAGGACCAACTGCCGCACCTCGAGTTAAGCCGCGAAATGGTCCGTCGATTCAATTACCTCTTCGGCGAGGTCTTCGTAGAGCCGCGAGCCCTTCTCACCACGGCGCCGCGGCTTCCCGGCATCGACGGCCGTAAGATGTCGAAATCCTACGGCAACGCCATATTCATTAAAGACCCGCCGGCCGAGGTCGAGAAAAAAATAGAAACGATGTTTACCGACCCCAAGCGCGTCTACCGTCGCGACCCCGGCCACCCGGACGAATGCAACGTCTACTATTATCGCCGGCTGTACGAAGCGGTGGGGGCGGAGGAAACGTACGAGGATTGTAAAAAGGCCCGCATAGGGTGTACCGACTGCAAGCTCGCCCTCGCCCGGGCGGTGAACGACTACCTCGAGCCGCTCCGGGAAAAACGCGCCCGATTCGCCCAACGGCCTGAATATTTGCGCGGCGTACTCGACGACGGCGCGCGGCGTGCCCGGGAAGTGGCCCAAAGCACGTGCCGCGAGGCGTACGAGGCCGTGCGCCTTATCAGGAAGGGATGAGCGTCCCGCGAAATGGACTACCGCGTACGCCTACCCGTTTACGAAGGCCCGCTCGACCTCCTCTTGTTCCTCATCCAAAAAGAAGAGATCGATATTTTCGATATCCCCATCTCGCGCATAACCGAACAATACATCGCTTACCTCGAGTTAATGCAAGAACTTGACCTCGCCGTCGCAGGCGAGTTCTTCGTAATGGCCGCGACCCTCATGGAGATAAAATCGGCGATGCTTCTGCCCCAGGCGGATGTATCCGCCGGCGAAGAGGTGGAAGACCCGCGCGCCGCCCTCGTCGCGCAGTTGCTCGAATACCGGCGGTATAAGGGCGCGGCAGGGGAGCTGAGCGAACGAGAAAGCGAGCAAGCGTTGAAGTATCCCGCCGGGGGGGACGGCCGCTTCGGCGCCGAAGGAGGCGGCCGGGAGTCGCTCTTCATCCTTTTGGACGCGCTGCGGGGCGTTTTGGCGCGTGCCCCGGAGGCGCGGGACGTCGTTCCCGGACGCCGCGGCCCTACGCTGGAGGAACAATTGGCTTACGTAAGGCGTCGGCTTAAGAGCGCGGGAGGCCGGGTGCGTTTTGACGAGCTCTTCGAAGGCGCGCGGATAGTCGTGGTCGTTACTTTCCTGGCGTTGCTCGAGCTGTTGCGGGTCGGCGAGTGCCGCGTCCGCCAGGACCGGACGTTCGGCGAGATATGGATTTATCCGACGTTGGCGTTGGTATGAACGCAAACGACGAGAAGGAAGATCTGCCCCTCAAGAACGTCGTCGAGGCCGTGCTCTTCGTGACGCCCGACCCGTTATCGTTGAAGAAACTGGCGGCCTTGGTCGACGCCTCGGCGGCTGAGGTCGCGGCCGTAATACGGGACCTGCAACGAGAATACGAGGGCCGCGGCGTCGAACTCGCCCTCGTGGCGGGAGGATACCGGTTCTTCTCGCGCCCCGCCTACGCGCCGTGGGCCCAAAAGGTTCTTCCGCTTGAAAAGGGCCCTCGTTTGAGCCGAGCGGCGATAGAGACGCTGGCGATAATCGCTTATCGCCAACCGGTGACGCGCGTCGCCGTCGAAGAGCTCCGGGGCGTGAATAGCGACGCCGTATTTAAAACCTTGCTCGAAAAGAAGTTGATTACGACGGACGGCCGCGAAGATATGCCCGGCCGACCTTTCCGCTACCGCACTACTAAAAAATTCCTCCAGCACTTCGGCCTTACCGGCTTGGACGACCTCCCCTCGCTGGAAAAACCCGCGGCGGAGGGTTAAGGGCGATGGGGGCCGGGCACGGTATCCGCATCAACCGCTACCTCGCGATGTGCGGCCTTGGCGCGCGACGGGCCGTGGAGCGGTTGGTGGCGGAAGGCCGCGTCGAGGTCGACGGCGCCGTCGTCGCCGATTTATCTTTGCGCGTCGGCCCGGGCGCGGCCGTTTCCGTCGACGGTAAAGCCGTGACGGCCCGGCGGCGCTTTCGGTATGTCGCATATTACAAAAAGCGGGGGGTGTTGACGACCACCCGCGACCCGTTTCGGCGAGCCACCGTGCGCCGCGGGCTACCTGGGCACTTGCGCGACTTGAAACCCGTAGGGCGCCTAGACGCCGATAGCGAGGGTCTGCTCCTGATGACGGACGACGGTTCTTTCGCCCATCGCGTTGCCCATCCCTCATTCGGCGTTGTCAAGAGATACGTCGTAGAAGTGGAAGGGCGCGTTACGAGAGAGGACGTGGGGGCCCTCGAGCGCGGCGTCCAATTATTAGACGGCCACGTAGGTAAAGTGAAAGTCGAATCCGTGGATAAGGCCGCGCGAGGTTCCACCGTTTCGCTAAGCGTAAATTACGGCCGGAAACGGATGCTCCGGCAGATGTTCGGGGTTTTAGGCCATAAGGTCACCGTGCTTCGTCGCGTGGCCGTGGGGCCCGTCGGCCTTGGCGGCTTGCGGCCGGGCGAGTGGCGGGACCTTACGCCGGAGGAGGTCGAAGCGCTTCGTGGTTCCTAAGGCCGGCGAGGGTCCCGTAATAGTGGCGTTGGACGGGCCCGCCGCCGCGGGCAAGAGTACGGTAGGCATGGCGGTGGCCCGGCGTTTGGGATTCGTTTTCATCGAAACCGGCAAGCTTTATCGCGCGCTGGCGTTAAAGGCGTTGCGCGAAAAACTCCCCTTGGGGGAAGGCCCGGCGTTGGCGGCGGCCTTTACGGAAACGGATGTGCAATACGGCTCGCGCGACGGCGAACCTTTCGTCGCGGTCGACGGCGAGGACGTTACGGCGGAACTCGCGACGGGCGACGTTGCCGACGCCGCGTCCGCGATATCGGCGCTGCCCGAGGTGCGGGACGTGTTATTGCCGTTGCAGCGTCGTCTCGCGAGGGCGCCGGGGGCGGTGGTGGAAGGCCGCGACATAGGTACGGTCGTTTTTCCCGACGCGACTTACAAATTTTATATCGACGCGTCGCCGGGGGAACGCGCGCGGCGTCGCGCGGGTGACTTCGCGGCTATGGGGAAGGCCGTCGCGGCGGCGGAGGTCGAAAAAGATTTGGCGGCCCGCGACGGCCGGGACGCGGCGCGCGCCGCGGCGCCGCTCCGACCCGCTGACGACGCGGTCTACGTCGATACGACGGCGATGACGCTCGAAGCGGTCGTCGATTTCATAACGGCCTACGTTCAAAAAGGTCAACGGCCGCGCGTCGAATAATAATGCGCGTCGACGTCGAGCATATATTACGTTTCATTCTTTGGCGCGTTTCGCACTTCTTTATCGCCTGGCCGTTGGGGAAAATTTTATTCGGCTTCGGTACGCGCGGCCTCGAGCACGTGCCGCTGCGCGGCGGCGTCCTGGTAGCCGCCAACCACTCCTCTTACCTCGACCCGCCGCTTTTGGGAAACGCTACGCCGCGGGTGATGTACTATATGGCGCGCGCCGACTTATTCACCGGGAAATTTAGCGGACCCTTCATAAAGGTTTGGGGCGCGTTCCCTATACGGCGCGACATGTGGTCCGCGGGGGGCTTGAAACAGGCGCTTCGCAAACTCGACCAAGGGAGGCTCGTTCTATTTTTCCCTGAA
>CAZLXP010000094.1:0-10271 GCA_964563535.1 uncultured bacterium | reverse complement strand
TTGAAAACGAAGCTCTTAAACCCCATATCCGTGGATGAATCGACACTTTACCCATTTTAATTGAGTACGAAGGGGCCGAATTAATGGCCGCGGTTGGCGAACCTTGTATACCTACTTACGCGTACGACGCGATAATACCTTTCGGCTCGAGCGACGTTTCGTTAGAATTAGTGGATAGTAGTTATTACCCAACCGAAGACGTGCCTTACCGCCTTTACCCGGGCCAATTAGGTATAACGCCGCAAGAATACCAGGACCAAGAATGCCCCGAGTGCGAACCGACGGGAGCCACATGGACCGACCCCGGGCCCGTTTACAATAATGACGCGCCTTACCCGAGTACGTTAATTTTAGATAGTAGCGACGGCTTAGTGCGGGGCCATTTCGCGTCCCAATGGATAGTAGGTATTGTTATTTATAACCCGATACAAGGGACCGTGGCAAAACTCGAATCGCTGACGGTAAGGGTAAATTACACGCCGCCCGGACAACCGCCCGCCGCGGAGCGGTGGGAATGGGAGCAAATTTACAATAAGTGGAGCGAGTTCGTTAAGACGACCGTATTAAACCCCGATAACGTATACGATTACCGGGAGCCGGTTAATTTCGTAGACGTAATAGGTTACGACGAGTATGAGGAAGAAGGAGAAATTGTTAAAGTAGCTTACAATAAGCCGTCGGCGTATTTTTCGTCGAGCGTACCTATAGACGACGACAACAGTTGGCCCGAAGACGGGACGTTCCCTTATCCATATATTATTATAACTAATAACAAGGCTTATTATTATAACGAATACCCGGTAGATATCAACCTTACCAGCGCCAGCGGTTTTAGCGATTTCCGGGCTTGGAAGAAAGATAAAGGCGTTCCTACGCTCGTGAAAACGGTAGATGATATTAAAACCCATTATCCCCAGGAAGGGAATGAATATTGGGATTGGCAAGTAGCAGTACGTAAATTTTTAAAAGCGCAGCTGAAAAACGGCTACGAATACGTTTTATTCGTAGGCGACGTAGACTCGTTAGATTACGAGCCGACGTATAAAAAATACTGGGGCAAGTGGGGGGTCGTGCCTATAAGGGTTTTGGTTTATGAAGATGACCCGGTAAACCCGTACCGACCTGACGTAATACCTTCGGATATCTACTATATGGACCTGGACATAAACTGGAACCCCGACGGCGACGACTACTTTGGCGAACCCGGCGAGATAAGCGGCCCCAACGTTTTCAAACCGGATATCGCGTGCGGGTGGATACCCGCGACTACCGCTACGGAATTTTCCGGTTGGCTATGGAAACTATTAAAATACGAAAAAGACCCTAACGTAGAAAAAATAGGCGGGAAGACGTACCTACACCGCGCTTTACACGTAGCCGCCGACGTCGCCCTAGATCCTAAAAGCCTAGAAAAGTATTTATTTGATAATTATATACCCGCATATTTTTATAAGAAAACTATGTACGAGGGCAAGGAAGGGTGGCCTGATTGGCCGCTAGTATTACGGCCGGACCGCCCCGAACCTTATGAGGTAAGCGAGGCGGTTAACGAGGGTTACGGTTTGATAGAGATCGATACCCACGGCCATGTATATTATTTCGACCTGATGACGCGCACCGATAACGCGGGTATGGTACAATCGTGGGCTTCAGACCAATACCAAAAAAACATGAGAGTGCATAGAACTATTTACCCATCTACGGTAGCGGAGCTATATAGCGAGAAAGAACGCTACGGCGTATTATATTCCGAGTCCTGTAATATAAATGATTTTACGTACGATAAGCACGACCAACTTAGCAAACCCGTATGCGAAAGTTTCATATTTAACTACCATGGGGGCGGCGTCGCATTTTTAGGCACTACGCGGTCGGGAGTATGGGGTTGGTTACGGCCATGGTCGGCACGGTTAAGAAATATATTCTACGAAAAACTTATGAACAAAACCCCCGGTTGGGATGATGATAATTATATAATAGGGCCTACGTATGCGTGGACGCGTTACGAATATTTCCGTAGGGCGCCGACATGGGAATGGAAACACCCGTTGACTTATATGCACATGTTGACCGGGGACCCGGAGATGAACGTATGGACCGACGACCCGGTCCAAATGTATATGTTCGTAGATACGGAACGAATATCCGACCAATATTATAGAGTTAAGGTCAATGTAAATTACCTCGAAGGGTCCGAGAGAAAAAATATATCCCTCGCTAACGTTTGCTTAAGTGGCGACGGTACTTATTTATTGAATATATCGAACGGCAACGGGGTTTGCGAGTTCCGGGTACCCACCACTACCCCCGGCGGTAAAATAGTCGCGACTAAGCACAATTTCATACGCGCGGCAGCCAATTTCACGAAACCTTGAAACCAAGGGGCCTGATTATGTTTAAGAAATATATTTACGTTTCGGGCGTTTTTTCCGTTATTATACCTTACGTCGCCGCCGGCGGTTGGTACGTGGTATCATCGTGCCCGGCCCCTTGCGCTGAGCCCCGGGGCCTTACCGGGCTCGGCGATTACTTAGTAGGCGACGGCCCTATACCCCAGGTTTTCGTAATAAACCCAAAAACAGGTTCCGTAGCTTCTAGTTTCCCGGCGCCGGGGGGCCCCGGGGCTTGGGGTATAACCGCTGTACCACATGAAGATACGTTATATTTATCTAATAACCTAAATTCTTGGATATATAAAATTACGACTATGGGCTCGGTCCTGAGTTCTTTCCTCTGTCCGCTCCCCGGCCCCGCGGGTATAGACTATGGATGGCCGCCACGACTTGAGGTAACGATACCTAGTATGAACGTCGTCGCGGCTTTGGACCTCGAGGAAGGTTACCTTATAAGCGCGTTCCGGGGCCCGGGGTTGAAACCTACTTCGTGCTTCGGCGATAATTGGGCGTTGGTCGGCGATGCCGGTACCCATGCCGTTTACGTTAGAATTTACCGGGACCCCTTTATAACCGGTATCGAGACACCGTCGGGGCTTATACAATACAATTATATAAAAGGAAGAGATACCTATCCGACCAAGGGTTTGTTCGTCGTAGACGCGGCGACTAAGTATATTTATAACTATGAGGACGACGCCCCGGTAGCGCCGGCGTCGCTGGGGCGGATAAAGGCGTTGTTCGAATAGGTAACCTATATTTGCACCGTAATCACATTCCTTATGGCCCGGTCCCTTACTATATTAATAGAAATCGTAAAAAGGGGTGATAATATGAGACGTTACGTTTTATATATGGTTGGGGCGCTAGCCGTAGCAGTTACCGGCGCCGCGGCCGTGTGGGTTTACGAGGGCCAGTGGGGCTCGGGGGGTTCGGGCAACGGCCAGTTTAACCACCCGGAAGATGTCGCCATAGCTGGTAATGGCAACGTTTACGTCGCGGATGCTTATAACAACCGCGTCCAATACTTTACCGCTAGCGGGTCGTTCCTAGGCAAATGGGGGACGTTAGGTACAGGCGCCGGGGAGTTCGACTTGGCCCGGGGCTTAGCGTTTACCTCGAATGGCAACGTTTACGTAACGGATTACGATAATAACCGCGTTCAATATTTTACGCCCACCGGCACGTACCTCGGCTTTCACGGCTCCCGCGGTTCCGGCAACGGTCAGTTTTACGGCCCTATAGGAATAAGGTTCGCGCCTAACGGTAATTGGTATGTAGCTGACGGCGCTAACTACCGTATACAATACTTCACGCCGGGGGGCTCTTTCCTCGGCAAATGGGGCTCCGCCGGGACCGGCGACGGCCAATTCAGGTTCCCCGTATACTTAGCCATATTACCTAGCGGCTTAGTTTACGTGACGGACAATTGGAACCACCGCGTCCAATATTTTACCCCCAGCGGTTCCTTCCTCGGCAAGTGGGGTTCCGTAGGCGGTGGCGACGGCCAATTCGGATACCCCGAAGGCATCGCGTACGGGCCCGACGGCTACATTTACGTAGCCGACCGTAATAATAACCGCATACAATACTTTACTACAAGCGGCTCGTTTCTGGGCAAATGGGGAACCCCCGGAACCGGGAACGGCGAATTCGATTGGCCGTTTAATGTCGGTTTTAACGCTCCCGGTACCCGCTTATACGTCGTAGATTATCATAATAACCGCATCCAATACTTCCGGGAGTCGCTTCCCGCCGTCGTCCCGTCGTCAGTGGGGCGTATCAAGGCGTTATTCAAATAATATTTACGCCGAAACTATTAAGGCGGCCGTCGGGCCGCCTTTTTTGCTAAGCGGTTTCCGTCGCCGTCGCGAAATTTCTTAAACGCTGAATCCGGCGCGTACGACGCGAAAAGTCGCGCCCTTGCTTTTCGCCTCCGCGTGTGGTATTAGTTTACGTTACCGCAACGGCCAGTCCTTACGAAAAGGCGGGCGAACGTATGCGTTACGTGGCAGCGATTTTCCTCGCGGCCGGCCCCGCGTGGGCGATAGTGTGGGGCCTGGGCGTGGCCGGCGGCTTAGGCATACCGGCGGGCGACTACGGCGACATCGTGAGGGCCTCGGCCGTCGCCGACGGTCGCGCCATCTTCTGCCTTACGCCGAACCTCAGTTTGACGGCGGGCGTCGCCTATCGGCTCGAGCACAAAGCCAAGGGCTTCCCGGGCGCCGAGAGCGCGAGTTACGACGTCTTACCCATCCTGGTCGGCGCGAACTACCGGTTCGAATACTTACCCTGCATGCCGTACGCCGGCGGCGGCGCCGCCGTCGCCGTCTCGCGGGCCACCGTGCCCGCCGCCGTCGGGACCGAAGAGCACAAAGCCACCCGGGTGGGCGCCTACGCCGAAGGCGGGATGGAGTACTACCTCGTCGAGAACTTCGGCGCCGATTTGCGCGGCCGCTTCCTCGCGACCTTCGGCGGCGACAGCGTCACGCGCGGCGGGAATCTGGTGGAAGCCGATAATTACCTGGCCTTCGACGTGTTAATAGGCTTATTTTTCTATCCTTAACGCGCGTCGGTTTGCCCTTGATTTAGGGCGGGGCGTATGTTAGCTTGCCGCGTTAGCGTTCGCGTCGCGGATTGAGACCCTCATGGACGAAAAGCGGGAAATAGAATTATACGTGCGCGTCGCCGGCGTCGAGCACGGGCCCCTCACCGTCGACGAAATCAAGGCCTGGATCGACCAGGACAAGTTCCACCCGACGGACTACATCCGGAGGGCGGACAAGAAAGCCTGGGTCAAGGCCGAAAAACTCGTCCACCTCAAGGCGGTCTTCGACGAGGCGCGCGCGAAGAGGGAGCGCGGCGCCTTCGCCTCCTGGCTCGGTAGCGTCCGGGAGGGCAGGCCGCCCATAATGCTCACCCCCGTAGCGCGCGCCGAAGAGCAGAAGCGCATCGCCGACGAGCGCGAGGCCCTCGCCCAAGAACGCGCCGCGCTCGAGGAACAGGAAAAAGAGCTGCGCGAGCAGCTCGAGAAAACCATCGTCGAGGGCGAAGAAGAACTCCGACGGCTGGAGGTCGAGCGGGAGGAGGCGCGCCAGCGGCTGGAGGCCGAACGCGACGAGGAAGTAAAACGGCTGGCGGCCGAGCGCGACGCCGAGCGCCAGCGGCTCATCGCCCGATACGAAGAAGAAGTCAAGCGGGCGAAGGAGGAACGCGACGGCGAGGTCGCCCGCCTCGCCTCCGAGCGGGAACGCCTCGACGCCGAGCGCGTCCGCCTCGCCGACGAGGAACGCGAGCTCGCGACGATGGGCAAGGCCATCAAGCGGCGCCGCCGCCTGCCGCTGGTCGTGGCCGGCGCCGTGGTCGTGCTGGCGATTATCATCGGCGCGCCGTCGTATTACTTTCTCATCTACAAGCCCGGCCGCGAGATAGCCGCCAAGCTGGCGCGCATCTCGGACCTCGAGCGCAAGATCGACGACCTCACCGGCCAATACGAGGCGGCGCTGGCCGCGGGCGACGAGGTCAAGGCCGAGGAGATCGCCGCGGAGATAGAAAAGGCGCGCAAGGAGAAAACAAAGCTGGCGAAAGAAGTCCCCAAGGAGAGAATGGCCACGGCGCGGGGCAAGGCCAAGCTCGCCGGCCTGTTGCGAGCGGAGGGCGGCGGCGCCGAGGACCCGGCGCGCTCCGGCGGCGCCATCACCGCCGGCCTTAGCGGCGCCATGGGCGGCGTGCGCGCCACGTATAGCCGCGAGCTCGGCCGGACCCCCGGCCTGGAGGGCCACGTCATCTTGAGCATCAAGGTGGCCGCGGACGGCTCCGTCACCAGCGCCCACGTCGTCTCCTCCACCATCGGCAACTCCGCGGTGGAAAGCGCCGTGACCGCCGCGGCCCGGCGGGCGCGCTTCGCCCCCGCCGCCGGCGAAACCTCCCTCACCTACAAGTTCGACTTCTCGCCGTAGTATTATCAAACTCGGGGTTATATAAAACCCGGCCGCGAGGCCGGGTTTTTTTATGCCGCCGGCCCCGACCAAGTATTCGAATATTGTGCCCCGCCCATCGGCACCCGAGCCGCGCCCGGATAACATTATCCGGAAACAAGTAGGGGCCGGTCTTTAGACCGGCCCGCCGCCAACGATACGGGCCGACCTTAAGGTCGGCCCTGGACAGGGGGCTTAAGCCCCCTGTCTACCGGGACAACGCCTCCACGCGGCCTAGAGCCCCCGCCCCACCAAAAAACCCGGCCTCGCGGCCGGGTTTTCATCATCGTGCGGAAGCGGTTTTATCTGAATAAACCTTTGACGCGGCCCAACGACGTCGGCTCGAGCGCCGTGTAGTACGAGAACGAAATCCGGCCGTTGTATCCGACGGCGTCGGCCGTCCCCGTCGTCGCGGTGGGGCTATACGCCCAACACCGGTGCGCCGCCAAACCACCGTTGCGCAGGGCGCACGCCGAGCCGGTTATGCGTTCGTACGTTATCTCCAGGATAAGGTTGTCCGTATTGTTATACGCAAACGTACTCGTCATCGGGATGGGGTAGAAACCGGCCGTGGCCGGCACCGTATAGTTGGCGTACGAGGCTACGTTGACCGGCGTGTTGCCGCTGTAGTTATCCTGGAAAACGGCCGTGAGCGCGGTCAATTTGGTATGGCACAGGTAGAACTTTACGTTGGTGACGGTGCACGACGACGCGTCGCCCTTCTCAAGCTCGAACTCGTTAATCGTGCCCGCGTAACTTATCTTGGCCTGGTCGTAGAGCATCTGGCAACGGCAGCCGTTAGGGAAATAGGTCGGCCACCACGGGATGACGTTCCCCCCTGTGCCGTTACTTACGGTAACCTGTTTACCCGTCGCCGCGGCCGTGGGTACCAAAACCGCTAACGCCGTTAAAGCGATTAATAGATACGTTACTTTCCTCATCATTCCTCCTCTTGGTTTTAAAAAACGCGGGATAAAAAACGTGCGGTAGTTTTATACCATAATGACCGTAAAACCGCAACGTAAAAAAACAGGCGTTCTCCGCATAAAAAACCCGGCCTCGCGGCCGGGTTTTTTTATTATCGTGTCATATACGTTTACGCAGCCTAAGCCGGGGCCGGTTTCTCAGCCGTTTTGTTCTTCTTCGCGACCCGGGCCGCGGCGGTCTCGGCCAGCGTCCGCTTCCCGAACCACGAGTAGACGACGGCGCCCAGGCCGATGAAGCTGCCCGCGATTAAAATTACCCAGCCGACGCCGACGAAGATGCCGCCCACCGTCTCGAGGACGCCGCCCGGTAAAGCGATTACGTCGCCCACCAACGCCGCGCTTTGCAGTAGGAGCAGCCCTACCAGAATCTGGAGCATGACCGGCCGCTCGCCGACTAGCTTACGACCCAGGACCCGCGCCAATACGATATACCCCACGAGCAAGGAAATGAGCGTCGCGAGGATGAGCAGCGCGACGAGCGGGATGCCGACTATGGTCACGGCCAGGACGAGCATTATCAGCGGCAAGAGGAGCAGCGCCGCGACCCCCACCAGCACTGAGCGCGGGAAGTCGCCGGCAAGATGCTCCTCGACGCGGCCGAACTGCCGCGGGAGAAAAACCGTCAAAAGCAGCGCCACGAATATCAAAAAGCCGAAGAAGACAAACTCAGCCGCGGCGTTCACGATGCGGCCGCTCAACTCGCCCGCCTCGCCGCCGGTCTTCTTAATAAATTTAAACGTCTTGACGCCCGGGACGCCGCAACCCACGCATACCCGTTCGCCGCTTATTACCGCGCCCGGCGTTACCTTGATCTTGCCGCCGATGGCCACCACGTCGCCGCTTATAACCGCCTTGGGGCCGACCGTCAAGTCGCCGCCGGTGCACACCGCGTCGCCCGTGACGGTCCCGTTTACGGTGAGGTCGCCGCCCGTAACGACCGCGTCGCCGTCGACTACGTCGCCTTCCTTTATAAACAGGTCTTCGCCCACGACTACGCGGTCCTCGGTTCCGCCCTCCTCTTTCGCCGTCGGGGCCTTTTCGGCCGAAGCGGCTTCGGCGGTCGCGGCCGTTTCCCCGGTCGCCGCCGTAGGCGCGGCCTTTTCGCCGAGCGCCGGCGCCGCCGCGACTAACGCGAAATTAAACGCGAGAAGAAGCGTGATAGGCAATAGCGCTTTCATATTTCTCTCCTTAATTAAATATAAGACGCGAACGAGCATTTATATGACCTGGACCAGTGGCGCCGCGGCTCGAGAACCCGCGCGCCACGCCAGGTAAAAAAGGCCGATGGCGACGAACGCGCCCAGGTAAATCGGCGACGACGCCCTGACGCCTTCCCACGCCAGCGCGGAACCGGCGCGCCCCAAGGCCGAAAATACTTTGCCGAGCGCGTCCGCTTGGAACCCCAAGGCTTTCGCCACTTTCCAACTGCCGGCGGCCGTCGTCGCCAGGTCGCCGGCAACGCGCCCGAACGCTAAGCTAACGGCCCCCTTTAGAAAGACGCCCCAGAAGGCGACGGCCCCGGCGCCGGCCGCGGCGGCGGCCGCGGCCGCAACCCATGAGAGCGCTAGCCGCCGTCGCCCCTGGCGCGCCTTCGCGAGGCGGCCCCGCCGCATCACGTCGGCGACGAAGGTGGGCGACGGCTCGAGGCGCGGCGCCGCGGCTAAGGCCCCAACGGCCCCAGCCAAAACCTCATATTCGCGCCGACACCGCGCGCAAACGGCGAGATGTCTATTGAAATAATAACGTTCTTTTACGTCGAGGTCATCGTCGATGGCTTCGTGCATTAAAATTTTTATTTTCGAGCAATCGGCCGCCATCTTTTTCTCCGATAATTTATACGTATTTTGCCAGCTTTTGTTGCAGCCTTTCGCGGCCCCGGTGGATGCGGGCCTTTACGGTCCCCAAAGGCATATCGAGCGCTTCGGCTATCTCCTCGTACGACATCCCCTCGCGATGTCGCATAATAAGGGCGCCGCGGTACGTCGGCGGCAGCGAGGCGAGGGCATCGTCGACCGCTTGCTGAACCTCGGCCCGTTCGACGAGCTCGTCCGGAGCCAACGTCGCGTCCGGCGCCTCGGCCTCCCGGACGGTCCCCGCCTCCTCGTCTTCCCACGTGAGGGAGACCGTCGGCAACCTCTTCTTGCGCAGCCAGTCGAGGCAATGGTTGTGCGCGATGCGGTATAAATAAGGGGGAACGGGCCGAGAGGGGTCAAAAGTCGAAAGGCCGAGGTAAAATTTCACGAAGGTTTCCTGGGCCAGGTCTTCCGCCGCGGTAGCGTCGCCCACCAGCCGCCGGCAATAATCCAGGATGGGGCGGCTATATTTCCCGACGAGACCTTCAAACGCGGTTTCGTCGCCCGCGGCGGCTTGGCGCGCGAGGGCGCTGTCGGCGTCAACCTGGTTCGGGAGAACCGCGGGCTCCATAACGGTAAATTAATAAAGGCCGAAGGGTAGACCCCTCCGACCCCTCCTTAACTTTAAATACGAAATACCGGCCCCGAAGTTGCGGCTTAGACGAATAAATCGGAACAAGGGGGCGCGGCGGCGGGAGGCTCGTCGGCCGGCCGGTACGGGAGCGCCGTTACCGCGGCGGCGAAATCGCCGCTCGCGTCGTCACCGCGGGATACCGGCGCCAACGTAGGCCACGCGTGCCGAAGCCGCTCCGCGACGACGTCCACGTCGCCCGGGTGGCCGTCGGCATAAATCAACGTTTCGCCGTCCGCCGCTAGCCGACAAACGCGCTCCCCCGCCTCGGCCGCGGCCGCCGCGGCGCCGCGCGCCCGCCAAAAAACGGCTTCGCCCGGGCGCGCAAATAAGCGAAGCCGCACCCGCGTTATCAGGCCGGCGCGGCCCCGCGAACCCAAAAAGAGCTTCGATAAATCGTAGCCCGCCACGCCCTTTATCGTCAGGAACCC